>NZ_LQPW01000119.1 GCF_002116635.1 Mycobacterium szulgai | reverse complement strand
GGCGTGGGCGGGGGCGTCACTGGTGGCAGTGGAGGTCGCGGTTCGGGGGCACCGCCGCCGGCGCCCGCCATGCCACCGGGCTTTGTCCGGCTCGCACCGTGAGACGGCAACGCCGCGGGCTGCGGCCAAAGCCTGCCGCCGATCGCCTAATGACGATCGGCTGGCTTCGGCGCAAGCCGCGGCCCTCCGCCCTCGACGAACGAGCCCATACCATCGTCACCAGGAGCCACCCTTCCGGAAAAGCGCACTTGGTTCACCGAACCTATGCAAGACACCCCGAGCATCGTCCGTCCCGGTCCTTTCTGGCCATGTGACGTGGTGCCATTCGGCAATCATGCAAGTGGTCGCTTGATGCTCGTCGATCGGGCGAACTCTGATAGCTCTCGACGGACAGCCGTTACCTTCTTAGCAACATCTTTCTATGTGGCCGCATCTCGTGAGACCGACTAAACGGCGACAAGGAGCCACAGTCAGCCTGGGCAGAGTAAGGGCGACGTTGATCTGGATCCTCACTCTGACAACACGTAGAAGGAGATGTTATGTGCTGCAAATGGATGTCGCGCTTCCTGCTGCGCCCTGTTACCAAGCCGCCCGCAGTCCCGACTGGCGCACCGAATACACCGGCACCGGCCCATGGTCGAACGATTCATCGCCTGGCTCCGACGAGCGGCAGCCGACGATTGCGCTACCGCGGAATCATCGAAAACGACCACCGGCCACACCACGGAGTCGCCGCAACAAACCAGAGGCGACTGATCAACCTGGCTTCCCCGGCGACGGCGCTATCTGGGCACTTGCCTATCCCAACCCGCCCAACAAATATGCAGCACAACCCAACCCAGCCACCGTATCTCCCCGGATTGCCCGCATCACCTTAAGCTCAGGCCGCAGCCCCACCCGCCGACCTCACAACCCGTCCCTACACCCGATCGTTTGATGCGCTCATACATCAAGTTCCAGACACCCATATGTGGCAATCGAGCCGGCCGACCGCCCTGAGGATAGGATCGCAAATCAGACGGTCCACCGCGGAACGTGTTCCACCCCAACGGAGATGCCGCATGACCGAATGCCAGGACCGTCAGGATATTTCCGATCTGCTGGTGCGCTACGCCACTGGCATCGATCAGCGCGACTGGCCGCTGTTCCGCACCGTGTTCACGGCGGACTGCGAACTCGACTACGGCGAGATCGGCGCATGGGAAGGCGTCGATGCCGTAGCCGAATTCATGGACAAGGTGCATGCGACGCCCGGGCATTTGCTGCACCGGTTGAGCAATCAGGTCATCACGATCGACGGCGACACGGCCGTGGCGCGCGCCTATGTTGACGCGCTGATCATGATGGCCGACAACCAGACTGGCGTTAACGGCATCGGCTTCTACGACGACGAGATCGTCCGCACGCCAGACGGGTGGCGCATCGCCCGGCGGCGGTTCACCGCGGTGCGCGTGAGCACGGTCGGGAGCCCTTAGATGACGTTTGCCGCGAAGTACGGACCCTGGGCGCTCGTTGCCGGCGTCGGACGGTCTGGGCGCCGCTTTTGCCAAGGGAATCGCCGACCGCGGCGTCAACGTCATGTTACTGGCGCGCCAGCAGACAACCCTCGATCACGTTGCCGCAGAGATCAGTTCGCAGACAGCCGCGCAAACCCGGACTCTGGCGGTGGATCTCGCAGAGCCGGGCGCGTCGGCGGCCATCGCCGCGGCCACCGCTGATCTCGAAATCGGTTTCCTGGTCTACTGCGCCGGCGGCGACCCGAATTACCAGCCCTTCCTGGCCAGCCCTATCGCAGCCGCGGAGGCAATGGTGCAGCGCAACTGCATGGTGCCGATGCAGCTGTGCCACCACTTCGCCCCGGCCATGGTGGAGCGAGGTCGCGGTGGAATCGTCATCTTCGGGTCCGGGGCCGGGCTGGCCGGCGGACCCAACATCGCCGCCTATGGCGTTTTCAAAGCGTTCGACATGGTCTTCGCCGAAGCGTTGTGGGCCGAACTGCACCAAAAGGGCGTCGACGTACTGGGCCTCATCCTGGGCAAGACCGACACACCCGCACTGCGGCAGCTCGAATGCAGCCGCGGCCAGATCGCGTCACCCGACCAGGTACCGGTGGGTGCGGGCACAGTCGACGACGTGATCGCCGAGGCGTTCGAAAACCTCTGCAACGGGCCCACTTTGATGGTCGGCGATGCGATGCGCGCCGCCGAGCAATTCATGGGTTCGCTGACCCGCAACCAGACCGTCGCACTGTTCGCCCAAGCCGCAGCCGCGGCAATGGGTCGGGCCGGCTAGCCCGGGGTACGCCAGGTGATCAGGACCCGGCCGTAGCGCAACCGGCTGATGCAGGCCCCGGGCAGCAGCCCGTCATAGTGGATATTGATGTTCCACGGTTGATCCGGCGACATTTCATCGAAGCTATACCCTGGTCCGGTGGCACAAGTGCTGACCGTCATCGGGGTGGGCGGCATGGGTCAGGCGATTGCCCGCCGGCTGGGCTCGGGCAAGACGGTGCTGGTGGCCGACCACGACGAGCGGGCGTTGGCGTCGGTCGCCGCGTCGCTGGCCGCAGAGGGCCACTGTGTCCAAAGCCGCTCGGTCGATGTCTCGTCGCCGGCGTCGGTGCACGCGCTCGCTGAATATGCCGCCTCACTGGGCAACGTCACACAGCTTGCACATACCGCCGGCCTTTCTCCCGCGCAGGCCCCGGCGGAGGCGATCGTGGCGGTGGATCTGCTCGGCGTCGCGTTGGTACTACAGGAGTTCGGCGAGGTGATCACCCCCGGCGGCGCTGGTGTGGTGATCGCCAGTATGGCCGGGCACTTGCTTCCCCCACTGACCGCCCAACAGGAAAAGGCGTTGGCTCACAACCCATCCGATCACCTGCAAGACCTCGACTTCGTCTCCAGTCAGGAATATCCGGGTATGGCGTATGCAATCGCCAAGCAGGCCAACCAGATTCGCGTCCGCGCGGCCAGCATTCAGTGGGGCCGGCGGGGCGCGCGGATCAATTCGATCAGCCCCGGCATCATCTCGACGCCGATGGGCCAGCAGGAACTCGCCTCGCCGGTCGGCGACGGCATGCGGGCGATGATCGCCATGTCCGGTACGGGCCGCATTGGGACAGCCGACGACATTGCCGCCGCCGCTGCTTTCCTGCTCGGCCCCGAGGCAGGCTTCATCACCGGCACCGACCTGTTGGTCGACGGCGGTGTCGTCGCGGCCGCGAAGACCCAGACCACGTAGCCCGCCCAGCTAGGTCGTCACGTGTTTTGCGAATAGAGGTGCAGGGTCTGGCTCGCCCCTTCACTCACCGTGACATAGCCGGAGCCGTCGGGATAAAAGGCGACCGCCTCGCCCTGCGTTTCGGTCACCACCGGGCCGTCCACCGGCTGCTGGCTGAGCGGTGCCCACGCGGTTGTCCCGTCGGCGCGGTTCCACAGCAACACGTCGCGGTAGGTGCGAATCGCCAATTCCGAACCGTCGGGCGAGAAGTCCGCGCTGGTGACCAGCTTCGAACCGGCGTGGGATAAGTCCAGCGTCCCGACCTGTTGCAGTGTGGTGTCGCCGCTGGAGCCCCAGGCGCTGTCCGCGACGGTATAGACGCGGGAGGTAGTGCCGCTGGTTTTCTCGATCATCATCATGTTGCCCGAACGCGGGTCGACCGCCAGCGATTCGGAGTTGATCTTCTCGCCATTGGGATAGGTCAGGCCGAGCCGCTGGACTCCGCTCAGCGTGGTGCTCTGCGGATTGGCAGCGGTGCCAGTGACAATCGGCTCGGGGACGCGGTATATGGCCACGTCGCTGCGGGACAGACCATTGTCGCCGATGTCGCCGACGTAGATATAGGACTTACCGTCGAGCCCCTTGGCGACCTCGATATCCTCCCAGTCGCTGGCCTTTGCACCACCGAGATTGAATGTCCCCAAGGTTTGGCCGGTCTTCGAATCGATCGCGAATATCCGCGCCGTGTCCCCCGAATCGTTGTGTACCCAATAGACATTGGGATTGTTGATTCCGGCGTCGATGCCCGAGATCTCCTTGAGATCGGGATTGGCGATGGTGCCTCCGTTGGAGGATTTGAGATCGCCGTTGTTGGCCGCATCAACCGCACCTTGTCCCGGATTGCCAGGATTGCCTGGATCGCTCGGATTGCCCGGGTCACTCGGATTGCCCGGGTTACCCGGATTCCCGGGGTCGCTGGGCGTGCTGGGCACGCTGATCTTGGTCCCCGTCGCGCCGGTCTGACCGGCGTGCCCACCCAAGAGACCGCCGGCGCCGCCGGCGCCACCGGGGCCAGGCGTGACGCCCGATCCGCCCGTTCCGCCCGCACCTCCGTCGCCGAACAACAGACCGCCGTTGCCGCCCCGGCCACCGGCCGGAGCGGCCTTGGCGCCCTCGATGCCTGCCCCGCCCTGCCCGCCGGCGCCGCCGTTGCCGATCAAACCGGCACTGCCGCCGTTGCCGCCCGGCTGCCCGGCGGCACCCGAACCGCCGCTGCCGCCATTGCCGTACAACAACCCGCCGGGTCCGCCGTCCTGGCCGGTCCCTGCCAGCCCGTCGGCGCCGTTGCCGATCAGTGGCCGACCCAACAGCGTTCGAGTGGGCCCATTGATCAGGTCGAGCGCCGCCTGCTGCAGCGGATTGGCATTGGCCAGCTCGGCGGCCGCATACGACCCGGCACTGGCCGTCAATGCCTTCACGAACTGTTCGTGAAACGCTTCCACCTCTGCACTCAGCGCCTGATACTGCCTACCGTTGCCGGCGAAGAAAGAGGCCACCGCAGCCGAAACCTCGTCCCCTGCGGCGGGCAGAATCCCGGTGGTCGGCAGAGCCGCCGCGGCGCGTGCGGCGCTCAGCGCCGACCCGAGCCCTGCCAAATCCGACGCAGCCGACGACAGGAATTCGGGAACCGCCACCAAATACGACATAAACTGACCTTCCGGCAATTTTCGCGCGTCATATAATCAATCGTTTGATAGTAAACACGGCCGAGCGATTCGTGTGGCCGTTTTCGCCGAGGTGGTTATCGTGACCACGACAGAGAGGGCACGAGTCGATGAGAAGCCGGGCGGCCATCCTTTACGAGTACGGCCGTCCGTGGACCGTTGAAGAGTTCCAGCTCGATCCGCCGCGCGCCGGAGAAGTGCTGATCCAACTCGCCGCCACCGGGCTGTGCCATTCCGACGAACACATCCGGCAGGGCAAACTGGCCCCGCCGCCGGAGACGCTGCGTGCCCTGGGACTACCGGCGATGTCCCCCACCATCGGCGGGCATGAGGGGTCCGGCGTGGTGGTCGAGGTGGGCGCCGGCGTCACCCGATTCTCGCCCGGTGACCATGTGGTGACGTCCTTCGTAGCGGTTTGCGGGCAGTGCCGGTGGTGCGCATCGGGCATGGAGTATCTGTGCGATACCGGATCTGGAACCCTGGCCCCGGGCATGCCGACCGACGGCACGTTTCGCCATCACAGCTCCGACGGCCAAAACCTCGGCCATGTGTCCAAGATCGGGGCGTTCGCCGAGCACACCGTCGTCTCGGCCGATTCGCTGGTCAAGATCGATGCGGAGCTGCCGCTGGTGCCCGCTGCACTCCTGGCGTGTGCGGTGCCGACCGGCTACGGCTCAGCGGTAAACCGGGCCAACGTCCGCGGCGGCGACACCGTGGTGGTGATCGGCACGGGCGGCATCGGCAGTGCAGCCATCCAGGGTGCACGCATCAGCGGTGCCGCCCGGATCGTCGCGGTCGACCCGGTCGAGTTCAAACGCGAATGCGCGTACACCTTCGGCGCCACTCACACCGCGGCGACGGCAACCGAGGCCATCGGATTGGTGCGCGAGTTGACCCGCGGCGTGATGGCCGACGCGGTCGTCGTCGCGCCGGCGATGATCGGCGCGACCGACGTCGACGCAGCGCTGACGCTCACCCGCAAGGGCGGCACTTGTGTGCTCACCGGCTTGCCGTCGCCGGGACTGAATTCGGTCGCGGTCGGGTTGCAAGAGTTCATCTTGATGAACAAGACGTTGTCCGGCACCGTGTTTGGCTCCTGCAATCCCAAGAGCGACATTCCGCTGCTGGCCACGCTGTACCAGTCGGGCCGGCTACTTCTCGACGAGATGATCACCAAGCGCTACGGGCTCGACGAAATCAACGACGCCTACAACGATCTGGCTGCCGGCGAATTGATTCGCGGGGTCATCGATTTCGGACTGGACTGACCGCTGGCGGCCGCGCGGTGCAGCCAATCCCGCGGCCTCAACCGCCAAGTCCGGCGGGCGTACTCCAGCTCGGTGTAGGGCCATTGGGTGACGATGCGGCCGCTCGGTGACCGGAAGTAGCTGGTGCACTGGGTCCAGATGGTGCGCTCGAGGTCCGCGGAAAGGTCGTCGTTGTACCGTTTTTCGGCTTCCGGCCGGACATCGACGTAGCCGCCGCGACGGGCCACTCGAGCCACCGCGCTTGCCACCAGTCGTGCGCCGGCCTCCAGAATGTAGACGATAGAGTTGCCGCCCTGATTGGTGTTGGGGCCATACAACATGAAGAAGTTCGGAAATCCACTCACGGCCACACCGAGATACGCGCTGGGGTCGGCGCCCCAGCGTTCGTGCAACCGCTGCCCCCCGGCGCCGATCACCTCGATACCCGAAAGATACTGCGACGTTTCGAAACCCGTGGCCAGGACTATCGCATCCACGTCGATTGCGTCACCGGCCGCGGTGACAACCGAAGTCGTGGTGACCTGCTCGATGGGGTCGGTGACCAGGTCAACGTGGTGTTGCTGCAGCGCCCGGTAAAAGTCGTCGCCCAGCAGCACCCGCTTGCAGCGAAACGGATAGTCCGGGGTCAGCGCTTGCCGCAGCCCTTCATCGGGAACGACCCGCTGCAGGAACGCCGTCGCGAATTGCGAGCGGGCCGCCACCACCGGATCGTCGGCGAACGTCGCGGTGTTGTCATGCTGGAACTTCCAGATCTGCCACCGCGCTCGGCGTGTGGCCAGAGGATCGCGTGCGAACCGGGTCAATTCCGTTGCACTGTAAGGACGGTCGTCCTTCGGGACCATCCAGGGCGGCGTGCGCTGAAACACCGACACATGGCCGGCGATCTTCGCCAGTTCGGGAACGACCTGCACTCCGCTGGCACCGGTGCCGATGACAGCCACCCGCTTACCAGTCAGATCGATGCTGTTGTCCCATTGCGCGGTGTGCATGAGCGTGCCGCTGAAGGCGTCCAGGCCCGCGATGTCGGGCAGCTTCATCGCTCCGAACAAGCCGACCGCGCTGACCAGCACGTCGGCGCTCAGCGTGACCGGGCACCCGTCCCGGTCCGCGGCCAGGTCCCACTGCCAGGTGTCTTCATTCCAGTGGGCGGTATGCACCCGCGTGCCGGGCATCAGGTGACGGTGCAGATCGAAGGTGTCGGCCACCGACTCCAGATACGCCAGGATCTCGGGCTGACGCGCGTAGGTGCGGGTCCAGGATTTGTTGGGCGCGAACGAGAACGAATACAGATGACTCTGGATGTCGCAGGCCGCACCGGGATAGGTGTTGCGCCGCCAGGTGCCGCCCACGCCGTCGGCACCCTCGATGATCACCAGGTCGTCAATACCCCTGCGCCGCAACGCCACTGCCGCACCCAGGCCGCCGAACCCGGCACCGATGATCGCCACCTTCGGAGAGCGCCGGCGACGGCCGGCTGCGACGAGCCGGCCGATGACGTATCGCCGTCGGCGCGTCATCGGATTTCGAACCCCTGCAGGTCCCCTTGCACCCGCCAGGATTCCAGGATGTCGGCATACTCGGTGGGCCCGCCGAAGAAGAAACTGCCCTGCCGAGTCTTGGCGTCCGCCTTGCCTTCCCGGTTGTAATAGCCGGGTGTGCACGATTTGGCCCGCTCGGCGGTCAGCGCCGAGCGCTGCACCACCATGTCGACCCAAGCCGCTTCGGCACCGGCCGAGGCCTCGACCTCGGTTACGCCGTGTTCCAGCGCCCAGGCGATGATCCACGCCACGTGGGTGGCCTGCACATCGAGCAGGTAGGGGAAGTTGACGGTCAGCCCCGCCTGGGCGATGCTCTCGATGAAGCAGTTTGGAAAACCGTTGGTGCACAAGCCATGAAACGTGCGTACACCGTCGTGCCATCGTTCAGTCAGCGTCACGCCATCGCGGCCGATCAGCTCGAATCCGGCGCGGCGGCAATAGTCGGTGCCCACCTCGAAACCCGTCGCGAAGATCAGGCAGTCGAGCTCGTAGCTCACCCCGCCCACGACGACACCGGTCTCGGTGATGCGGTCGACGCCGCGCCCGAGGGTGTCGACCAACGTGACGTTGTCCCGGTTGAAGGTTTGCAGATATTCATCGTGAAAGCACGGCCGTTTGCAGAAGTATCCGTACCAGGGTTTGAGCGCTTCCGCTGTCGCGCGATCGGTCACGATGCCCTCGACGCGAGCCCGGATCTCCTCCATCTTGGCGAAATCTGCGATCTCGATATCGCGCGTGCGCTGCTCGGAGCTCACCGCCCCGTCGGTGTCGTGGCGCATAACCGGGAGCTTGCGGGTGATGCTCGTCCAGGCATCGGCGACCAGATCCTCCTCGGCTTGACCGCCGGCGGTGAGGATGTGGAAATTCTGGATGCGCTGGCGCTGCCAGCCCGGCTGTAATGCGTTGGCCCACTGCGAGTCTGTGGCCGCGTTGGCCCGGACGTCGACCGATGACGGGGTGCGCTGAAACACGTAGAGCTGCTGCGCCGCAGCGCCCAGATGGGGAACGCATTGCACCGCAGTCGCTCCGGTGCCGATGATGCCGACTCGCTTATCGGCGAGTTTTTCCAGGTGTTCGCCGGTGTACGCGTAGTCCCAGCGGCTGGTGTGGAAGGTATGACCGCCGAACGTGCCGATGCCCGGGATTCCGGGCAGCTTGGGCTTGGCTTGATAGCCGTTGGCCATGGAGACGAACCTGGCCCGCATCTCGTCGCCGTGGTTGGTTCGAATGATCCAGCGGGAATCCGCGGCATCCCACCGGATCTCATGTACATCGGTCTGCAGGCAGGCGTCGCGGTACAGGTCGTAGTGCTCGGCGATGCGGCGGCAGTGCGCGAAGATCTCCGCTCCCCGGGCGTACTTGTCCCTGGGCATGTAGCCCAGCTCCTCGAGCAGCGGCATGTAGACATAGGACTCGACGTCGCAGGCGATGCCGGGATACCGGTTCCAATACCAGGTACCGCCCACGTCGGCGGCTCTGTCGATCAACCGCACGCTTTTTACGCCGAGCTCACGCAACCGCGCACCGGTCAGCAGTCCACCGAAGCCGGCGCCGATGATCGCCACGTCCACTTCGTCGGTAAGCGGTTCGCGCGTGAAGCCGGGCTCGGCCCACGGGTCGTCACCGAAGCGGGCGAAATCGCCGGCGATCTCCACATACTGGGCAATCCCGTCCGGGCGTAGTCGCCTTGCCCGCTCCTCGGCGTATTTCTGGCGCAGCGCATCGACGTCCAGCGCGCAGCCGATGGTTTCGGTCAAGGCCTCGACTCCCTCTGGATGACCCCGACTAATCAATCGGCCGATCGTATCAGGGGAAGATGCCAGCGCTCCGAAAAGCTAGGAATTACTGAACAAAGTGCCGCGGACCAATTCTTTGGCCGAACCCAGCGATGCCTGATATCCCTCCGGCGGCAACGTCGCCGCCAACTCGGTCAAGCCATACATCAGCGCATAGATCGCCTCGACCGCGGCATCGGGGTCAGGATTGTCACCGAGCTCACCTCGGCGGCAGGCATCGGCAACGACACCTTCGATGATTTCGCGAAATGTCCCAAACCCCGGCTGCATCGCGGGGGCCGCCGTGTTCCCGTTTTGCGCTGGCGCGGGCTGAGCCGGGATGACCAGATATTCGGCCTGGATCGCCCATTCGAATGCGGCCAAGTCGGGGTATTCACGCATCAAGTGACCGCACTCGTCGAGTATCGCCTCGATTCGCTCGACGATGGTGCCCTCAATAGTGGCGGCCCGGCGAAGCCGTGGCATGGAGGCCTCGGCCCTGGCCGCGATCGTGGCCTTGATCAGTTCTGATTTGTTCGGAAAGTAGTTGTAGAGGCTGGCGCTGGTCACGTTTGCGGTACGGGCGATCTCGCGGATGGTCGCCCGGGCGTAGCCGACCTCGGCCACGCACCGCATGGTGGCACGAATGATCCGCTGGCGGGTTTCCTCGCCGCTCGCGCCGACGGGACGCCCGAGCTGTGACTGGGTCATTGTGGTTGTGTCCTCACCCGTCGAATATATTCGACTGATCAGTTAATTTCGGCGACGGTTAGGGGTTCGCGGCATGACCGTCGGCTCGTCTCAAGCAGGAGCCCAGCTGGGCCGGCCGGTGGGCGCTGTCGGCGAGGAAACCCGCCAGCGGATCATCACTGCAGCCATGCGGTGCGTGGCCGAGGTCGGCTACTCGCAGGCGACCATCCGCGAGATCGCCCGGGCCGCCGATATGACCAGCGGCAGTTTGTATCACTACTTTCCGAACAAGGCCGAACTGCTCAAGGCGACCGGTCAGGAGATCGAAGACATCGTGTTGCCGCGACTGCGTGCCGCCGCCGCACGATCCGATGATGTCGTCGACCGACTCGGCGCCGTGCTGGACGAGTCGAAACTGCTGATGCACGACTATCCCCATTTGGCCGCATTCTTGCGGGCACTGCGCGCCGAGGGCACTGCCCAGTCGCGGCGCGGGGGGCCGAATTACCCGGGCTCGCGCGCGCTACGGGAGGTCGTCAGCGAAATCGTCGGGCCCGAGACCCGTCACGTGGCCGCGGTGGAGGCAATCTGTGCGCTGACGCGCGGCCTGTCCGAACAGGCCGCCAACCTGCCCCCGGAGGCCTACCAGGCCAGCCTGGAGTCGGTCAAGAAGCTCATCAGGGGCACGCTATTCGCCGGGGTCGACCCGTAACGGCGTGCGCAGCCGCTCCAGCCCGGCGACTATCAGCTCCAACCCGAATGTGAACTCATCGGCCAGGGGGACGGGAAGCTCAGCGGCGACGGCAACCACCGACGGATAGCGGTCCGCGTCCAGTTCCCGAAACGCGGCGGACAACTCAGCATCCTCAGCGTCGGTCTCGGCTGAGCCGGAAAGCTGGATCGCGAAGCCGAGCACATAACGGACCAGCGTGGCGTAGGTGTGCGCGGCGATGACCCTCGGGAATCCATTCTCGAGCAGGACGGCGAGCACGAGCTCCCGGCGGGCCATCGCGTTGGGTCCGATCGGAACGTGCCCGATCAACAACGGCGCGACGTGGCCATGCCGTGCCAGAGCGTCAAACATGCCCTGCGCGAACGTGATACAGGCCTGCTGCCAATGCAATCCGGCCACCTCAGCATTCTTGAGGTCGACTTCGCCGAGCATGCGGTCGACCACTTGGGCGACAAGTTCGTCGCGGCCGGCGAAGTGGCGGTAGAGCGTTGCGGTGCCTGACCCCAGTTGTTGGGCCAACGACCGCATGGACAGGGCGTCCGCCCCGCGCTCGTCGACGAGCTCGAGGGCGGCGTCGAGTATCCGGTCCAGAGGTATGGCCGGCCGGCCGCGGGACCGGCCAGGGGATTGCGCGTTATCCATCGAGTTCCATTCAGATTCACTTGCCGCTTGACACGGCCGAGTAATTATGGCCACACTGTATCCATAATTACTCGGGGAATCAACCCTCTTGACAGCAAGGACGTGTTGGATGCTTCTCCCTCTGGCCGCAGAGCCTTTCACCGCGCCGACGGATCGCGACATGCGGCCGTCCGAGCGACGCGAGTTCGTGCGTACCCACCGCACCTGCGTGTTCGGCTATCGCCGCCGTAACGATGGCCCCGGCATGTCGGTCGTCTATTACGTCCCCACCGACGACGACGAACTGCTGGTATCCACCATGGCCGGGCGCGGGAAGGCCCGCGTGATCGAACGCGACGGCAAGATCAGCCTGTGCGTCCTGGACGAGCGGTGGCCGTTTACCTACCTGCAGGTCTACGCCGACGCGACCCTCGACCGGGACCGCGATCTCGCGGTGGACGTGATGATGGCGGTGGCCGGCCGGATGTCGGGCCAGCCACTCGGCGAGGAGGCGCGCCCGTCGGTAGCGGCGATGTGCGAAAAAGAGAACCGGGTGGTGATCCGCTGCCGGCCCTACGAGACGTTCGCGACGCCGCCGCGCCACTTACACCGCAACGACCAGGTGCGGGAACTGAGCCACTGGGTGTCCGGCGTAGTGCCGTGGGACGCCGGCGACCCGGCGTGACCTACTTCTCGGCGTAGCGATCGCGCAGCTTGTTCAGGGTCGCCTCGATGCCCTTTGCGTTGGCCTTCGCGAAACCCATCCGCTCGTAGTACTTCAGCTTGTTCTTGAGCGTGCCCGCATCGTGGTAGTCGAACGTCTCGGTGACCTGGGTCAGCGTCGGCGAGAGCGACTCGAATTCCCATCGCCAGCGGTGCCCCAACGGGTGGCGCCATTCCACTAATTCATAGGGCTTGAAGGCGGTCACCGTGCTGGTGATGCGGTAAGGCAGGCCGAACATGCGCATATTGGTCGAAAACTTAGATCCCTCAACGAGATTCGCTGGGGCATCGATGTTGTCCCGGACCGTTCCCGAGCCGTCCAGCTCACTGTGGCGCCGGGGATCTGCGGCGATCGCGAACAATTCGGCCGCCGGCGCGGCCACTTCGGTCCGGCGGCTGATTCGCCGGGGTCCTCTGTCGACAACTATGACTGTCATTGGGAGAAATCTACCCGGCATTTTCCGGTTCTGGCCGCCCAGACCAGATGCCGCCGCTTGACGTATATACCCCGTGGGGGTATATACGTCATTATGAAAGCAGCAGCGCAACTCACTACCGACGTCGAAATCAAGATTTCGGGGATGACCTGCGCCTCCTGCGCGATGCGCATCGAAGGCAAGCTCAACAAGCTCGACGGCGTCTACGCGACGGTGAACTACGCGACCGAGAAAGCCACCGTCAGCGTTCCCTTCGGGTATGACGCGCAGGCATTGGTCGCCGAAGTAGAGAAGGCGGGCTATTCCGCGGCGCTGGTGCAGCAGCACGAAGAACCCGCCGAACAGCAGGACGATGATCCCGAGTTGGCCTCACTACGCGACCGCGTGCGCACCGCGATAGTGCTCGCGACGCCGGTGCTCCTGATGGCGATGATCCCGGCCCTGCAATTCCGGTACTGGCAGTGGGCGTCGCTGGCGCTGGCCGCACCGGTCATCGTGTGGGCGGGCCGACCCTTCCACCAAGCGGCGTGGACCAATCTCAAACACGGCACCGCCACCATGGACACCCTGGTCTCGGTCGGCACCCTCGCGGCGTTCGGGTGGTCGCTGTATGCCCTGTTTTTCGGGACGGCCGGGGAACCGGGCATGCGCCACCCGTTCGCGCTGACGATCACACCCGGCGATGGCGCGGCCAACATCTACCTCGAGGTGGCTGCCGGCGTGACTATGTTCGTGCTGACGGGCCGGTACTTCGAGAAGCGTTCCAGACGACGGGCCGGTGCAGCGTTGCGGGCACTGCTGGAGCTCGGCGCGAAGGACGTCGCGGTGCTGCGAAATGAACGCGAAACCCGCATCCCGGTAAGCCAACTCGCGATCGGCGACGAGTTCGTGGTGCGCCCCGGCGAAAAGATCGCCACCGACGGGACAGTCGTTTCGGGCTCTTCGGCCGTCGACGCCTCGATGCTCACCGGTGAGTCGGTACCCGTCGAGGTCGGCCCGGGCGACACCGTCACCGGCGCGACGGTGAACGCCGGCGGGCGGCTGCTGGTGCGCGCCGAGCGAGTCGGCGACGACACCCAGCTGGCGCAGATGGCCAAGCTCGTCGAAGCGGCGCAATCGGGCAAGGCCGAGGTGCAGCGGCTCGCCGACCGCATCTCCGGGGTGTTCGTGCCCGTCGTGATCGCCGTCGCGGTAGCCACTTTCGGCGCGTGGCTGGGCGCCGGCTTCCCGATGACTGCCGCGCTGACGGCCGCCGTCGCGGTGCTGATCATCGCCTGCCCTTGTGCGCTCGGGCTGGCCACTCCGACCGCATTGTTGGTCGGCACGGGACGCGCCGCTCAGCTCGGTGTACTCATCAAGGGGCCCGAAATGCTGGAATCCACCCGCAAAGTCGACACGATCGTGCTCGACAAAACCGGAACCGTTACCACCGGCAAGATGACTCTGGTCGACGTGATCGCCGCGAGCGACACCGACCGCGCCACCCTGCTGCGCTACGCCGGAGCCCTTGAGGACGCCTCCGAGCACCCTGTGGCGCGGGCAATTGCCAAGGGCGCCAAAGCAGAACTGGGGGCATTGCCCACACCCGACGATTTCGCCAACTCGGAAGGCCAAGGCGTGCAAGGCATTGTCGACGGGCACGCGGTTGTCGTCGGTCGCGCGAGTCTGCTGGCGGACTGGGCGCAACACCTCGATCCGACGTTGTCGGCGGCAAAGGACCGTGCCGAGCGGGCGGGCAAGACCGCCGTCGCCGTCGGCTGGGACGGGCAGGCCCGCGGCGTCCTGGTCGTCGCCGATACGGTCAAACCCACCAGCGCCGAGGCCATCGGCGAATTCAAGCGGCTGGGGCTGACCCCGGTGCTGCTCACCGGCGACAACCAGACCGTCGCGCGACGTATCGCCGATGAGGTCGGCATCGACCGGGTGATCGCCGAAGTGCTGCCCGCCGAGAAGGTGGCCGCGGTCCGGCGGCTGCAATCCGAGGGCAAGGTTGTCGCCATGGTCGGCGACGGCATCAACGACGCCGCCGCGCTGGCCGCCGCGGACCTGGGGCTGGCCATGGGCACCGGCACCGATGTGGCGATCGAGGCCGCTGACCTCACCCTGGTGCGCGGGGACCTGCGGGCCGCAGCCGACGCGATCCGGCTGTCCCGGATGACGTTGGCCACAATCAAGGCCAACCTGTTCTGGGCGTTCGGATACAACGTCGCCGCGATCCCGCTGGCCGCGCTGGGGCTGCTCAACCCGATGCTCGCCGGCGCCGCGATGGCATTTTCCAGCGTGTTCGTCGTTGCCAACAGCCTGCGGCTGCGTTCCTTCCGCAGCGTCATCAAGGAGGACGGCGCACTGGTCCGGCCAAAATAAATGGCCGACCCTCCCGTCGCCAACAGGGCATATCGCCCCTGGTAATGGTACGGTTCGCTGCTGTGGTGTCGTCGTTAGTCAGGCTAGGCGCCCCGTACGCGGGGCTGCCTGGTTCGGGGCGCACCGGAATTGCGGCCGCCACATGTCCGAGCTGAATCGACGTCGTTTCCTGGGCTCGCTCGCCGCAACCACTGTCGTCGCGGTGGGCGCCGCTCGCTGCATGGTCGATCCGCAGCCGCGGACATTCGCGCAGACTCCAGCGGGGGCCGCCGGCGCCGCTCCGACATCCGGTCCGACCGTCGCGGGTCTGTTGCCACCACCGCCGCCCACTACGCGGGTCCGGCTGCCCGGCGGCGGTGTGCTCAATCAGTTGCCCGGCAAAGGCGACCTGCTGGCGCTGACCGTCGACGACGGCGTCAACTCCGAAGTGGTGCGCGCCTACACCCAGTTCGCCAAGGACACCGGTATCCGGCTCACCTTCTTCGTCAACGGGACGTACGACTCCTGGACGGACAACCTGGCGATACTTCGGCCGTTGGTCGACTCCGGGCAGATTCAGTTGGGCAATCACACCTGGTCGCATCCGGATCTGACCACGCTGACGAAAGGCGATATCGCTCAGCAGCTCAAGCGCAACGACGACTTCCTCAAGAAGACCTATGGCATTGGGGCTAAACCGTATTGGCGTCCGCCGTATGCCAAGCACAATGCGGCGGTTGACGAGGTGGCGGCCGAATTCGGTTACACCACACCGGTTTTGTGGTCGGGATCGCTGTCGGATTCGACGCTGATCACCGAGGAATACATCGTGAAGATGGCCGACCAGTACTTCACCCCGCAGGCCATCGTGATCGGGCACCTCAATCACTTGCCGGTCACGCACGTCTACCCGCAACTCGTCGATATCATCCGCGCGCGCAACCTGCGCACCGTCACTCTCAACGACGTATTCCTCAAGACGCCGTAGTGTGATCCGCAATGCCTTTTGAATAGCGATATCACGGGCGATATCACCATGCGGTTGCAGTGGTCACTCTGAGATTTCTGCCGGTGGCACTTCGTAAAGTAGCCTTCGACGTGCTCGGCGGTCGCGCGCCGGAGGGTATCGCCAGGCCGAACTGGTCGGCGGCGACCCACCGATCGGGCTTTTCACCACGTCTGTTCAGCCGCGCGCACCAGCATGTGGTTGACCGCCACGCGGCGATCACGCGTCACCATGTAGAGCACCGCGTCGGCGATGTCCTCCGGCCGCAGCTTGACCATGCCCGCGGTCTGCCGATCGAACGCTTCTCGCGAGGGTGCGGCCAGGTGGTCGAAGATCTCGGTATCCACGGTGCCCGGACCCACCACTCCGACGCGCACCCGCTTGCCGAGCACCTCCTGGCGAATGCCCTCGCTGAACGCGTTGATGCCGAATTTGGTGAGCGAGTAGACCGCACTGCCGGGCCGGGCCACCCACCCGGCGGTGGAACTGACGGTCACCAAATCGGCCACTCCGCGCAGCGAATCGGCGGCCGCGTCGATCAGATGTGGCAGCGCCGCGCGTGTGGTGTAGAGAACCCCCTGCACGTTGACCGCCACCAGGTCGTCCCAATCCTGCAGCGGCGCCTCGGCCGCGTTGCCCATTCGGATCAGTCCGGCATTGTTCACCAGAGTGTCGAGGCGTCCCAACTCGGCAACGGTGCGCTCCACTGCAGCGGCTACCTGCGCGGCATCTGTGACGTCGGCGGTCACGACAAGCGCTGTGCCCCCGGCTGATTCGATTTCAGCCTTCAGATCCTGCAGCCGATCGGCTCTGCGTGCCAGCAGCGCGACCGCGGCACCCTGCCCGGCAAGCGCCCTGGCCGTCGCCGCCCCGATACCGCTGCTCGCACCGGTCACCAGCGCCGCGGTACGGACCAGTGTCGCCGTCACGTCCTGGCTCCCGCGCCGAGCAGTTCCTGCAGCACGTATCGATTGTCCTCGCCCAGGTCGGGGGCGCCTCGCTCGATCCGGGCCGGATTTCGTGCCAGCTGCCACGACGGCCCGACGACGGGACGCTGGCCTTCGCGGTGATCGGAGACGAAGCGATACACGCCGCGGTCCCACAATCGTTGATCGCTGATCACGTCGACCGCCGTGGCGCTCTTATTCGCCGGCACGCCCGCCGTCCGCAGCCGGTTTGCGAGTCCCTCCGCGTCCTGACCCCGGGTCAACTCGGCGAGTTCGGCATCGAGCGCCTCGCCGTGCGCACGCCGATCGGTAGCGGTGGGGTAACGCTCGGCTAACTCCCGCGCGTCCAGGACGTCGCATAATCGTTGCCATTCAGCTTCATTGGCCACCGCCACCGCGATCCACTCGTCGTCGCCGCAGGGATAGCACCCATGCGGACACAGATCGGGATGGCGGTTCCCGTTGGGCCCGAACACCTTTCCTGTCAGGTGATGCTCGAACAGACAGTCACCGATCATGGAAGAAAGCGTTTCGACGGCCGAGACGTCGACGAATTGCCCTTTGCCGCCGACCTCTCGGTGCAGCAGCGCCACCACCGCGGCATACGCGGCGGCCGCACCGACAGTGGAGTCTCCATAGCGCATGCTCGCCCCTCGGGGCGGACCGCCGGGATAGCCCACCAGCGAAGCGAGGCCCGCCAGCGCGGCGAAGCAGGGCGCATAGCCCGTCTGATGGCCCAGTGGGCCGTCGTTGCCCCACATCTTGATCGACACCGAGATGATGTCCGGCTTGATCGACTTCAGGTCCGCATATCCCAGTCCCTGGCGCTCCATTGCACCGGGGCGCAGGTTGTTGATGACGATGTCGCTGCACGCGACCAGCTCACGCAACCGTGCCATGCCGTCGGGCGATTTGATGTCGAGGTCGACGCTGAGGATTTCGGGATTGACGCTCAAGAAGAACGGAGCGTGGTTGACATCCGTGCCGCCGAAGGCACGCATCTCCTCGGGCAAGGCCGCCGTCTCGACCTTGATCACCTCGGCGCCCAGCATCGAAAGCAGCTTGCCCGCATACGGCCCGGCCCACACCTTGGTCAGCTCAACAACGCGCACCCCCTGCAGCGGGCCGCCGCGGGGATGCCTGGGCGCCTTGCGCTGCGTCTGCCGGACCGCCAGCGGCCTGTGTGGCGTAGCCAACGCTTTCAGCACCGACGCCGTATGTTGGCCCAGAGTTGGTGCGGCAGAGGTGATGCGGGCCGGGCTCTCGCTGAGTAAGTAGGGAACGGTCGGATAGGCCACGCCATCTACGTCCTGAAAGAAGCCGCGGTGCCGGTACTGCGGCGAATCATGCAAATCCGCGGCACTATTCACCGGGACCAGCGGCACGCCCAGGCGCTGGGCCTGCTCGGCAGCGGTGTCCTTCGGCAATCCGCGAACCCACGCGGCGAATTCCCGTTGAAACTCCGCGACCTTTTCCGGCGTCACCGAGAACTCGAGCCAGTCGTCGTCGAAGCGATCGAGCCACTGCGGCTCACCCAGCAATGCTTTGATACCGAGCCAGTGCGCCCGGCTGGTCACGTACAGGTACACATATCCGTCGGCGCACTCGAAAAACGTCGCCGGACCTTGCTGTTCGTAATCGCTGCGGTGGCCCTCGGCGGTTACCTCGCCGGTGATGAACCGGCCCAGTATGCAGTCGGCACGCGACACCAGCACAGCCTGCTGCGAGATGTCGATGAACTCACCGCCGCAGGTGTGCAGGCGCCCGAACAAGGCGGACGCGACACACAGCGCTGCCTCCAGCCCGGCTTCGTAGTCAGCGAGAAAGTAGCCGGGGCCCTGCAACGGCGGCTCGGCTCTTTCGGCGTGGCTGGGCGTGTGGTAGCCCCAACCGCTGGCATGGAACACGTTGATGCTCTTGGCATTGTCGAATTCGGTGGCCGCGCCGGCGCCGAACGGGGTGATCGAGCAGCACACCACGTCCGGATACCGATCGGCCCATGAATTCGACTCGGCTATCACCGCGTCGGCACCGCCGATCAGATCCTGCAGACGCTCCGCGTCCAGAATTGCCGAGCGCTTGTTGGTGTTTAGGTAGGCGAACAGCGCGGCTCTGCTACTGCCGCGTGAATCCGGCGCCTCGACCTTGATCACCTCGGCACCGAAGTCGGCCAGCAACTTGCCGCAGTACTGCCCTGCGACGGAGTCGGCCAGCTCGACGACCCTGACTCCGGTGAGCGCTGGCAATGGCATCAGGGCTTCTTGCGTCCCGAGCGAGACAGGCGCCATTCCGGCGGGAAGTTCAAGTCGTTGTCCTTGACCACGTTGTTGAGACCCTTGCTGAAAGTGCCCTCGGTGAGGTCGACTTCGTTCTCCTGGTCGTTGGCGATCATCGGCAGCATTCCCTCGACCATGCCGGTGAGCAGGCTCCCGAAGTACTCGCCCTTGTGCTGCTTGTAGAGCTCCAGGAAGGTCTTCTGGACCGCGACCGTGTCGGTCGGACGCGAGCGCGAACACGCCATCGCGTACTTCAGTGTCTCTGCTTCCAGCTTCTCGCGGGGCACGACACTGTTGACGAATCCGCAGTCGTACATCTCCTTGGCACTGAAAGGCCGCCCCGTGAACAGCATTTCGGAGAACTTACGCAGTCCCATCGTCTCGGCCCACCACCACAGCCGCGGCCCCCACCCCACGTAGCGGAAGGCGGGATGCCCGAACAGGGCGTCGTCGGAGGCGACCACCAGGTCCGCGTCACCGGCCTGATAGAAGTGCCACCCGTAGCAGTAGCCCTTGGCCTCGATGATGCTGATCTTCCGAAGTTCCTGCAGCGGACGGTTTCCCGCGCGCGCCTTGGCGTAGAAGTCGGTGACGGTCGACAAGTAACGGTACGACCCACCCGGCGGGTATTTGACGTCGTCATCGTTGATCGCCAGCTCATGCAGCAGCGGCATGCCCGGGTTCTCCAGCATCCCGCGCTGTTCGGGAAGATCGCCGCCGCTGCCGAAATCCTCTCCCTCGCCTCGAATTACCACCACCTTGACGTCGTCGTCGACGTTGCACTTGTGGATCAGATCGGCGTAGTTCTGGCGCATCCCCAGCGTCGTGGAGTTCTGCGCTTCGGGTCGGTCGAAGGTGATGTAGGCGATCCGGTTCTTGACGTCCTTTTCGAATTTGATGTACTGCTCGGCTTCCTTCTTCATCTCTTCGTAGTCGTACTCAGGCATGAGATCAGCTCTCCGCTTCTGTTGTTTGAGTGTTATTTGAGCAAGGCGCCCGCATCGACCGGCAGCGAAACGCCAGTGATGTAACGTGATTCGTCGGATGCCAGGAACAGCACAGCGTTACTGATGTCGATGGCCTCCACCCAGGGCACCGGCAACGTATGCGTCATCTGAGAAAACGGGGCGAAGTCGTCTGGCCCGGGATTCTCCAGGTCCGGCCGGAACAGCCGGAACGTCACTTCGTTCATGGTCATCGGCGTATTGACCTGGCTCGGGTGCACCGAGTTCACCCGGATCATGTGCTGGCCGAGCTCGACGGCGAAGCTGCGCATCAGGCCGATCACCCCGTGTTTGGCCGCAATGTAGTGGCCGGTGTAAGCCAACGCCTTGTGTGAGCCGACCGAACCCGTCAGCACGACGGAGCCACCGCGTTTGCCGTTGATGATGTGCGGCACACCGGCTTTCACCGTCTTCCAGACGCCGGATAGGTTGACGTCGATCATGTCCTGCCAGATGTTCTCCGGCATCTTGTGCAATTTGCTACCGAAGGTTCCGATGCCCGCGTTGGCGACGATGATGTCGAGGCGGTCCAGCTCCGCTAACCCGGTGTCGACAGCGGCTTTAAGCGCCTCATAGTCACGGACATCCACTTGTGCGGTCACGATCCGGCGTCCCTGCGCCCTTACCAGCTCAGCGGTCTCGGCGAGATCGGCCGGGGTCGACGCGGGATATGCCAAGTTGTCGATTGGCCCGCAGATATCGACCCCGATGATGTCGGCGCCCTCCTGGGCCAGGCGCACCGCGTGACTGCGCCCCTGGCCGCGAGCCGCGCCGCTGATCAGCGCGACCTTGCCCTCGACCCGGCCGGTCATCACGACACCAACGCCGGCATCGATTCCCAGCCGCGGACCGTCGACGTCGGACTGAGTTTGGCGTTGGCCAAATCGATCTCCCAGTCCGGGAATCGTTTCAGGATCTCCTCCAGTGCGATCCGGCCTTCCAGCCGCGCCAGCGCCGAACCCAGACAGAAGTGCGTTCCCACACTGAACGTCAGGTGGGGCCGAGCGGCCCGGTGAATGTCGAATGCTCCTGCATCCGGCCCGAATTGGCGCTCGTCACGACAGGCTGCTCCAATGAGCATGAGCATCACGCTTCCTTCGGGCACCGTCTGGCCATGCCATTGCGCGTCGCGGGTGACGTAGCGCGCCGTGTGCGGCGCCGGCGGCTCGTAGCGCAGCAACTCCTCGATGGCCTGCGGAATGAGCGTTGGGTTCTCGGCCAGTTGGCGTCGCTGGTCGGGGTATTCGGCCAAAACCTTTCCCGCCCAGCCGATCAGCCGCGTTGTCGTCTCGTTGCCTGCGCCGGCCACCACGTTGACGTACACCAGAATCTCGTCGCGCGTGAGCCGTCGCGTCGTGCCGGTTTCGTCGGCGAACTCGACGTTGAGCAGTTCGGTCATGATGTCGTCGGACGGATGATCGGCCCGCCAGTCGATGTAAGCGGCGAAAATCTCTCCGACTGACAGCCCCCGCTCAGCGGCCCGCATGGGTTTACCGGCCTCGGTGCGCAGTTGGGCGTTGCCGCGATCGCGGATCAACTCCTGATCATCCTCGGGGATGCCGAGCAGCATGCTGATGACTTTCATCGGCATCAACGCACCCAGGTCGGTGACGAAGTCGAAACGGCCCGACCCGACCAGGGGATCGAGGAGCTGCGCGCAGAATTCGCGAATGTTCGGCTCCAGTGCGCCGATCTTGCGCGGGGTGAACATGCGGGACAGCAGCTTGCGGTGCACGTCGTGGATCGGGGGATCCTCGAAGATGAGCATCCCCGGCGGGATGGTGAGGTTGGCCTTGATCAACTCCAGGATCGCGCCCCGGGCGGAACTGAACGTGGCGTGGTCGACCAGTCCCTTGTTGACGTCGGCGAACCGGCTCAGCGCGTAGAAGTCGTAGTCGGCGTTGTAGTAGAGCGGCGCCTCGTCACGCAGGCGGGTAAACATCGGGTACGGGTCGGCGATGAGGTCGACATCGTAGGGGTCGAAATGGACTTGACTATCGGTGCTCGCCGTCACTGTTCGGTCAACCGCCCCTTCTGCTTGCTGCGGAGAATTCCGGCCGCGATGGCCGAAAGGATCCCGTCCAGCTGCTCGGGACTGCTGACGATCCGGTCGCCATGGGTGAGCCGCAGCAACAGTCCGTTGATGAATGTCAGGGTGATGTTGCTCAGATCCTCGACGACGGCCGCTTCCAGCTCGGCGCCGTGCGGCATCAGGCGTACCAGGATGTCGCGGTGCAGTTTGGTGAACGCATCCGTGCTTTGCTGGAGAATCTCGGCCAGCGCCGGGTCGCGGGTGGCCTGCATTGTCAGCTCATATCGGGCCTTTGTCAGCGACAACTGCGGCTCCCGACCGGATTGGATGACCATCACCGACAACAGCGACGGTGACGAGCGGTCCCCGTCGGTACCGGCGCTGTCGGCGACGGCTTGCAGATTCGCCAGGTCCAGCTCCGCCAACCGCTCGGCTACCCCGCGCAGTAGCGCTGAGCGGGTCCGGAAGTAGAACGATGTCGTACCGTCGGGAGCACCGGCTTTCCGGTCGACCTTCAAGTGGCTCAAACCCTTTGCACCATCGACGGCCAGCAGTGCAATAGCCGCGTCACAGAGTTCGCGGCGGCGCTCGACGGGGTTGGGCTTCCGTCTCGTGGGTACGGCGGGAGTAGGGCGAGCCATCGTGAGCCGAAGCTTACTCTATATTCGTAGTGTTAGCGATGGGTCCGGGCCAGGCGCTCCTCGAGGGTGGCGTGAAAATGGCCGATCGCGCTCTCGTGCCGGCCGAACTCGACGAATTCGTTTGCACCGGAGCCCAATCCGCGCTGCACGCCCTCCGACATCTCGTTGTCCTCGGCCGCTCCGCGCGCGATGAAGCTGGCCGCGCCAGCCGGATTGTTCGGTCCCGGGTCCCGGGATGCCCGGTCGGCGACTTCCGGCCGGACCATCGAATAAATGGTGACCGCGCTGTGGCCGACGTCCACCGGGTCGATCACGATCATCAACATGAGGTCGGGGAACGTCGCCAGCATCACGTTGGGAAAGAGTTGATACAGGAAGGTCACCCGCGCATCGATCGTCCAGGTGTCCTCCGGACGGTCGCGCAGCCGTTCAATATTGCGGTAGGGGAAGGCGATACGGCAGTTCGGGCCGAACATCTCGACCACGTTCAGGTCGTCGTATTGCACCGGGTAAAAGGTGTCCTTGTGCGTCGAGCGGATGTGATATCCCTCCAGGAACTGCTCGACCAGCACCTTCCAATTCATCGCTCGCGCAGTGGAATCCACGTACACCAGTCGCCGGGCCGGCAACAGTTTGTCACGCCAGGGCGTACCGTCGCTCAGCCATTCCTCCCAGTCCGGCACCCAATCCGGCATCGCCTCGCCGCTGGGCGTGGACACTGCCCCGATGACGATCAGCCCGTCCACCTCTCGGCTGGCCACCTCGACTAGGCCGCGGGTCGACATGTCCAAATCGGGAAATGCGTCGGCGTGTGGCACATGTGCGAGCGAGCCGTCCAGCCGGTAGGTCCACCCGTGGTAGCGGCACACCAGCGCGTGCGCACAACCGGCGGACTCGACCAGCGCAAAGCCGCGGTGGCGGCATGCATTGCGAAAGACCCGAACCCGTTGATCACGGCCACGCACGGCAAACAGGGGCACCCCGAAGACGCTTCGCTCGACGTGGTCGCCGGGATTCGGGATGGTCGCCGCGGGAACGAAGACGCTCGGCATCGCCTGCAGTAACCGAAGTTCTGCGGCGAATCGCTCCGGGTTCACATAGTTTTCCACCGGCTCACGCCAGGCAGCGCCTTCATCGGTAGTGCCGGCGTCGATGTGGGCAAGTACGCGTCGCACGATCTCCACATCGTCAGCCACCACCGCCTTCGTTGCGGAACCCATGCGTGTCAGTATCACGCTGGCGAAATCACGTGTCAATGATTCAGTGATGCGGGAAGATACCTGTGTGCTCGCAGTACCTCAGTCTCGCGTAGGCGATCTGATCGGCAACCGGCCGCTCAGCGCGCGCTCGGTGCTCGCGTCGGCGCTACTGGGCGCCGACGAGGCCCGGCTGACAGTGTCCGAACTGGTTGGGCTGGCCTCTTTGTTCGGCATCAGCGACGGCGCCGCCCGAACCTGCCTGTGGCGGATGGTCTCCAATGGCGAACTCAGCGGCGACGGCGGTAGCTACGCGCTCGCCGGGCATTTGCTGGAGCGCCGCCAGCGCGTCGACGAGGCGTCCCGGGTTGACGACGCGACCGTTCCGGACTGGGACGGGACATGGGAGCTGGCTATCGTTTCGCTGGGTCGGCGTTCGGCCGCCGATCGCCTGGAGCTGAGGAAGGCGGCAACGGCCTTGCACCTGGCCGAACTCCGCGAAGGCGTGTGGATACGTCCGGATAACCTTGATCCGCAACGGCTTCCACCGTCGCGGGCGGTGCTGGATCAGCAGTGCACACATTTTCACGGTGCTGCGACCGACATCTCCGCCGACAAGATGCGATCGCTGTTCTCCCTCGACGGATGGGCCGACGACGCGCGGGCGCTTATCGAGGCGATGGACGCCGCGCTCGACGCGAGCCCACGCGACGATTCGGCCGAAGGCTTCACCTATGAGTTCGCGCTGTCGATCGCGGTGGTCCGTCATCTGCAACTCGACCCGCTGCTGCCGGCCGAACTGCTCGAGGCCCACTGGCCCGGACCAACGTTGCGCAGCACCTACCGCCGTTTCGACCACACATTCAAGCAACGCCTGAACAGTGGGACCCGGTGAGACGCGCAGCGCTGGCGTCAGTCGTATTGGCCATGCTGTTGGCCGGGTGCTCCGGTGGACCGCCGGGGCCGCAACCGCCGGCGCCCCCGTCCCGGTCTACATCAGCCCAGCCGAACGCTTCGCACGGCCCGTTCTTCCCGGAATGCGGTGGCATCAGCGATCAGACGCTCAGGCAGTTGACGGGAATATCCGGGCTCGTCGTGACGGCGCGCAACCCCACGGGCTGTCAGTGGCTGGTCGGGGGCGGCATCACCGGGCCGTGGTTCTCCTTCAGCTGGTACCGGGGCAGTCCGATCGGCCGAGAACGCAAGAGTGAGGAGCTGACCCGCACCAGCGTCGACGACATCACCATCGCCGGGCACAACGGGTTCATCGCCAAATCGATCGACGCCCGGCTCGGCGAAAGACTCTGCGATGTCGGAATCCAGTACCAGGACGACTTCTTCGAATGGTCGGTCCGATTCACCAGAAAGCCGTTTCCCAGCCCCTGTGACGTAGCCGTCGAGCTGGCCCGGCAGTCGATCGCCGCCGCGAGATGATCCGCCTGAAGCGTTAGCCGGGCCACCGCGTGGCGAAATTGGCGTAGTTGGCGTTGGTTGCGCTACAGAAGTCGGCGGCCGTCCCGGCGAGCAGGATGTAATAGGTCTCCGGTCGGTGGTTTTCGCCGGAGGTGGGATAGGTCCATCCGTTGGCGCACATCGCGGTGGGGCCGCCGGCCGTCGGCGCGGGCCACACCGACTTGATGCAACCGGTCAGCGCGTCGAGGTTGGCTGTGGCGCTCTTGGCGACCACCAGCATCGCTCCACCCCACTGCCCGTCGGCCCGCCGGTACGCGCGCGCCGCGAACGAGGTGTTGTCCCGCTGGCAGCCCAACGCCCGCTGCAACGGCACGAAGGCCGATGCGAGCCCGGGACTGGGCAGTGCCGCGGCATCCGTGATGAAAGCGGCCGCGTCCGATCCGTCCCCCTCTTGGATGTCGGGCTTGCCAAAGCTGTTCAGCTGCAGCGACATCCGATACTGAGCTGCCTCGTCGCCGCCGCCGATAATCGGCCCGCCGCCAGTTGACCTGATCGGGGGTAGTGCGACGCCGGGGTCGGCCGGTGCGGTCGGCATGCCAACCAGGCCGGCTATCGCCAAGAGGAATGCCGCACTGCTCAGTCCGATCCGGGGGGCCATAACCCAGGCAGCCTAGCCGACGTAGGCACTAAAGACTATGCGGAGCCTTGGATTCCGTTGGCGCCCAGCAGGATTCCACCCTGGCCACCGGCGCCGCCAGTTGCCGGTGTGGGGACATTGCTGCCGTTGCCGCCGTTGCCGCCGTTGCCGATGAACACCGAGTTTCCGCCGGCCCCGCCGACGCCTGCCGTGGTTCCGCCGTCTCCGCCGACACCACCGCCGCCCCCGTCGCCGAATATCCGGCCGGCTTTGCCGCCCGCGCCGCCGGTGCCGCCGGCGCCCGTGACACCCAACGCGGCGCCGCCGGCTGCGCCGGCACCGCCGAAGCCGAGCAATCCGGCGTCACCCCCGGTACCGCCGGACCCGCCGTCGGCTACCAGGCTGTACCCGCCGGCCCCGCCGACGCCACCGGAGCCGAGCAACAATGCGGCGCCACCGCCGTTTCCGCCCGCCCCGCCGACGCCATTGCTGCTGATCCCACCCGCACCGCCGGCTCCGCCAGACCCCGCGACAGCGCGAACTCATAGGTGAAGCCTTCGGCCGAATCGTCGCGTGGGCTCGCGTCGAGCGCGGCG
>NZ_LQPW01000118.1 GCF_002116635.1 Mycobacterium szulgai | reverse complement strand
CCGGCTGCCGGTGCTGATCGCGGCCCGGTGGGGGTGATGGCTGCGGGTGGTGGCCAGGCTGTAGGCCAGATCCCGCAGCGATACCTCGGGCTGCTCAAGCAGGTGTTGGCGCAATCGAGCGCCCTGAGCGCGTAACGCGGCACTGCTGCGCGCCGATAACGGCCACACCAACACCGTGGGCTGGGCCGACTCGCCCGACTCCCCCGGTGGTGTGGTGGTGGTGTCGGTGTCAGAGACCGCCGGCTCATCGGGGGCCTGCTGCACAATCACATGCGCGTTGGTGCCGCTGATCCCGAACGAGGACACCGCCGCGGTGCGCACGTGCTCGCTCACCGGCCAGGGCTGGGCCTGGCTCAGCAGTTGCACGGTGCCGTGTGACCAGTCGATATGGGGGCTGGGTTGGTCGATATGCAAGGTGGCCGGCAGCACCTGATGATGCAGGGCCTGGATCATTTTGATCAGCCCGGCCGCCCCCGCGGCGGCCTGAGTGTGGCCGATGTTGGATTTGACCGAGCCCAGCCACAACGGCTGGTCGGGGTCGCGGTGAGCGCCGTAGGTGGCGATCAGGGCCCCGGCTTCGACCGGGTCACCCAACGTGGTGCCCGTGCCGTGGGCCTCGACCACATCAACCTGGTCCAACCCGACTCCAGCGTTAGCCGCGGCCTGAGTGATCACGCGTTGTTGGGCGGGCCCGTTAGGAGCGGTCAACCCGTTAGAGGCACCGTCTTGATTGACCGCTGAACCCGCGATCACCGCCCACACCCGATGCCCGTGACGGCGGGCATCACTTAAACGTTCCAACACCAGCACCGCCGCACCCTCACCCCATCCGGTGCCATCAGCGGCCGCAGCGAACGCTTTACAACGCCCATCCACCGCCAACCCACGTTGGCGGGCGAATTCGGTGAAGATCAGGGGGGTGGTCATGAGGGTGACGCCGCCGGCTAGGGCCAGGTTGGATTCGCCGGTGCGTAGTGATTGGCAGGCCAGATGAGTGGCGACCAATGAGGAAGAGCAGGCCGTATCCACAGTGACCGCAGGACCCTGCAGGCCCAGCACATAAGCCACCCGACCCGAAGCCACACTGGTAGCCCCGCCGGTCATCACCAGGCCCGCACTACCCTCATCACCACTATCGCCATAGGACTGCGCCCAGGTCCCGACAAACACTCCCGTCTCAGAACCAGCCAACGAGCCCGGATCAACCCCCGCGTTCTCCAACGCCTCCCAACAAACCTCAAGCAAAACCCGCTGCTGAGGATCCATCGTGGCCGCCTCACGAGCCGAAATGCCGAAGAATTCGGCGTCAAAGCCGGCGATATCAGCCAAAAACGCACCCGAACGGCTATACGTCTTACCCACCGCGTCGGGGTCGGGATCAAACAATCCACCCAGATCCCAGCCGCGGTCGGTGGGGAAATCCCCCACCACGTCGGTGCCGGTGCTGACCACCTCCCACAGATCGGCCGCTGAACCAATCCCCCCGGCAAACCGGCATGCCATACCCACCACGACCACGGGGTCATCGGTGTGGTGGGCAACGGGTGCGGGCAGCGCGGTGGTGGGGGTGGTGTCGGTGAGCAGGCTGTGCAGGTAGTGGGTCAGGGCGGTGGGGGTGGGGTAGTCGAAGATCAAGGTCGCGGGCAGGGTCAGGCCACTGAGCTGAACCAGCGAGTTGCGCAGGTCTAAGGCGCTAACAGAGTCGATGCCGAGGTCTTTAAACGGTTGGTCAGGATCCAGTGCGCTGGCATCGGGGTCGGCAAGCACGGCGGCGGTAGCGCCAGCCACTATGTCGAGCAGCGTCGCCAACTGCTGTGCGGAGCTTTGGTCAGCCAGCTCGGTCAGCGCCCCCAGCAGGCGGTGATCGGGGCGATGCAGGCCAGCAGCACCGACATCAGCGCCGGTGGCCGGTTCCAGCCAGTACCGGTGGTGTTGGAAGGGGTAGGTGGGCAGGTCCACGGTGTGGGCGTGGGGGTAAAGGTCGGGCCAGTGGGGACTATGGCCGTGGGTGTGGAGTTGGGCCAGGGTGTGGGCGATCATGTCCAGATCGGGGCGATCGCGGCGCAGGGTAGGAATGACCGCGCTGTGCTGCTGGTGGGGGTGATCGGCCAGGGTGTCCGACAAGGCGG
>NZ_LQPW01000117.1 GCF_002116635.1 Mycobacterium szulgai | reverse complement strand
GATATGAGTCCGCTGAATAAATCGGCGTGGCGGTCGGGTGTGGTCGTGTGTTGTCGTTGATGATTCTGGTGTGCAGGGTCATTCTGATGTGCAGCGTGAACTGTTGGATGCCGAGTCGGTCACGGGTCATCTTCTGAAGCCACATAGCGTTTTTGGTTTCTTGGCGGTGCATCGCGGGGAGCTGTTTCCGGACGAGTTGTTCGCGGATCTGTTCCCTAGTGGGCGGGGTAGGCCTAGCGTGCCTGCTGATGTGATGGCCACGGTGATCACGTTGCAGGCGCTGCACGGGTTCTCTGATAGCGAGACCGTGGATGCGGTGACTTTTGATTTGCGTTGGAAGGCTGCCTGTGGGCTGGCGGTGACCGCGGGCGGGTTTCATGCCAGCACGCTGACGTACTGGCGACGCCGGTTAGGTGCTTCGGAGCGGCCTAACCGGATCTTTGAGGCGGTCAAGGCGGTGGTGGCCTCGACCGGGGTACTGGCCGCTAAGACACGTCGGGCGTTAGATTCCACGGTGCTTGAGGACGCGGTGGCCACCCAGGACGCGATGACCCAGCTGATTGGCGCGATCCGGCGGGTGCGTCGCGACGTGCCGGGCGCGGCTGCTGTGATTGCCCAGCACTGCAGCGCTCACGATTATGGCGATCCGCGCAAGCCGGCGATCGATTGGGACGACGCGGCGGCTCGTGACAGGCTGCTCGACGCCCTGGTCAGCGACGCCCACCGGGTGCTGGCCGAGCTGCCTGATCAGCCCGAGTCCAGGGCCGCCGATGCGGTGGCGCTGTTGGCGCTGATCGCTGGGCAAGACGTCGAACCGGCGGAAGGTTCTGATGGCACCGACGGCCATTGGCGTCGCACCCGCACGGTGCCCCCGGATCGGGTGATCTCTACTGTCGACCCCGATGCCCGCCGCGTGCATAAATCACCGCACCGCGCCCACGAGGGTTTTAAGGCGCATGTGGCCGTGGAGCCCGACACTGGCATCATCACCAACTGTGCGCTGACTAAAGCCACCGGCCCTGACAATCACGAGACAGCTGTGGGATTGGATCTGCTGGCCGCAGAACCCCATTCGGTGACCGTGCTGGCTGATGCGGCCTACGGGTCCGGCGAATTCCGCGCCCAACTGGCCGCACGCGGGCACGCCGACCGGGTCGATCCCCCGCTGGTGCGCAGCGCGTTCCCGGGCGGGTTCACCGTCGATGATTTCGCCGTCGACCACGACAACCGCACCGCGACCTGCCCTAACGGCCTAACCCGTCCGATCAGCCGCTCCGGAGCTGCTTTTTTCGGCAAGGCCTGCAGCCAGTGCCCGCTACGTGCCCGCTGCACCCGCAGCCGCAGCGGCAAACACCTGCACGTCGGCCCGCACGACGCCCTCAACCGCGCGGCCCGTCAGGCTGCCAGCGACCCCGACTGGCGCACCGAATACCACCAGCACCGACCCATGGTCGAACGATCCATCGCCTGGCTCACCCGCGGCAACCGGCGACTGCGTTACCGCGGGACCACCAAAAACAACCACTGGCTACACCACCGAGTCGCCGCAATAAACCTGCGCCGACTAATCAACCTCGGCCTGGCCCACAACGGCACCACATGGGCACTGGCCTAAACCCCCCCGCAACCAACACCCAAGCCGCACAACCAAACCCCGCGACCCAATACACCAGACAACAGGCTGCAAACCAACGGCAACGAAACTGCAGACGCCACGCCAACGCCCTGCGAACCTTCAAGAACTCACTTATTCAGCGGACTCATATCG
>NZ_LQPW01000116.1 GCF_002116635.1 Mycobacterium szulgai | reverse complement strand
CCGCCGCTACCCACACCGCCGCCGCCACCGCCCGCACCCGCTGCGCCGCCGACACCACCCTCGCCGCCGGTGCCGCCAACCCCGGTGGTGCTGTCCGCACCGCTACCGCCGGTGCCGCCGGTGCCGCCCTTACCGCCGACACCACCCGCCCCGCCCGAGCCATTGGTACCCCCGGCACTGTCACCACCCGCGCCGCCTTGACCGCCCGCACCGCCGGCGAACCCAGCGCCACCAGTGAGACCGCTGCCCGCGGCCGCGTCGGCGCCGTCAGCGCCTTGGCCGCCGGCCCCGCCCGCACCGCCGGTGCCACCGACCCCGGCGTTGCCACCCGCGCCCGCGCTGCCGCCGGTCCCGCCACCGCCGGCGCCCCCGCCGGCACCGCCGGCGCCCGCAGCGCCGCCGATACCACCGTCACCTCCAGTACCGCCCACACCGGTGGTGCTGTCCGCGCCGCTACCGCCCACACCGCCGGTGCCGCCCTTGCCTCCAAGGCCGCCGGCGCCGCCGGAGCCGTTGGTGCCGCCCACGCCGGAGTTACCGCCGGCACCACCGGAACCACCGGCCCCGCCGGCAAACCCGGTACCGCCGGTTAGACCGCTGCCGGGTGTCGCGTCCGTGCCTGCGCCGCCTTGACCACCCGCACCACCCTGACCGCCGGTCCCGCCTATGCCGGCGTTGCCCTGGGCACCTGTGCTGCCTCCGCTGCCGCCGCTACCGATCGCCCCGCCGGCCCCGCCGGCACCCGCAGCGCCGCCGATTCCGCCTTCACCGCCGGTAGCGCCCACACCCGTGGTGCTGTCGGCACCGCTTCCGCCGGCACCACCGACGCCGCCCGTGCCGCCGGCGCCGCCAGCCCCGCCCGAACCGTTGGTCCCACCAAAGCCGGACCCGCCGCCGGTCCCGCCAGCACCGCCGGTGCCACCGGCAAACCCAGTGCCACCGGTGAGACCACTTCCCGCGGCCGCGTCCGCTCCGGCCCCGCCGGTCCCGCCAGCGCCACCCTTACCGCCGGTACCGCCCACGCCGGCATTACCGGTGCTTCCAACACTGCCGCCGATCCCGCCGCTGCCGGCGACCCCACCGGCGCCGCCGGCACCGGCCGCGCCGCCAGTCCCGCCGGTTCCGCCGGTTCCGCCGACCCCGGTGACGCTGCTAGCGCCTGACCCGCCGATGCCGCCAATTCCGCCGATGCCGCCCACTCCGCCGGCCCCGCCGGAGCCGTTCGTGCCGCCCGCTCCGGAGCTGCCGCCGACACCCCCGGCGCCGCCGGCCCCGCCGGCGAACCCGCTGCCGCCCGTGAGACCGGTACCGGCGGCCGCGTCGGCACCCGCGCCACCGGCACCGCCGGTGCCGCCGGTGCCGCCTTGACCACCCTCACCCGCGTTGCCGGTAACGCCGACAGCGCCGCCACTGCCGCCAGAGCCCACCGCGCCTCCGGCGCCGCCCGCACCGGCGGCTCCGCCGACACCGCCGGCACCGCCGGTCGCGCCGATCCCGCTGAGGTTGTCCGCACCAGACCCGCCAGCGCCGCCGGCTCCGCCTTTGCCGCCGATCCCGCCAGTACCGCCAGTGCCGTTGGTGCCGCCCAAACCGGAATTGCCACCGGAACCGCCGGCACCGCCCGCCCCGCCGGCGAATCCGCTACCACCCGTTAGGCCGCTGCCCATGGGGCTGTTGGTGCCGTCACCGCCGGCGCCGCCAACGCCACCAGTGCCGCCCATGCCGCCGATGCCCGCGTTACCCACTGCCCCGCCGGTGCCACCGGTTCCTATTGCACCGCCCGCCCCGGCGCTGCCGCCGGCTCCGCCGACGCCGCCGGCACCACCCTGGCCGCTGAGATTGTCTGCCCCAGCACCGCCAACTCCGCCCGCGCCACCGGTACCGCCAACTCCGCCGGTGCCGTTTACACCGCCCACGCTGTTGCCGCCGGCACCGCCGGCGCCACCGGCACCGCCGGCAAAGCCCGGTCCGCCAGTGGCGCCGGAAATAATCGCGTCAAGACCTGCAGCGCCAGCCCCGCCGGCTCCGCCGTGCCCGCCGGTGCCCCCGGTGCCCGCGCTCCCGGCCGCGCCACCGGTGCCGCCGGCCCCGGCCGCACCGCCGGCTCCGGCGATTCCACCCGTTCCGCCGTCACCTCCGGTACCGCCAACACCAGTCAGGCTGTCGGCCCCGGCTCCGCCGGTCCCGCCCTTGCCGCCGGCACCACCAGCGCCCCCGGATCCATTAAGCCCACCGGCCACCGCGTTGCCGCCGGCCCCTCCCGCGCCGCCGGCCCCACCGGCAGAGCCCTTACCGCCGCCGTCACCGGAGTTGGGCGTGGCATCAGTACCAGCTGCCCCGCCGCCGCCGGCGCCGCCGGCCCCGCCCGTGCCGCCGACCCCCGTCGCGCCCGCCGTCCCGCCAGATCCGCCGGTCCCAGCCGCACCGCCGCTGCCTGCGGTGCCGCCGGCGCCGCCGGTCCCGCCCGTGCCGCCGACACCTGTCGAGCTGTCAGCTCCGGCACCACCTGCACCGCCGATACCGCCCGCACCGCCGGCACCGCCGGATCCGTTGACCCCGCCGCCGACCGCATTACCGCCAGCGCCGCCGGCGCCGCCGGCCCCGCCGGCGAACCCGACCCCTCCGGCGTCGCCAGAGCCGGCGCTGGGACTGCTGCCGGCTAACCCGGTCCCACCCGCGCCGCCGGCCCCGCCGGTGCCGCCGGCACCCACGCCGCCGGCAGCCCCGCCAGAGCTCAATAATCCGCGCGCGCCCCCGGCCCCGCCGGAGCCGGCAACCCCGCCGGTGCCGCCGGCCCCGCCGTCGCCGCCGATACCGCCCAGCCCGGCCACGGAGCCGTCAGCACCCGCGCCGCCGGCCCCGCCGGCGCCGCCGGCACCGCCGGCACCGCCGTGACCGCCTCCGCCCAGCAGCCACGCACCGTGACCCCCGGCTCCACCGTCGCCGCCGATCCCGCCGATGCCACCGCCGGTGCCAACGGTGCCGACCGCTCCGCCGCCGCCGGCCCCGCCGGCGCCGCCCGCGCCGCCGGCGGCGAGGAATCCACCAGCACCCCCGACGCCGCCCTGGCCGCCGTGCCCGCCGACACCGCCGGTGCCCGCGTCGGCCCCAACTCCGCCGGCCCCACCCGCGCCGCCGGCACCGAATAGCAGTTCTGCGCGTCCGCCCGCCCCGCCGGTGCCGCCGCCGTAGCCGCCGGTCCCGCCGGGTCCGCCGCCGCCCCAGATCCAGCCACCGCTACCACCAGCTCCACCGGTACCGCCGCCGGCGCCGCCGGTCCCGCCGGCCCCACCGCTACCGAACAACCAGCCGCCGGAGCCGCCGGCGCCACCGGTGGCCCCCCCTGCTCCACCGGCGCCGCCGGCACCGCCGTAGCCCCACAATCCCGCCGACCCACCGGCCCCGCCGGCCTGGCCGGTCGCGCCGGCCGCACCGGCACCGCCGTTGCCGATCAGGATCCCGCCGTCTCCACCGGATCCACCGGGGGTGGTCGCATTTGCGCCGTTCCCGATCAGCGGGCGCCCGAATATCGTTTGCGTGGGCGCATTGATTAGTCCTAATAAAGTCTGCTCGACGTTGGTGGCCTCAGCAGCGGCATAGGCATTGATGCCGAACTGCAACGACTGCACAAATTGGCGATGGAACGACTGCACCTGCAGGCTGATCGCCTGATATTCCTGGCCGAAGCCGCCAAACAGGGCCGCGATCTCGGCAGAAACCTCGTCGGCGCCGGCGGCTAGCACCTGTGTCGTCGAAGCCGCTGCGGCCGCATTAGCCGCACTCACGCTGGATCCGACACCCGCTAAGTCGGCAGCCGCTGCGGCTACCACTTCAGGTGAGATCCACACATAAGACATCGGGCGGCTCCCACCATTTACTAGCAGCTATCACACCCAATTAGTGGCGTGGCAGGTAAGCCGCGACTTTAGCCGTTCGGCGCCAAATCCGTTATCGGTTTGGTCGCTTTCAACGGTTATGCAAATGTGAGAGGGTGCATGTTGTCTGCATATCCGGCTATCGCATGGGCGAAATCACCAAAAACCAGACTTCGGGTTGTGCTGGTCGCACTTCCGGATGCTATAGATGCGTGTATCTGCTTGTCGCACAGTCAATTGCGGTCCGAAGCAGTCGCAGTACTCGCCCCCGACTGGACTCGAATCCGGTGGCGGTGGCAATAGTGCAAGTTAATGGGTCACCGGCGTGGCGACGACTCAATGCTTCGCGGAATAGGTAAAAGTTGATCATTGAGTGCTCGCGATTACGCACATCCATTTGGAATTGAATTCATAAACGTTACTTAAACGAATTAAGCAGGCCGGTGCGTGCTTGAATTATTTCGTACCAAAAGTATGGCATTCAACGGGCGTTTGGGATTTGTGGGCGATCGAGGGTTCGCGACACCCTATCGCTGGCCCGCGTTTGCCTGAGGCGCCAGATCGCCGCCGGCCCCGGGCCGGCGGCCTCGTTGCTGGCCGCCCGCCAACCCAACCTGCTCGCAAGAAGCTTCCGTCGCAGCTCATGGCGGCAACTCGCCGACGTCGTCGCGTGTTAACGGCGCCGGTGGGTGCCGTCGTGCCACGGTCGCCGCTCAACGAGGCGACGCGAGGGGCAGCAGCCGGCTCCGGACCTTTGGAATCACCACGGTGTCCAGGTCGTCCGGCGCACCTGCGAGCGGTTCGTAATCTGGACAGGCCGCTTCGCTTTGTGAATTCATATCTGTCGGTCATCTGCCGGCCGTCTGCCCGGCCGTGTGCCGGCTGGTTCGGCCGGCGCGGCCGGCCGTCTGCCCGGCCGTGTGCCGGCTGGTTCGGCCGGCGCGGCCGACAGCACCCTGCCGCCGGTGACCGCGCGCCGCCGGCCGCGTCTACAGTCGAAACGCGATGACGATCGATGTATGGATGCAGCATCCGACACAGCGGTTCCTGCGCAGCGACATGCTGGCCTCCTTGCGGCGCTGGACCGGCGGAGCGATGCCCGACACCGACATTCCCATCGAGACCACCGTCGCATCGATGGATGCCGCCGGCGTCGGCTTAGGCCTGCTCAGCGCGTGGCGCGGCCCCGGCGGCCAGGACCTGATCTCCAACGACGAGGTCGCCGAGTGGATCAGCCGGCATCCCGCGAGGTTCGCCGGGCTGGCGACGGTCGAACTGGACCGTCCGATGGTCGCGGTCCGCGAACTGCGCGGCCGCCTACAAGACGGCTTCGTCGGCCTGCGGGTGGTGCCCTGGCTGTGGAACGCGCCGCCGACTGACCGCCGCTACTATCCGCTGTTCGCCGAATGTGTGGAAGCGGCAGTGCCGTTCTGCACCCAGGTCGGTCACACCGGCCCGCTGCGGCCCTCGGAGACCGGACGCCCGATCCCCTACATCGATCAGGTTGCCCTGGACTTCCCAGAACTCACCATCGTGTGCGGGCATGTCGGCTACCCCTGGACCGAGGAGATGGTCGCAGTGGCCCGCAAGCACGAGAACGTCTATATCGACACCTCGGCCTACACCATCAAGCGGCTGCCGCATGAGCTCATCCGATTTATGAAAACCGGTACCGGGCAACGAAAAGTCTTGTTCGGCACCAACTATCCGATGATAGGGCACACACACGCCCTGGCCGGACTCGACGAACTCGGCCTCAGCGATGACGCCCGACACGACTTCCTGCATGCCAACGCCAAGCGGGTTTTCCGGCTCGCCGAACGAGAGGTTTCCACATGAACGGTGCCCAGGCCCTGATCAACACGTTGGTCGACGGGGGAGTGGACGTGTGCTTCGCCAACCCCGGCACCTCGGAGATGCATTTCGTGGCGGCGCTGGACGACGTGGCCCAAATGCGCGGTGTGCTAACCCTTTTCGAGGGTGTGGCCACCGGTGCCGCCGACGGTTACGCGCGCATCGCCGATAAGCCCGCAGCCGTACTGCTACACCTGGGACCGGGATTGGGCAACGGCCTGGCCAATCTGCACAACGCGCGGCGGGCCGGGGTGCCGATGGTGGTGGTCGTCGGCGATCACGCCACTTATCACAAAAAGTACGACGCCCCACTGGAATCCGACATCGATGCGCTCGCCGGCACCGTTTCGGGCTGGGTACACCGGACAGCATCCGCCGCGAACGTCGGCGCCGACACCGCCGAAGCCATGGCCGCCAGCCGGTCCGGCCCACAAGTTGCCACCCTGATCCTGCCCGCCGACGCGTCGTGGTCCGACGGTGCCCAACCCGGCACCCCGGCCGGCGCGCAACCCAACCGAAAACCAGCCGACATCGCGTCGGTGGCCAAGGTGCTGCGGTCCAACGAGCCGGCGATGATTCTGATCGGGGGAGACGCCACCCGCGGACCGGGGCTGGCCGCGGCCGCCCGGATTGCCGAGGCCACCGGAGCGCGCTGGCTTTGTGAAACCTTCCCGACCCGACTCGAGCGCGGGGCCGGTGTGCCCGCCGTCGATCGGCTCAACTATTTCGCCGAGGGTGCGGCCGCCCAACTGGACGGCGCCAAGCATCTGGTGCTGGCCGGCGCGAAGTCACCGGTGTCGTTCTTCGCCTATCCGGGCATGGCCAGCGACCTGGTACCGGCGGGCTGTGAGGTGCACGTGCTCGCCGAATACAGCGGCGCCGCAGACGCTTTGACCGCGTTAGCCGATGAACTGGCGCCCGGGACAACGGCGCCGCTGGCGGCGGTGGCGCGCCCGTCGCTACCGTCGGGGGCGCTGACGTCGCTGTCGGCGGCCGGCGTGATCGGCGCGCTGCTGCCCGAACGCGTGATCGTCGTCGACGAGTCCAATACCTCCGGGCTGCCGCTGGCGCAGGCCACCGCGGGCGCTCCGGCTCACGACTGGCTGACGCTGACCGGGGGAGCGATCGGTTACGGCATCCCGGTCGCGGTGGGGGCCGCGGTGGCCGCCCGGGACCGGCCGGTGCTGAACCTGGAGTCCGACGGTTCGGCGATGTACACGATTTCGGGGCTGTGGACACAGGCGCGGGAGAACCTCGACGTCACGACCGTGATCTACAACAACGGGGCCTACGACATCCTGCGTCTGGAGCTGCAACGCGTGGGAGCCGGATCTGCGCCGGGCCCTAAAGCGCTTGATTTGCTCGATATCTCACGCCCCACCCTGGATTTCGTCAAGATCGCCGAGGGTATGGGCGTGCCGGCCCGGCGGGTGAGCACCGCCGACGAATTCGCCGACGCGCTGCGGTGGGCGTTTACTGAACCCGGACCGCACCTCATCGACGCGGTGGTGCCCTCGCTGATGGGCTAGCTAGGTAACGGTGCCGTTGGTGCCGTCTGTGCCATCGGTGCCATCGGTGCCGTTGAAGCCGCCGCCGGTCCCCATGCCGCCGTCACCGCCTTGGCCGCCGGGGCCGCCCAGACCGCCGGGTGCGCCGACCCCGTCACCGCCGTTGCCGCCGTTGCCGCCGTTGCCGGCGTTGCCACCGTTGCCAAGGGGTGCGGTGTTGCCGCCGCCGTTGCCGCCGAGCCCGCCTTTGCCGCCGTCACCGCCGGCGCCGCCGGCGTTGACGCCGCTGCCGCTGCCGCCCTTGCCGCCGTCGCCGCCGTCGCCGCCCCGAGCGCCGTTGGCGGCGGTGTCGCCACTGATGGTGTTGTCCGCCCCGGCTCCGCCGTTTCCGGCGTTACCGCCGGTTCCGCCGGCGCCGCCGTTGGCGCCCGCGCCGATACCCATGCCCGCGTCGCCGCCCTTGCCGCCTTTACCGCCGTTGCCGCCCGCGGTGCCGTTCTCGGCAGTGCCGGGGCCGGGGGAGAGACCGTCTCCGCCGTCGCCGCCATGACCACCGGCCCCGCCGCTGCCGTTGGTACCGCCGGCACCGGCGCCGCCACCTTGGCCGCCTTGTCCGCCCTCGCCGCCGTTGTTTCCGTTGACGCCCAGCAGGAAGCTCGACTCGCCTTTGCCGCCGGTGCCGCCGGTGCCGCCGTTGCCGCCGACGCCCGCGTGGCCGGCGACCCCGCCGATGTTGGCCACACCGCCGTCGCCGGCCTGCCCGCCGGAACCGCCCATGCCACCGGTGCCGGCGGTGCCGCCGGTGCCAAAACCGCCGTCACCGCCTTGGCCGCCTTGGCCGCCCTCGCCGCCGTTGCCGCTGGCAGCGCTGCTGATCTGGTCCGTGTTAAGGCCACCGATGCCGCCGTTGCCGCCCTGTCCGCCGTTGCCGCCTTTGCCGCCGACCGTGTTGTCGGAGCCGATGCCGCCTTTAGCGCCCAGGCCGCCCTTGCCGCCGTCGCCGGCCACCCCGCCCTTGCCGGCCGCGCCCACGCCGGTGCCCGCGTTGCCGCCGTTGCCGCCGACGCCGCCGTCGCCGCCATTGCCGCCGTCCATATCGATGGTGCCCGCCTTACCGGCACCGCCCTTGCCGCCGGTACCGCCGGCGCCGCCGTCGCCGTTGGTACCGCCGACGCCGGCGCTGCCGCCCGCGCCGCCCACTCCGCCGTCGCCGCCTTTGAATCCGGCCTGGCCGGCGACGGTGGCGTCGGCGCCGGTGCCGCCGGTACCGCCGGTGCCGCCGTTGCCGCCGATGCCGGCGTGGCCGGCGGCGCCGCCGGTGTTGGCCGCACCACCGTCGCCGGCCTGCCCGCCGGCGCCGCCGGTACCACCGGTGCCGGCGGTTCCGATTGTGCCGGTGCCGCCTTGGCCGCCTTGGCCGCCCTGGCCACCGTTGCCGCCGTTGCCGCTGGCAGCGCTGCTGGCTTGGTCGGTGTTGAGGCCGCCGATGCCGCCGGCCCCGCCTTGGCCGCCCTGGCCACCTTGACCGCCCTTGGCGTTGGCCGCGCCGGTGCCACCTTGGCCGCCGTGACCGCCCTGGCCGCCGTCGCCCGCGATCCCGCCGCTGGCGGCCGCGCCCACGCCGGTGCCGGCATTGCCGCCGTTGCCGCCGGTCCCGCCGTTGCCACCGTTACCGCCGGTCAGGCCGGTGGCGGCGGCCTTGCCGACGCCACCGTTGCCGCCGTTGCCGCCGGCGCCGCCGTCGCCGTTGGTGCCGCCGACGCCGGCGCTGCCGCCCGCACCGCCCTGGCCGCCCTGCCCGCCGTTGAAGCCGGAGCCTCCCGGGCCGGTGCCATCGGCGCCGGTGCCGCCTTGGCCGCCGGCGCCGCCCTTACCGCCGATGCCGTCGTTGCCGGCGACGCCGCCGGTGTTGGCCGAACCGCCTTCGCCGGCCGTCCCGCCGACACCGCCAGTGCCGCCGGTACCCGCGGGTCCGATGGTGCCGGTTCCGCCGGTGCCGCCTTGTCCGCCCTGCCCACCGTTGCCACCATTGCCGCTGGCAGCGCTGCTGAACTGGTCGCTGTTCAGCCCGCCGGTGCCGCCCTTGCCGCCGTTACCGCCGCCCCCGCCTTCGCCGCCCATCGAATCGGCTGCGCCGGTACCGCCCTGGCCGCCCTGGCCGCCGTTTCCGCCGTTACCGGCCGCGCCGCCGCTGCCGGCCGCGCCCACGCCGGTACCGGCATTGCCACCGTTACCGCCGTTGCCGCCGATGCCGCCGGCCCCGCCGGCCTGGCCGGTCGCGCCGGTCTTGCCGGTGCCGCCATCGCCGCCGAGGCCGCCGGCCCCGCCGTCGCCGTTCACGCCGCCTACACCGGCGTCGCCACCGGCACCACCCTGGCCACCCTGGCCGCCGGTGAAGCCGATGCTGCCGGGGCTCGCGTTGGAGGTGCCCTTGCCGCCCTGGCCGCCCTGGCCGCCCTGACCGCCGATGCCGGCGTTGCCGACGACGCCGCCGGTGTTGGCCGCACCGCCCTCGCCGGCCTGCCCGCCGCGGCCTCCGGTGCCGCCATTGCCGGCGGTCCCGATGGTGCCCGCGCCGCCTTGGCCCCCTTGACCGCCCTTGCCGCCGTTGCCGCCGTTGCCGCTGGCTGCGCTGGTGACTTGGTCGGTGTTGAGGCCGCCGACACCGCCGTCGCCGCCCCGGCCGCCGTCGCCGCCCTTGCCGCCGCCGACATCTGCGGCGCCGGTTCCACCCGTGGCGCCGATTCCACCGTTGCCGCCAACGCCCCCGGCACCGCCGTTGCCGGCCGCTCCGACGCCGGTGCCGGCAGCGCCGCCGTTGCCGCCGGTGCCGCCGGCGCCGCCTCGGCCGCCATCCAGACCGGTCGCGGCGGCCTTGCCCGCGCCACCGTTGCCGCCGGTACCGCCGGCCCCGCCGTTGCCGTTGGTGCCGCCGACGCCGGCGCTGCCGCCCGCGCCGCCCACTCCGCCATCGCCGCCTTTGAATCCGGCCTGGCCGGCGACGGTGGCGTCGGCACCGGTACCGCCCGTGCCACCGGCGCCACCGTT
>NZ_LQPW01000115.1 GCF_002116635.1 Mycobacterium szulgai | reverse complement strand
GCTCCCAGGCCCACCAGCCCCGCCAGCACCGCCATTGCCCCACAACCACCCACCGGACCCTCCGGTGCCGCCGTGCCCGCCGTCGGCGCCACCGACACCGCCGGCTCCGCCAGCACCGATCAACCCCGCCGCCCCGCCCGCTCCGCCGGCCCGCCCCGACGCACCGGATCCGCCGTTGCCGCCATTGCCCCAAAGGAGTCCGCCGGCGCCACCGTTTGTTCCCGTCCCCGCCGCACCATCGGTGCCGTTGCCGATCAACGGACGCCCCAGCAATAGGTTGGTGGGGGCATTGATCATCCCCAGCACGCCCCGCTCAAGGGTCTGCAAGGGCGAGACGTTGGCGATCTCAGCGGCCGCATACGAGGACCCGGCTGCGGTCAACACCCGCATGAAGTCGGCATGAAAGGCGGCCGCTTGGGCACTGAGCCCGTGATATTGCAGGGCCTGCTCAGAGAAGATCGCCGCAATCGCCGCCGACACCTCATCACCAGCGGCAGCGATCAGGCCGGTGGTCGATCGCGCGGCGGCGCCATTGGCCATGCTGAGTGACGAACCAATGCCATACAAATCCGCCGCCACGGCCGCCAACGAATCAGGCACTGCCATCACATATGACATTCGGACACTCCTTGCGGCCGCTTGAGGATGTGACAAATAGAAAGGTAAAGGTCAGTGCGGCGAGCCAAAGTTAATCACTCTGGTTCCCAACACAACAGGAGACGGGTAAACCCGGTGGCGACGCCTCGTAGAGTACCGGTCTGCGAACAATCGTTTGGAGTAATGGCGGAATAACCTGCCGGAACCCGAGTCGTCAACCACCGAGGCGCCGCCGCACCGAGACCACGCGAACCCGCTGACCACAATATCGCCGACGTAAGGCGAACTCTTCATCGCGATTGGCCGTAATGCCATGCAGCGCACTGCGAATACCGGTATTCATCGTCAGCGATCATTGCCTGGCCCAGCCACGGGAATAAGACATACCGATATTCTGCCTTTTGCGCACCAACCAGAAATGTGTCGCGCAACTGCGCGGCGGACAACGCCGCGTCAAGGCCGCTTATGCCGCGGGTGTGATCGCATTAGCGAGGTCGTGAGGCACGGTGTTCAGCAGTGCCGGGAGAAGTCCGCCGAATTTCGTGCCACCCAGTGTCAGATTGATCGGTATATCGATCCCAAGAATCTGCAGCGGTACCGTCGCCGTTATGGCATGCGGCCGCACCAGCAAACCTTGGTAGGGCAGATGGACCACCACCGGTATGTTGAGGTCCCCGATGATCGGCAAGCTGAACGTCACCGGCAGCGACATATCCACGATGGTTTCGCCATTGAGGAAGCCGTCCAGAACGAGGGCGGGAGCGTCGCCTAAGCCGCCGACCACCATTAACGGGTTCCCGGTCGCTATGCCGTGCCCGATCTCTGTCGCTGCGGTGGCCAGTCCGTCCAGACCGGCGACGGGCGCACCAGCTACCCCGAATAGCAGCGATAGCGGCAAGCCGAAGTTCGCGCCGAGCACTAACGCCGGCGGAGTCAGGCTTCCAGAAATCGTCGTCGAGACACTCGTATCGGTGAGCGCATTGAACACGTTGGCCACGTTGTGCGTCATCTGAGCATTGATAGAGCCGGTGGGCATGAGGGTGGCCAGAGCCTCCATGTTCTTACCGGGGATGCCCAGGATCGGGAACAAGTCCGCCACCGGACCAAGCAACCTGACATCGTTCAAGTTGTGGGTGTCGAACCCGGTAATGAACACATTGACCAGAGCTTTTGTCCCGTCATTGACCGCAAGGTTGTACTGGCCTGCCGCGATGTCGTTCCACGCAATCTGCATATCTGCCGGGAAGCCGGCCAGCCCGGCCTGCAGGTCGGTACCGGCGGCTGAGAGCGACGTGCTGATTGTTTGCCAGTCGTTGACCGTGCCGCTGACGAACTGCTGCGCGTACATGCCCGCAGGGAAGGACGCGGCGCTCTGGATACCAAACTGAATGTTCTCCGGCAGGTGCGCCATCTCGTTGGGAAGGTTCTGGGCGGCAATGTTGATGTCATTACCCAGCTGCAGTGCGTAGTGCTGCTGATTGGCCAGGATCTGGCGCAGGAACGGGAATGGGTCAGCAGCCCAGTCACTACCGAGAGCGCTCAGGTTGTTGCTCGTGTTAAGGAACAGCCGCCACCAGGGGCTGATGGGCGGTGTGGGAGCCACGCCGGTGGGTGACGGGAACAGCCCAGGTAGCAGGCCCGGCAGCAGCGGCCCGATCACAGGCAGGCTCACGAGGGTGCCGGTAATCGGAGCGAGTGGGTTAGCCAGCAACGCCGCCCCGTTGCCGCTGATCAAGGCCGATGTGGCGGTACCGAATTGTTGACCCGCGGAGGCGAAGAACGGGCCCAAGGGGCCCCCGGAAACGAGGGACGTCAGGAAGCTGTTGCCGCCGACTATCGGGCCCAGGAGGCCACCGGTGCCGCCGAAAATGATTGGGTCCAACAACCCGCCGCTACCGCCGAGGAGTCCGCCCAGGCCACCGGTGCTGGTAGTCGTGCCACCGCCGAGCAGCCCGAGAAGAGGGTCGGTGGCAGCGGCTGCCGCCGTGCTGCCACTGAACGTAGCCAGCAGATTTCGCTCTGCGTTGGCTAATTCGGTGGTGAGGTAAGCAGCAGCGCCGCCGTTCAACAGCTTGACGAATTCGGCGTGAAACGCCGCGGCCTGAGAATTAGCGGCTTGAAATTCCTGTCCGTACGCGCCGAAGAGCCTCGAGATTGCCGCCGATACCTCGTCGGCGGCCGCCGCGGCCACCTGGGAGGTGGGCGTCGCCGCAGCCGCGGTTGCCGCGCCGAGCGTCGAACCGATTCCGGCCAGATCCCCCGCCGCCGCAGTGACCAAATCCGGCGCGATTACGAATGACATGTTTTAGCCTCTCTTCGACCCAACACGCACCGCTCAACCATCAGCCGGACAGAACGGGGCTTATTGCTGCGGCCTATACCCGCCGCGATACCCCTTTCAAACTCCGAATTTGAACTGATTTTCCGCTGCACCCGGCAGAGGCGACGGTCCGCAGGCGCTCGACGACGCCAGGCGTGTATTTCGTTGGGGCACTTTGTCATTGGCGCGGAAGCCGCCGGCGGCTTGCGGCCGCAAGGTTCAAACGAACAAGAGCCGCATTCGCCCGCACAAAGCGAGCGGTTCCGCGAAATTGAATTCAAAGACATTGCTGATCCTGATTTTCAGTCTGGCCCGCCTCAATCACACCGCGAACATTGCGTCTTCGGCGTAGCGCTGCAGGCCAGAGCGTGCTCTGGCGACCGCTGCGCTGCCGTCGGCCGCGGATGCGGCGTAGGTCTCCAAGCAGTCAGTGCCCAAACGATCCTTCAAGAGCGCCAACTGGTCAGCGTGCAGCGGTGACGGCTTAGCCGCCTTCAGCAGGGCGTAATGCAGGAACACCGCGTCTTCGTCGGCACCGAGCCGGGCGAGCAATCTTGTGACGTGACGCAGACTGAGCCACTGCTGGGCCCAGTCGCCGACCCGATCCCAGTGATCGAGCACCTCGACGAACAACCCGGCCGCTTGTACCGGATCACCGTGCACGGCACGCGTTGCCGCCGCCTCCATCAGCGCGATGCCATACCACCAGAAGTTCTGCACCCCACCGGCCAGCCGTGCCGCGTCATCGAACAGTCTCAACGCACGTTCGGGTTCAGACTTCTTGAGCAGATAAGCGAGGGTGAAGTAGGCCGTCGATTGCGCCGTCGGGTTGCCGGTCCGGTCGGCGACTTCGACTGCCTCTTGCGCGGCGGGCAAAGCGGTCTCGGGATTACCCAGCACCACCTGACAGGTGGCAAGCACGCAGATCGTATGCACCAACCGGATCGGGTCGTCGTTGCCACGCGCGCGCGTGACCTCCTTGTCCCAATACGCGAGGAAACCGCTCGCGTCACCCTCAAAGAGGACCACGTCGGCGAGCACGTCCTCGGGGTAGGCAACTCGAGCGGTGCCGCGCCCGGGCACCCGCCCCCCGGCCAGGTTCACCAGGCGTCGCGCACGAGTGAAATCGCCGCGAACCCAGGCGACCCGCGCGGCCGCACCCACTACCGCTGCGAACAGCGGATGGTCCGGATCGGCGACGGCGACGGCACGTTCGGCCCAGTCACCCAGTTCGTAGCCGACACGAACACCGACCAGCTCGGTGTTCGCGGCAACCAACCGCAAAGCCAGATCGACGTCGTTGTCGGCCATCGCGTGCTCGAACGCCGTTCGCAGGTTGTCATAGTCGGGCAGCATCCGCTCGACCCATTCCCGTTCCTCGGCGGTATGCAGGCCGACGGCGGCACGCTCGGCGAGCTCGCTGAAGTAGACCGCATGCTGTTTGATCAACTGCAGATCAATACCCTGCTCCTGCAGGCGATCCCGGCCGTATGCACGCAGCGTTTCCAGGACGCCGTATCGGGTGCGGTCGGTGACGCTGCGCACGATGACCATCGACTTGTCGACCAAACCGGCGAGCAATTCGAGCGTGTCCTCGAGCCCGTTGTCGGCGTCGTCGCTGCCGCACACGCCGTGCGCGGCATCGAGGTCGAAGGAACCGGCGAAGACCGAAAGCCGCGCGAACAAGGCTTGTTCAGGCTCGGTGAGCATTCGGTATGACCAATCGATGGTCGCCGTCAGGCTCTGGTGGCGGGGTACGGCACCTCGCATTCCGCCCCGCGAAATACCCAGGCCGTCCAGCCGCCGGACCACATCCAACGTGCTCATCACCCGCATGCGGGCCGCGGCCAATTCCACGCCCAACGGCAAACAGTCGACCCGACGGCAGATCTCGGCCACCGCGCCCTTCGGCTGCTGCTCAAGGCTGAAGTCCGGCCGGCTGGCCCGGGCCCGGTCGGCGAACAAGCGCGTGGCATCCTCCACCGGCAGCGGCGGCAGAACCACGATTCGCTCGCCCTCGACGCCCAGCGGTTGCCTGCTGGTCGCCAGCACCGTTACCCCGGGGCAGTGCTGCACGATGCGCTCCAGCAACCCCGCCGCCGCATCCAGCACATGCTCGCAGTTGTCGACGACCAGCAACACCTCGCGCGAGCGCAGGTATTCGATCACCGATTCCTCGATGTCCAGACGGGCCTGTTGGCGTAGTCGCAGGGCCGCCGCGATGGTGTGCCCGATGGCATTGCCGTGTTCCACCGGCGCAAGCTCACAAATCGACACACCGTCACTGAACTGCTCTTGCTCGTGCCGCGCGACCTCAACGGCCAGCCGCGTCTTTCCGACACCGCCGACTCCGGTCAGCGTCACCAGCGGTCCGGCGCGCAATGCGTCGACGATGCGCGCGACCTCCTGCGTGTGACCGACGAAGCTGGTGGCCCGCCGCAGCAATCCCGAACGCGGCCGGTGGAAGATCAGCCCTTGCGGCACCGGCGAACCATCCGGCGACTTCCCGTTCTCGGCGGCGCGGTTCGCCCCGTCGCCGGACAGAATTTGCTGATGCACCTGACGCAGAGACGGGCCGGGCTCAACACCGAGTTCGTCGACCAACCGCTGACGCATCTTCCGGTAGGTGTCCAGCGCGTCGGCCTGCCTGCCGGCGCGGTACTGGGCCAGCATCAACTGCCCGGCCAGGCGTTCGTCCAACGGGCTGCTGGTCTGCGCCGCGGTGAGCTCCACGAGCAACTCGGCATGCCGTCCGGCCCGCAGCGCCGCGTCATTGCGGTCCAACGAGGCCGAACGCTGCTCGGCGACAAGAGCACCGCGCAGATCGTTGACCCATGGCGTGTCCAAGGACGCAAACGGCTCGCCCGTCCACATCATCAGCGCACGATCAAACAGGGCTGCCGCCGCGACCGGGTCTTCGGTATCCCTCGCCTCGGCGACCACCTCACGGAACCGGTGCAGGTCGATCGAGGACGTGTCGGCCATCAGCGCGTATCCACCCGGGCCGCGTGCAATCGTCACCCCCTCGACCGGGGCGAGCAGGCTTCGCAGCCGAGAGAGATAACTCGTCAGGGAACCGCGCGCGGAGTAAGGGGGCCTGTCCGACCACACCCGATCGATCAGCTGCTCGGCCGGAATTGGATGGTTGACGTCCACAAGCAAGGCGGCCAGCACACATCGTTGCCGGGCGTGGCCAATGTCCAGCCGGACTCCATCGACTAGGGCTTCGACGTCGCCGAGCAGGCGGAACTCGACGGTCATCAACACCCTCCGCAAAGGCGCACAGCAAACATGGCACTAGCTAGCAGTACTAGGTAGCATACGACGCCCGCCGGAATGGTTCGGCCACTTCGGGCCCGTGGTTTGCAATGCGAGACCGGGCGGCGGGTCGCCGCTGCGTGCCAGGCCGCCCGGTCCGCATGTTCGCCGTTCGACTAGGCAGCCGCGCCGATGGCCTCCGCGAGCTGTTCGGGCAGGAAGCCCAACAACGCGGGCACGATCCCACCGAGCGGTGTGCCGCTGACGACGGCGTCGGCACCAAGCAGCGGAATCGTCGCGGTGTAGGGCCCCGGCGGCACCAGAATTCCGTCCAACGGGAGGTTGAGCGTGGTCGGGATGCCCAGCGCGTCGATGGTCAGCGGGAACGTCGTGTGCCCGTTGAGGAACCCGTCCGCGACGACCGCTGGAGCGTTGAGGAAAGCCGTCGCGGCGCCCAGCGTGTCTCCGGTCTGCACCGCGTTGACGAATGCACTTGTGCTGCTGCCCAACGCGTTCAGCGCGTTGACCGGCCCGCCGAGTGCATCGATACCCAGCGCCAGCGGCAACCCCATGTTGGCGTTGATGGCCACTCCAATGCCGGTCGGAGCGCTCGGATCGAAGAATAGGTCCAGCGTCGAGGTGACCGAGGTGTTCGTCGCCGTCTGCACCAGGTTGGTGAAGTTTTGCGACACCATTGCCGGGATCGAACCGGCCGGCAGGAGGTTGGTGAAGTTCTGCGCCATCTGCCCGGGTATGGCGAAGATCGGCAACAGGTCGCCCACCGGGCCTATCGGCGTGATCGACAAGACAGCATTCGCGCCCGTCGTCACGTCGAAACCGGGAAGCAGCAGATTGACCAGGCCGCCGCCCACGGTATCCATCGCGCCGGTGACGTTGCCCGCCGAAAACTGCTGGAATGCGGTCTGCAAGCCGGCCTGGAAGGTCGGCAGCCCGGCGTTGAGGTCCTGGCCTGCGCTGTGCAGCGCCGACGAGATCGTGTGGGCGAAACCAGCCTGGTTGGTCGCAACCTGGTTGATGAGCGCGGCCGGGTTTGCTGTGAGCAATGACTGGAAGGCCGCCTGCGCGCCCGACGGCAGGTCGGCCAGCACCGTAGGCAGATTGGTGATGGTGTTCTGCACCGACGCGCCGATCGCCTGACCGTAGCCCATCTGGTTGTGCACCAACTGCTGCAGGAACGGCGCCGGGTTCGCGCGAACGGCGCTGTTGAGGCTCTGCAGATTAGCGGTGGTGTTCGCCAACAGCGTCTGGTACGGCGCTGCCACGTTGCCGGCGAGGGTGTTGAGGCCGGTGGCAGTGGCCGCGCCGCCGAACAACGGCTGCCCGAACAGCGCCTCGGCGGGCACGTTCACCGCGCTCGCCAGCAACTGCGTGCCGGTGGCCTCAGCGTTGCTGTACGCGGCAGCGCCGGCGTTGAGCATGTTGACGAACTCGTCGTGAAACGCCGTGGCCTGGGCACTGAGCAGCTGAAATTCCTGACCGTGCGCACCGAACAGCTGCGAGATCGCCAGGGACACCTCGTCGGCGCCCGCTGCTACAACTCCGGTGGTCGGGCCGGCGGCCGACGCCGCGGCCTGGCTCAGCGCCGATCGAATGCTGGCTAGATCCTGGGCTGCCGCCTCGACGAGGTCCGGCGCCGCGATCACAAATGACATATCAATCTCCCTGATTCATCCCCGAAAATGACCGGTGGTCATCCCAGGATGAATCTAATACCGCTGTTGCACATATGTCTAATTCCCAGCAAACTGCCAGCTTGCCTTACGGCTTTTTTCAGCGATGGTTAGAATCTCGACCTGAACAGGCTAAACACGCCCCGAAGTGAATTTATTCCCGGCGGCTACAGCGTGGCGTCGTTCAGCCGCGCAAAACGGCACCCACGCGCTCGGCCGCACGTTGTACGGCGGCATCGCGAGCCGCGCTTGCGTCGTCTTCGGTCAGGGTGCGATCCGGCGCGCGGAACCGCAGGGCGAAGGTCAGCGACTTGCGGTGCTCGCCGATCTGTGGGCCGACGAAAACGTCGAACAGCTCAAGGTGCTCCAGCAGGTCGCCGGCCCCTTCGCGAACAGCGTCGGCCACCGATTGAGCCGGAACGTCAGCGGACACGACCAGGCTGACGTCCTGGAACACTGCCGGGAAAGGCGACACCCGCGGCGCAGGCAACGCCTCGACGACGGGAATTCCGTCCAGATTCAGCTCGATCGCACAGGTCCCCTTGGGCAGGCCGGAGCGCTCGATCACCGCGGGGTGCAATTGGCCCGCATGGCCGACGGAGGTTTCGCCGACGAGGACCTCGGCACATCGCCCGGGATGCCACGGCAGGTACTGGGCCGGCCTCAGTGTCACGTCGATTCCGCTGGCGCGGGCGATGGTTCGCACCGCTTCGAAAGCGTCCCATGCCTGCACCGCCCGGCCCGGACCCCACGGACCGCGCGGTTCCCGCAGCCCGGCCAGGACAGCGGCGACGTGCTGAGGCTGGTGCGGTAGCGACTCGTCCAACAGGGCGACTTCGGCATCCGTGGGCCGGCGATGCACCGGAATCAGCTCGACGGCCCGAGTGCGGTCGGTGGGACGGACTACCTGCGCGATGGCGTACAGCGCGACGTCGACGAGTCCCCGGGAGACGTTGCGAGTCAACGCTTCCAGCAATGCGGGCAACAGCGTGGTGGCAAGCTGCGGCCGGTCGGCCTCCAGCGGGTTGAGCACGTCGGTAGTGCTGCGCCGCGGATCGTCGGCCGGCAGGCCCCACAGGTCGAACACACCGGCGGGCAGAAACGGCGTGGGCAGGATTTCGACGTAGCCGGACTGCGCCAGCGACCTGCCGATCGCGCGACGGCGTTTTTGCACCGGGGTGAGGCCGCGGCCCGCCGGCGCCGACGGCAGCACCGAGGGAACCGCTTCCAGGCCCTCGAGACGCAACACCTCTTCGACGAGATCGGCGGGTTGCAGCAGATCAGGACGCCAGCTGGGTGGGGTCACCGTCAACCTGTCGCCGTCTTGGGTTACCGCACAACCGATTTGGGCCAGGCGACGGGCTGCCGTGCCCGGCGGGTATGCCACCCCGGCGACGCGGTCCGCCAGGTCGGCGGCCATCGTGATGGGCGGCATCGACCAGTCGTCGCGCGGCGGGTCGCCACGCCAGTCGGTCAACGACGGGTCGACCACTCCCCCGGCGATGTCGGCAAGCAGCGCAGCACACCGGTCCAGTGCCACCACCGAAACGGCCGGGTCCACTCCCCGCTCGTAACGACGGGCAGCCTCGCTGGGCAGATGCAGCCGCCGCTGAGTTCGCGACACCGCCGCCGCGTCCCAAACGGCGGCCTCGAGCAGGACGTCGGTGGAATCGGCGCGCACCTCGGTGCTGGCCGCCCCCATCACGCCGCCGATCGCCGCCGTAGCGACGTCATCGACGATGAGGACGTCGGCGGGATCGAGTTTGCGCTCGATGTCGTCGAGGGTGACAACGGTTTCGCCCGGATTTGCGAACCGCACACCCAGGCCACCGGTGATGCGGTTGCGGTCGTGGGCGTGCATCGGGTGGCCCAGTTCCAACATCACGTAGTTGGTCACATCTACCGCCGGCGACGTAGCCCGGATGCCGCACAGCAGTAGCCTGCGCTGCAACCACCACGGCGACACCGCGGCGCGGTCGATCCCGGTCACCGGGCGCAGCGCAAAACGGCGCACCCCGGTTTCAGGCTGCACCGTCAGCGGCCACGCCTCACCCTCGACGGGTAGCGGCGGCACTACCTGACTGCTGGCCGGATCCACGAAGTCCAGGTCATAAGCGCAGGCGATTTCGCGGGCCAGACCCCGAACCGACATGCCGTAGCCCCGGTCGGGCGTGATCGCCAGGTGAAAAACCACGTCGTCGAATCCCAGCACGCCGACGCCGGACGCGCCGGGCGCCGCCGTCCCGGCCGGCAGCACCAGGATGCCGGAATGGTCTGCGCCCAAACCGAGTTCGGCCGCCGAGCAGATCATCCCGTCGGATTTGCGGCCATAGGTCTTGCGGGCGGTGATGGTAAATCCGCCGGGCAGTATGGTACCGGGCAGCGCCACGACAACTAGATCGCTGACTTTGAAATTAGTTGCACCACAGATAATTTCGTGCTGACTACCGTCGCCGATGTCGACCAGGCAGGCCCGGATCGGCTTCTTGAAGCCGGTGAGCTCCTCGATCGCGGTGACCCGCCCGACCGTCAGGGGACCTTCGACCGGACCGAGTGTGCTCACCTCTTCGACCTCGTGGCCGATGCGCACCAACGCCTGCTCGAGATCGGTTGGGGAAACGTCCCATTCGGGCGCACCAACCGAGACGACCTCGCGCAGCCAGCTATAGGGAATGCGCATCAGGCCCCCACTCCGAACGGCAGCGAGAATCGAATGTCGCCCTCGACCATGTCGCGCATGTCGGGAATGCCGTTGCGGAACTGCAGAGTTCGCTCCAGACCCATCCCGAAGGCGAAGCCGGAGTAGACGTCGGGGTCAATGCCTGCGGCCCGCAGGACATTGGGGTGCACCATTCCGCAGCCGCCCCACTCCACCCAGTCGGCGCCACCCTTCTTGTTGGCAAACCACACATCGACCTCGGCGGAGGGTTCGGTGAACGGGAAGAAGTGCGGCCGGATCCGGGTGCGCGCCAGCGGCCCGAACTCGGCGCGCGCGAAGGCATCCAGTGTTCCCCTTAGCTGGGCCATGGTCAGTCCGCGATCCACGGCCAAACCCTCGACCTGATGAAAGACCGGGGTGTGGGTCGCATCGAGTTCGTCGGTGCGGAAGGTCCGGCCGATCGAGATGACGTACACGGGCAACTCGCGCTCAAGCAGGGTGCGCACCTGCACCGGCGAGGTGTGAGTGCGCAGCAATTGCCGGGAATCCTCCGGCGCGATGTAGAACGTGTCCTGCTCGCTGCGCGCGGGATGGTCGGGCGGGAAGTTCAAGGCATCGAAGTTGAACTGCTCGGTCTCGACCTCGGGCCCCTCTGCCACTTCCCAACCCATGGCGATGAACGTATCGGCGATGTGCTCGGCCAAGATCGTGATCGGGTGCCGGGCGCCGGTCGGCTGCCGGGTGGACGGCAGTGTGACATCGATGCCTTCGGCCACCAGCACCGCCGCGTCGCGCTCGGCGCGCAGCGTCGCCAACCGTTCCTCGTAGCTGCGCTGAGCATCGGCGCGCGCGACGTTGACCCGCTTGCCGGCGTCGGCACGCTCGGGTTTGGGCAGCGCGGCCAGCGCTTGCCGCGCCAGCGCGAGCGTCGAACGGTCCCCGAGGTACTCCGTCTTGACGCGGGCCAGTGCGTCGAGGGTGTCCGCGCCTGCGATCGCGTGCTGCGCGGCGCTGACCGCCCCGGCCAACGCATCCGGCGACAGGTCGACGGGTTGATCACCCACGCGGCCACACTCTCCTTGCTGACGAGGCTGGTTCGGGCTGCCCGGCTTCCTTGCAAGGACTTGCAAGGACTTGCAAGGGCCAATCCCAGCTCGGTCCGATCGCGGCACACGGTGCATTCGCGGCACGGCTATGACGCAAGTGCCGATCATAAGTCAGCGGTGGCGGCGCGAAACCGCCGGGATCACGCCTCGAACTGCTCGAAGGCGTGCGAGAAGTCCCAGTTGTTTTGCGCCACTCCGCTGCTGGTGTTGGATTGGGCTCCCACCGGTCCGGAGTAGTCGCGATCAGCCGACCACATGTGCAGCCCGCCCAATCCCTTCTGCTGGGCGAAGGCGGTCAGCTTCTGGGCGTCGGCGACGGTGAAGATTTCGCTGGCGTCATCGTTCACGCCGATCATCGGTGTCACGTCGATCATCGACCAGATCTGCGCGTCCGTCTTCGCCGGATACAGCGGCACCAATTGATCGTGGACGGCGGTGGCCGCCTGGATCGCGTAGTCACCCATATGCCCGGTGTACTGCAGGTTCGGGTCGTAGTAGTCCATCGCCATGACGTTCACGTGCCCGATGTCCACCTTGTTGGTGATGGCGTTGGTGATGACCCCCAGCCCGTCGGCGGTCAGACCCGTCGGCAGCACTGGAAGGGTGAACGTGACTTCGACGGGGTGCCCGCTGGTGTTGCCGGCCGCCTGCAGCGCGGCGATCGCCTGCGAACGGCGCGTGAGTGAACCGAGGTCAGCCTGGGCGGCCCCTTCGATGTCGAAATCGAGTTTGTGGATTCCGTAGGTGTCGATCACCGACTGGTACTTGGCGGTCAATGTCTGGACGTTGGTGTTGGTAAGCGCGAGTTCCTGGTTGGCTGCGCCGCCGAAGGAAATGGTCGCGTCGGCTCCCCCGTGCTGCAAGGCGGTCATCGCGTTGCTGACCCAGGGGTCGTTGAGCCCGTAGTAGGTGCCCCAGGATGGGTTGCCATTCGCGTCACTGACGATGAAGCCGAGCATGACGTGGTCGATTCCACCCACGCCGGTGGCGGTCGTGTAGTCGAATTGCGGCCACAGCGACATGTCGACATAGGGCGAGAACTGCCCGGTCGTCGTCGGTCCGGACGGAACCGGGGGCGGGGTCACGGGCGGCACCACCGGCGGGGTCACCGGGGG
>NZ_LQPW01000114.1 GCF_002116635.1 Mycobacterium szulgai | reverse complement strand
GCTCGCGGTAATGAGGGGTGCTGGCGTGGGCAAGGGGTGCCAGGGGGTGGGGAGTGGTGCTGATCAGCGCCCAGCCCGCCTCGTCGAGGGTGGTGGTGGGCAGGGTGTCGGTGGGCAGGGTGGGCCAACTCAGTTCCAGCAGGCCCGTGGTGGTGGGCGTGGAGTCGGGGCCGGCGGTGGTGTCGGGCAGGGCCCGCACGGTCAGGGCCTCGATGGTGATCACCGGGGCGCCGCTGGGGTCGCTGGCATGGAGGCTGAAGGTGTCGGGCCCGGTCGGGTGCAGGACCACCCGTAGGCGTTGCGCGTCGGTGGCGTGCAGGTCGACCCCGGCAATCACAAACGGCACCCGCGGGCCCGAGGGGGCAGCGGTGTCGGTGGTGTCGGTGGCAGACAGCGTGGAGACCAGGGGGTGCAGGGCGGCGTCGAGCAGGGCGGGATGGATGCCGTAGCCGGCGGCCTCGATGCCGGTGGGCAGGGCGATTTCGGCGTGGATGACCTCGGGGTGGGCGGGGTCGTGACCCAACCGGTCCAGTCCGGTGAACGCACCGCTGTAATGCAGGCCATGGTCGGCCAGTTGGGCATAGAAGCTGTCGTGATCGACAGGGGTCCAGGCCGGGGTGGCCGGTAGGGGGTGGGGGTGGCGGTGTTGAGCGCTCAGGGTGCCGCTGGCGTGCACCGTCCAGGTGGCCGGGGTGGGGTCGGTGGTGGCGGGGCGGGCATGGACGCTAAAGGCCCGCCGATGGTGTTCGTCGAGGGGGTGGACGGTGATTTGCAGATCGGTGGCGTGCTGGGTGTCCAGGATCAGCGGGGCCTGGATGACGAGTTCTTCGATGACCGGGCAGCTGCTGTGGTGGCCGGCGTGTAAGACCATGTCGAGTAATCCCGTCGCGGGGACCACGACCTGCCCACCGACCTGATGGCCCTGCAGCCAGCTGTGGGTGCTGGCTGACAAGCGGGCGCTGAACACGATCTGGTCTTGGTCAGCCAGCTCGGTCAACGCCCCCAGCAGGCGGTGATCGGGGCGATGCAGGCCAGCAGCACCGACATCAGCGCCGGTGGCCGGTTCCAGCCAGT
>NZ_LQPW01000113.1 GCF_002116635.1 Mycobacterium szulgai | reverse complement strand
GATCAACCCAGCACTACCGCCGGCCCCGCCGGCTTGACCCGCCGCGCCGGCCGCGCCCGCACCACCGTTGCCGATCAACAACCCGCCCGCCCCACCGGCTGCTCCCGGTGTGCTGCCGTTGGCGCCATTACCGATCAGCGGCCGCCCCAACAGCGCATAGCTGGGCGCATTGATGGCGTCGAACAGCGTCTGTTCGAAGCTCTGCAGTGGGGTGACGTTTGCGGCCTCGGCCAGCGCATAGGAGCCGGCGTTACCGGACAGGGCCTGCATGAACCGGTCATGGAAGGCCGCCGCCTGAGCGCTGATGGCCTGGTATTCCGCGGCGTGCGTGCCGAACAGCGCCGCTATGGCCGTCGACACCTCGTCTTCTGCCGCGGCCAGCAAGCTGATGGTCGGAGCGGCCGCGGCCGCGTTGGCCGATTCGACCGCAGAGCCGATACCGGCAAGATCAGAAGCGGCTAGCAGCAGCGCTTCCGGGGACGCGATGACATACGACATGCGAGACCACCTACCTACCTAGGTCACGATCAACTGAGTCGTGCACGTGGCCATCGGTCACCGCGCCGACATATCGGCGGACCGAACGATAACCAAAAAACTGGCAGCACATACCACTTTTCCTACAAAGTCCAAAGAATCATCCAAAAAGTTTCAACAGCGTGTCGCACAGAATATTGTGGCCCGCTACGGGCGCCGTGACGCGGGACCTCCACCACTAAAGAGGTGTTTTGCGTACTTGGTGCCGCCGAAGATGGGCGGCCGAAGAGAGCCACAGCAGTACCCGATACCTAGCCGGCGGGGCCGTTCGTTCCGCCCTGACCGAAGAATCCGCCCCCGCCGCCGATGCCGCCGGTGCCGCCGCTGCCGGTCGGAGTGCCGGTGCCGCCGGTGCCGCCGGCGCCGCCGTTGCCGCCGTTGCCGATGAAGGTGGCGTTGCCGCCGTTGCCGCCGCCACCGCCGCTGCCGCCGGCGTTGTTGTTCAGGTTGTCGCCACCGGCGCCGCCGACTCCGCCGATCCCGCCGTTGCCGTAGATCAGGCCGCCGTCGCCACCGGCACCGCCGGCGCCACCGGCCGCACCGGGCCCG
>NZ_LQPW01000112.1 GCF_002116635.1 Mycobacterium szulgai | reverse complement strand
GCCGTCGCCCCATAAGCCGCCGTTGCCGCCGTTCCCCCACAACCAGCCGCCGCTGCCACCAGCGCCGCCGCGTGCACCTGCGCCGCCAGCGCCTCCCGCACCGCCGTTGCCGATCAGTCCCGCTGCTCCACCCGCGCCACCGGCGACGCCGGAATTGATTCCCGCAGCGCCATTCCCGCCGTTGCCGTATAGCAACCCGCCCGGCGCACCCGCCTGCCCAGGCGATGTCCCGTCGGCGCCATCGCCGATCAGCGGGCGGCCCACCATCAATTCAGCGGCGGCGTTGCCCACGCTCACAACACCGCCCTGAAGCAGGTGGATGTTGGCCGCCTCGGCAGCCACATACGATCCTGCGCCTGCGTCCAACGCTTGCACGAACTGGTTGTGGAACGTCGCCAGTTTGCTGCTGAGGGTCTGATATGCGCTGCCGTGGGCTGCGAACAGAGCCGCGATAGCCGCCGAAACCTCATCGGCGCCAGCGGCCAGCATGCCGACGGTCGAGCTTGCCGCGGCGGCGTTGGCGTGGTTGATCGCTGTTCCGATACCGCCCAGATCCTGCGCGGCGGCGCTGACCATCGCGGGGGTCATCGCGACAAACGACATCTCACCTCCCGGTGGTCAGGCGAACCCGACACTGCGCGTGATCGCGTTCGCCACCCACGCTAAGCAGGCTTAATGCTGGACACTAGTAGAAGGTTACGAACATCCTTTTGCGTCTGACGCAAGTTTTGCGTCGGCGGACAGCTGCCTCAACGCCGTTTGGCGCGGTGCGCTGCGAGCACGTCGGCGTTTGCCAGCGCTTGCGCCTGAGCGGCCAGCGTCGACGCCGCGTTGGCATGGGCAATCGCTTGGGGGGCGTTGCTTGCCTGGTTGCTGTGCGCAGCTGCCAAATGCCGCTTTGCTTGTTCAACCCGGGTCTGCGCCTCGGCGCCGACGGCCTTGCGATGCTTGGCGACGTAGTCGGTGATTTGCCGCAGCCTGGCCTCCGCGGTGGACAGCGCCTGATCGCACCCGTCGATCTTGGTGCGCCCCTCGCTAGGGTCGGCCGCCCGCGTGGTGCGACGGCGGCGACGCGCTCGATAGAGCACGAAAGCCAGCACTAGTACGAGTAGGACCACGACGACGGCGATCGCGATCAGCGGCCAGATCTGGTTTGACGGCGAACCTTCTGACTTGTTCAGCCCGTCGGCCGCCGCGACCGCCGCACCGCTCCAGTCTTTAGCGTTCACCGCGGGCTCAATTTTGTTGCTGCGCAGTCTGTTTAATTCGTCAGTCGTGAGTCCCGACAGGTTCGGCGGCACGGTGAACGTGTACAGGTTGGCGCTCGTAGTTTTCGTGGCAATGGCCAGCAGCGCGTCGCGGCCGCCCATCGCACTGGCGCTGCGGGTGCCGTCGGCCCAGTTGTCGGGTTTGAACCTGGAGAAATTGTCGACGTAGACCACCCATAGTTGAATGTGCCGATCGCGATAAAGCCGGTCGATTGCCGAGCTGACCGCCGCCCGACCCGAATCGGTCAAAGCGCCGGTGTTGTCGGTGATGTGCTCGGTGAGCTTCGATGGTGGCTGTGCGCCGGCCGGATTTGCCAGCAGTAACCCCGCCGTCAGGATCGTCAGGAGCACACCGACCAGGCGAGCAATTCGCATACGGCAATCTAACCCGGTCGCCAATCGCCGACACGGCTTGATTCGGCTGGTCAGTGGCGTGATGTCGATCCAGCTTGGGGTTGGCAGCTGGCCGCGGCCCCCCCTGCCCATGCAGCAGGTGGTCGGCGCCCGTACGTGCGCCAGCGAAACACGTTTGACTGCAATTGATTACACGATTCCAGTCGGCCTCGCATTGCATCATGGCCCATTCGTGACACGCGCCGATGTCCCCCGATTGGGGGACAGCTTGTTCACACGGCGGGAGGACCCAAATTTCGTCTTATTTGTCGGACGTCGAGTAACCCGAACCCAGCTAAATTGATCAAGTGATCACAAATCGGCGCCACCGAATTCTGCCAACGATAGCGCAGAAGCAATACAATGGAGGAGGTGACGCATGTCGCACGAACTGCTGTTCTACGAGGCTGAGACCCCGACGCACACGTTCTCGTGTGGAGGGTGCCTTTCTTTCGCGGCTGATCACCTCGAGTGAGCCCATACGGGGTTAGCCCAACCCGGTGGGGATCTCCGCATCTGGGTGTGTGAGATCCCCACCCCCACCACAACTGCCAACTGGCGAATCACAACAACCAAGGATTTTCCATGCCTATGTCGCTGCGCACAGCGGGCCTGGCCGGTCCGGATTGGTCTTACTGGCCGAGGCGCTTGTTGGGCTCAGTCGACCGGGCCACGATCGGCTCAAGAATCAATTACCGCCACGGGACCCACCGCATCATGACTCCGGACGAGACATGGCTCGCGGTGCAACCTCTGCTGGACTGCGCCGGCATCACCCGGGTGGCCGACCTAACCTGGCTGGACGACCTCGGAATTCCCACCGCGCAGGCGGTTCGGCCAGCCTCGCTATCGCTGTCGGTCAGCCAGGGAAAGGCCAGCACTTACCGGGCCGCTCAAGTTTCAGCCGTGATGGAATCCTTGGAGATGTGGCATGTCGAAAACGTCACACCAGACCTTTGGTCCACTGCCACAGAGGAAATCGCGTCGGATCTGACCTATAACCCCGCCCAGCTTCGCCTCGCACCGGGTGCCCTCTACCACCCCAGCGCGAAGCTCGACTGGATGGTCGCGACAACGTTGCTAACCGGCCGCCGCACCTGGGTGCCGTGGATGGCCGTGCTGGTGAACGTCGCAATCAGCGATTGCTGGGCAGCGCCGATATTCACGATGGACAGCTCTGGACTGGCTTCCGGCAACAGCTATGACGAAGCCACGCTGCACGCCCTTTACGAAATCATGGAACGACACAGCATCTCCACCGCCGTGCCCGGCGAGACCATGTTCGAGGTGGCGGTCGACGACGTCGCCGGCTCGGGTTCGGCCGACCTGGTCGAGATGATTTACCGCGCCGGAAGCGAAGTGCTCATCGCCCGAATCGACACCTGGGACGGCTATTTCAACTTCGCTGTTGAGCTGACCTCGCCGAAGCTGGAGCCGTCGTTCAGCGGCTTCGGACTGCACCACGACCCGAATGTCGCGTTGTCGCGAGCGATAACCGAGGCCGCACAAGCCCGGCTCACGGCGATCAGCGGGGCTCGAGAGGACATACCGCCGGAGATCTATCACAGCTTCGCCCGACATGCTTCCAGGCGCGCCTCCATGCGGCAGCTACCGGCCGCAACGCCGACGCCGTGGCAGATTCCGGCCGACGATTCACTGCCGGACCTGGTTGCTTCGGCGGCGACGGCGGTGGCCGCCGAAGCAGGTGTCGAACCGTTAGCCGTGGTGTGCGACTTTGACGGCGGCTGTGTTCCGGTCGTGAAGGTGTTTGCCCCCGCCCTGTCGATATCGACGGCCGCGCCCTCGATGCGGACCCCGTTGACAGGTGCGGCATGACACCCGGCGCCAGGATCGTTGTCACAGCCGGTCCCACTATCAGCGCCGCCGGAATTCGGACTGTCGTGTCCAATGCCCAAGTGGTGGAACCGATTTCGTTTGGTCAGGCCTTTCGTTACGATCTGGGCCGCGGCGATACGCTACTCATCATCGATGGACTGTTTTTCCAGCAGGCCTCGGTTCGGCACAAAGAACTGCTCACCCTGATCGCCGACGGCGTGCGCGTGATCGGGTGCTCCAGCATGGGCGCACTGCGTGCAGCCGAATTGCATACGTTCGGCATGGAGGGCTACGGCTGGGTGTTCGAAAGTTACCGGGATGGGCTGCTGGAAGCCGATGACGAGGTCGCCATGGTGCACGGCGAGGCTGACGACGGTTACCCCGTCTTCGTCGACGCGCTGGTCAACATTCGTCACACCGCGTTGGAAGCCGTCGAGACTGGCGTCCTCGACGCGCCGATGGCAAACCAGATCATCGAAGCGGCCCGCAACACCCCGTTCACGTTGCGCACGTGGAATCGGCTGTTGACCGACGTGGGTGCGCCGGATGTCACCAAACTCGCCCGCCGGCTGCGCAACCTGCGGGTCGATATCAAACACGCCGATGCGTTGCTCGCGCTAGGTCGGATTGCGGGTGAACCGCGGCTCGGCGCGGTTCGCCCCTGCCCACCCCCGACCATGTGGTCACATCGTTGGCGGCAACGGTGGGCGCCGCCCACGCCGGTGGCGATTGCAGCCGACGACAGCGGCCAATCGGTTGTCGACGTCTGCGACCTTGACGTGTTGTCGTTGCTCAGCGTGTCCGCCGTCGACCGATGGGCCTACCTGCCCGCGCTGGAACAGGTCGCCGCCTGGTACTGGACCCACCAGCACCCCGACCAGGACGGCAGCGTTCTCGAGCGCGCGTCTCGAGCCGTCAGCAAAGTCGGATCCAGGTCATACCAGCGCGCTCTCGAGATCGTGGCCCATCGCTACGCGATGGCCACCGGAATCGTCGACGATTTTGGCTTTCCCGAATGGGTGAAGTCGAAATGGCTTACCGCCGAGGAGAATCGGGACTTCGGCCACGACCCGATTGCGGTGTCGGCCCGGTTGACCACCCGCACTTTGTTTTTCGCTCACACGCTTCCGGCCATCCAGCACTTCCTGGACTTGCTGCGCCAGGACCCCAGACTGCCCGACTGGCGTGCTATGGCGGCGCATGCCCTATGGATGCGTGACGAGCTGGCTCGGCGAAAGCCGCATTTGAGCCTGCACCGGCCGAATCCCACGCAACTGAAACGCCTATTCGCCACTCGCTGGGGCACCGAGGTAGACCGCATCGAGTTGGCCCGACGCGGCCTGCTGACGACTGACTTCTTCGATGGCGCCGCAACGTTATTCGCCGTTGCAGCCGCCGACGACCAACTGCCGTTCATCGAGGTCGGCCTCCTCGGTCCGACGCGAACCGACGTAATCCTGTTGGACGGCAAGTGATATACGCATGACAACCGAAGCCACTCGGTACGAACGTAGCCCCCATCTCCTGCTGGAATGGGAATCGGGCAAGGAATATGCCACGGTCTTCAACCCTCTTGCGCGGCGGAGATTTCACGTCAAACCGGCTCTGGTCAACCTGCTCGGTCAGCTGAACCACCCCCTCACCGTCACCGACATCAGTCAGCGGTGGAAAGAATCTCCTGGCGACGATCAGCTTGCGGGATTGCTGTCGCAACTGACCGACGTGGGGATGGTGCGGGTATCGACTCCCATTGCAGACGCGGAGACTGCACACCCTTGGACACTCTGCGAACTAGCCGTCCACTGGCAATCCGGAAGGGGCCCGCACGCCGACTCCCGCCGCGGCGACCCGCCGCCGGCGCGGCTGAATCACCCCGAGGCGACCGCCGTTATCGCACTACCGGACGACAACAACGCGCCGCCAAGTCGGCCCCTCGCCGAAACATTCACCGCTCGACGCAGCGCCCGCCGCTACGCGTCCCGGCCCTTGCCGCTGCCCCTTCTGGGCGCGTTGCTGCACCGCTCCGCCCGGGTTCAAAGGCGACTCTCCGCACAGGATGACCTCGGAACGCTAGGAGAGGTGACCCAGCGACCGTCGCCGTCGGGCGGTGCCCGCCACAGCCTGGAAATCTATCTCATCGTCCGGAACATAGCGGGACTCGCGGCCGGAGCGTACCACTACGACCCCTTCGACCATGCACTCCACCAGCTTTCGCCCTGGACCGCAGATTTGGCAAAAACGTTGCACCACACCATGGTTCAGCCCGCACAGATGAAGGCACCACCACCGGCGAGTCTCTACCTGGCCTCCTATGCCGCGCGGACCACGTGGAAATACAAGGGCATGGCCCTGAGTCTGATCTACCGCGACACCGGCTGCCTGCTGCAGACCCTTACTCTCGCCGCCACCGACCTCGGCCTGGCCTCCTGCATTGCCGCCCAAGTGGAAACGCCCATTGACGCACCCTTCCTCCAGGGGCGCGACCAGGAATTCATCCACACCGGAAACCTCGCTCTGGGCCTCCCCTACCCGTCACCGATGTAGTAGGCAGTGGTCAGGCTGGGTGCGGAGGCATTGAAACTCAACCGGTTTCAAGCTTCAGCCGTGCGGTCCTGGCGTTCCGATGGTGCCCTGGGCTCCGTTGTGGCCCACCGCCCCGTCGTGTCCTCCTGGCAGGGCCATGCCGCCGGCACCGCCCGGTCCGTATGCGCCGCCATTGCCGCCGGCACCGCCCGGTCCGTATGCGCCGCCATTGCCACCGGCACCGCCAGCACCCGCCGGTGCGACGGCGCCATCCTTGCCGGAGTGCCCGATCAAGCTGCCGTGGCCACCCGCTACCGCAGTGCCGCTGGCACCGCCGGCGCCACCGTTACCGCGGGTCTCTGGCGGCGGTCCTATTCGACGCGTGAACTCGCAAAACGGGGAATTCAACTGACCATTGACAGTGGCGCCGCCGAATGTTACAGCAATGTTACAGCGATACGGAAACCGAGGAATTTAACAGACGGTCACGCCTGCATTTGTGACCACCTAAACCAAACAGCCCTACAGAATGGAAACCACCGCCATGATCACCGGCACCGCCAGGCGCGCGGGCGCCATGGCTACCGCCAGCGTGATACTCATCGGCGCCGCGATCCTGCGCGGCAGCACGGCAGCGGCCGACCCGAGCCAGGACGACCAGTTTTTGGCACTGCTTGATCAACATGGCATCCCCGCCCTCCAAAACCCGGCAAGCCTGGTTGTCACAGCGCAAAACGTTTGTCGCGAACTCGACGGCGGCAAGCCGTTCGATGCGGTAGTCGAGTCGATGGCAAGCTTTGCCTACGACAGCGATCCGGGCAGATATCCGCGCGACCGCCTCACGCGGACATTCACCCGCTTCGTCACTGCGGCCGTGCAGGCCTACTGTCCCTACCACCAGAACAAGTCGGCGGCTTTCGACACTCGTTGGGCGCCGGGAACAATTCAACCCGCGCACCGGACGTTCACCGCTGCGGTGCGGCTGCCGCAGTCGACTGTCGGTGGCGTCTACGTTGCCGCCCAGCCTTGGGCCAGCGCGCCAGATCCCAACGGGCAGAGCACTTTTCGATCTCCGTCGACCGTGACCATTCCCGCTGGGGAGACCATGGCGCCGCAGCCACCGCAGATTCCGGCGCAATCGCCTCCGCCGGGGCACATCGTCACACCACCACGGGCGCCCGCCGCGCCGCAGCCGCCCCGGCAGCCGCCGGCGCAACCTCAGCAGCAACCGCCCCCGCCGCTAGAGCCGCCGCCCCCCCCCCAGGAGCCGCCCCCACCGCAACAGATCGAGCCACTCCCACCACCACAGGTCGAGCCTCCCTCTGCTGCTCCGCTGCCGGGTGGTGGTGTCGGGGGTGACGGCACCGGTGGCGGCGGTGCGGGCACCGGTGGTGGCGGCAGCGGTGGTGCCGGCGGCACTGGCGGGCACGGCCCGTCCGGGCCGGCGCCGGCACGCCCCATGCCGCCGGGCATCGTCCAGGTTGCACCCTGAGTTGGTTCTTGAGAAGCGCTTCGGCCGAGACGGTTGATTTGCGCTAGCAAAGACCGCTGGGAATGCCGCGGACCGGCGTGGTCTCCTGGGTGGGCATTACCTGAGGGAAAGGCACTCGATAGGGAGGAGTCAGCTTCACAAAAGTTGCGGCGGTGTCTGGAACGCATTGCACCTGTTGCGGCACCGCGTTCAACAACGGGTGGTCCATGTAAGGTGCCGATGGGTTGGGTGGGACGGCGAAATTAAAGGCCGACGTCATATCACCGGTAATACCTCTGCGCCAGGTGCTCAGGTTGGGAACCGGCACCCCGAACCGCTTTTCGAGTAGGCGCAACTGCGAAGTGTGGTCGAAGGTTTCGTGCGCCACCAGCGGGCCACGGCTGTAGGGCGAGATGACGTAGCAGGGGACGCGGTAGCCCAAGCCGATCGGCCCGCGGATGCCCCCCGAACCCGTCACCGCGTTGATGTCGGGCACCGTGACGTACTCGCCGGGAGTCCCAGGCGGCGCGGTAGGCGGAGTGACGTGGTCAAAAAAGCCCCCGTTTTCGTCAAAGCTGATGATCAACGCGGTTTTTTCCCATACCGCGGGATTGGACAGCAAAATGCGCAGGATATTCACGATCGTGGTGCCGCCGACGGCCGGTGCTACTGGCACTCCGGGATGCTCGGACACTTGAAACCCGGGTACCACCCACGAAACCTGGGGCAGTCGGTTGGCTGCGACGTCGGCGACGAAGTCCAGGGGGTAGGTCGGGGCGATACCGTAGCGGGCGATATTCGAGCGCGGATCCTGGGCCTGTTTGAAGTCAACGAGCATCCCGTTGTAGCCGATGACCGTATTGTTGAGCGCCCCCAGCAACTTGTTTTGGTACAGCTTCCAACTGATGCCGGCATCGCTGAGGTTGTCCGGCATCGTGCGCCAACTAAAGTGGCCCTGCGGTTGGATGTTGGGGTCGATAAGCAGCGGGCCACCCTGGACGCCGTCGGGATCGATCCAGGCGCTTATCCAGTACAGCCGGTTGGGCGAAGTACCGCCAAGCAGCGAACAATGATAGCTATCGCAAATAGTGAAGGTATCGGCCAGCAGATAATGGATGGGTTGGTCTTGGCGGGTGTAGTAACCCATCGACACCGGCACGTTGCCCGGCAACGTTTGTTGTGGGACCTGCGCGGGCAGCCAGTTGTCGTTGGCGCCGTTGTTCCAGGACTGGTGGATGGTAATCCATTGGTGGCCAGGGTCATTCACGCACGCACCGTTGAGCAGAGGGCCCCTGGTGGTGTCGAAACGGTACGGGATGGTGACGCCACTGGGGTCAATCGACTGCGTCTGGGGATTCCAGCCCTTTTGCTGGAATGCCGGTGAGGGCGTGTTGAAGCCATTGACGCCCGAGAGAGTGCCGAAGTAGTGATCGAAGGACCGGTTCTCCTGGAGCAGGAATACGAAGTGCTCGATGTCGGACAAATGACCGGAGCAGGGGCCGGCTCCGTAAGCCTTTTCGATCACCGGGCCAGCCAGGGACATCAATGCGCCGACACTGCTGGCGGCGGCGAGTCTGCCCATGAACTCCCGCCGCGACATGCCGTCGACTGGATGTTTGCTCTTAATACCGGTCCCTCCCGCCGCACCCTGCGGTTCAGGGTAGGTTTCCGGTGGTGGTGAGCCGCAAAGGCGCGCGGTGTGTCGCGCTCGGATTTTGGTGGTGTTCGCCGGAAGCAGGCCGTCGGTCCGGCATTGCCGCTGGCCCGGGCCTGGACGTGTGAGAGAGGGCTAACGAGCAACAGCCACCTATACCCGGTGCTGATTGGCAAACCCTTTGTGCGTCAATTGCATGTTTTCTGCGGATTAGATCGGACGCATACTCAAATACGTCCGCAAAACTCTTCCGTGGGAGATTTCGAGATGAAACCAACCAAGCAGGACTACATCGATGAAGGGAAGAACTGGGGAGCAAAAGTTGGTGGTGGCGGCGGCTTGGTCATCGGCGCCCTGGGAGGTGGGCTGTGGGGTGCCGCTATTGGTGCGGCCGGCGGAGCAATTTTCGGTGCCATCGCCGGAGGTGCCTACGGCGCGTGGAAAGCGGACCACGGCGGTGTGTGCTTTGTCCGCGGAACCCTCGTCTCGACCGCGGAAGGTTTCGTCCCGATCGAGCTCGTGCAGCCCGACACGAAGGTGTACTCGCGCGACATGACGACTGGACAGGCCGTGCTTGCGGTCGTCGAGGAAAAATTCTCCGGTAAAAGTACCGAACTTGTGACGATCGAAGTGGGCGACGACACCATCACATGCACTCCGCGGCATCGCTTTTTCACCGATCGCTGGATAACCGCTGGCGAACTGAGCCGCGGCGATTATCTGCTGACCGGCGACGGAAACCGGCTCGAGGTTCGGCGAGTGTCGAGCCGCGCTGCCAAGCGGTCGGTATTCAATATGAGGGTGGCTGAAACGGCCACCTACCTCGTCGGGCGCTCCCAGCTCGTGGTGCACAACCTCAAGATGCAGGATCCCGAAGACGACGACGACGACGAGAACCCCCACCACCCGCACCACCACGACGACTAACGCTGTCTTATCTCGCTGACCCAGCTAGGGAATCGGGGGCCACCGTCACCGGCGGTTCGTTAACTGATTGAGCAGGCATCGGGTCTTATGAATCGGCGCCGGCCGCTACACATTTGGCCCCGTTCACGGGTCTGACCGGTCTCCGGTCAACCACGCCGCAGATGGTGAACAGCCGTTTTACGGGCAACAGCGCGCATTGAGCCTCCTCGGCGGCGGAGCTTTCAACCGGCTGCCCCTCGACTCGTGGGTTTGAGGCAAGCGCCTCATGCAACGGTGCCGCCACAGGCCCATGATCAAGCTCCTGGCAACGCAATTCAGCAATCGCAGGAGGTTACCGACATGACCGAATTGGCGGCTCAACCAACGGCAGTCGAGCGTTTCGATGCGCTCTCGCCGAGTCAGACACCAGCAAAGCCGGCCGGCGGACGGGTCGATGCTGTCAACGTGACCCGGCAGGTCGGCGCACGGCAAATCCTGCAGGAACTGTCACTGTCGATAGAACCTGGCGAGTTGGTTGCCATTGCCGGCGGCAGTGGAGCCGGAAAGACCACACTGCTCGAGATCCTCGCGGGACTGCAGCCACCGTCTGCCGGCGAGGTTTCGCACAACGGCGTCGTATGCGGTACTCGAGCCAGTGCCGATTCTCCTATCGGCTACGTGCCGCAGGACGACATCATCCACCTCGAAATGCCTTTGCGCCGCACGCTGCGCTACGCAGCGAGACTCCGGCTGCCCGCAGGCACATCGGCGGCCGAGGCCGACCGCGTGGTCGAGGAGACCATGCATGACCTAGACCTGGCCGATCGGGCCGAGGTGCGGGTCGGTGCGCTGTCCGGCGGCCAGCGCAAGCGCGCCAGCATCGCCGTAGAACTACTCAACCGGCCAAGCCTCTTCTTCCTCGACGAACCGACCTCCGGGCTCGATCCGTCGACCGCGGCCGACGTGATGCAGCTACTGCGCAGGCTGACCCAACGCGGCGTAACGGTCATCCTTACTACGCACGAGCCGGAGGCCATCGATCGGTGCGATCGAGTGGTGTTCCTGGCTCGCGACGGCCATCTCGCATTCACCGGCAGCCCGACCGAGGCTCGGCGCTACTTCGGCGTGGAAAATCTCACCGCCGTGTACGACCGTCTGGCTGGACAGCACACCCCTGCGATATGGGCGAAGAGATTTGCGAACAGTGTGGCAAGTCAACGGCTGGGCTCGGCTCGGCTCGACCCGGCCCCCTCCGCGACTCGTCCAAACGTCAAGCGCACTGGCATAGTGCGGCAATGGTGGCTGCTCACGAGCCGCAATGTTGAGGTTCTGTTCCGCAACCGGCTGACGTTGGCCGTCCTGCTCGGTTCACCGGTCCTGGTCACGGCGATGATGGCGACATTGTTCAAACGCGGCGCGTTCGATCCAGGTGGTACGGCCGACGTCGGGCCGGCCCAAATTGTTTTCTGGATCGCATTCGACGGCTTCTTCTTCGGCCTGACCTACGGTCTGCTCCAGATCGTCGGAGAGATCGCCGTCTTCCGGCGCGAGCGCCTGGCCGGGCTCAGAGTGGGCGCCTACGTGGCGTCCAAGATCACCGCCCTGCTTCCGGTGCTGGCCGCAGTCAACGCGGGACTCCTCGCCGTACTGCGGGTACTGGGTCGGCTGCCCGCCGTCGGTTGGCAGGTGTACGTCTTGCTGTTTGTGACGATGGTTATCGAAGCGACCTCGGCGCTGGCACTCGGCCTGCTCGCTTCGGCCGCGGTGCACAACGCCGCTCAGGCAGCTCTCGCTCTGCCGATGCTTTGCTTCCCGCAGGTTCTGTTCGGTGGCGCGATCGTCCCCGTTGACAAGATGGCTTTCCCCGGACGCTTGATAAGCCTTGGCCTATCCAACCGCCACGCATTCGAAGCATTGGGACGTGACCTGGATCTTGACCGGTTCACCGCCACGCTGCCGGCAATGTTCGCCTATCGCGAGACTTTCAATGGAGACACCGCAGTGAATCTCATTGCGCTGGCATCGTTTGCCGTTGTCCTCACGCTGGCCACCATGTGGGTACTGGGCCGGCGGTCCCGGTCCAGCGCATACACGCGATGACTACACGGGCCCGCGAGACCGTCTGCACGGTCTCGCGGGCCCAACTCTCGGCTATGCCTTGCCGTTGTTTCCGGTGTTGCCGAGGAGCAGTCCGCCAGTGCCGCCAGTGCCGGCTGTGCCGCCGGCCTTGCCGGCATTGCCGCCGTTTCCGCCGTCGCCGATCAACAGCGCGTTGCCGCCGTTACCGCCTTTGCCGGCAGTGGTGACTCCGAATCCGCCGGCCCCGCCGTCGCCGCCGCTGCCGGTGACTCCTGCTTTGCCGCCGTTGCCGCCTGCGCCGCCAGTGCCAGCGCCGTTGGCGTTAGCGCCGGACCCGCCGGCACCACCGGCGCCGCCCGACCCGGACAGCAGCCCGGCGTTGCCGCCGGCGCCCCCGGCGCCGCCTTGTTGAGTGCCGCTACCGCCCGCACCGCCGTGCCCGCCGGTGCCGCCCGCGCCGCCCGAGCCGAACAACATGCTGGCGTTGCCACCGGCTCCGCCGGCCCCACCGGTCAGGGTGCCGGCTCCGCCGGAGCCGCCGGCCCCGCCGGTGCCGAAGGACAGCGCACCGGCGTTGCCACCGGCGCCCCCGGCTCCGCCGTTGTTGCCGCCGGACCCGCCTGCACCGCCGGTGCCACCGGCGCCGAACAGCCCACCGGTCCCGCCGGCACCGCCGTTGCCGACGTTGCCGCCGGCACCACCGGTGCCGCCATCGCCGAACACCAGCCCGTTGCCGCCGGCCCCGCCAGCCGCTCCGGACCCACCTGTCCCGCCGACGCCGCCATTGGCGAACAGCCCGCCGGTCCCGCCGGCACCGCCGACACCGGTCGCCCCGGGGCCGGCGCCGTGCCCGCCGGTGCCGGCCGCCCCGGCGAAGACGCCGGCGTTGCCACCGTGCCCACCTGCCCCGCCCTTGCCGCCGGTGACGAGGGCCTGCCCGCCGCTGCCGCCGGTGCCGCCGGCACCGTTGAGCAGGGCGGAGCCGCCGGCACCGCCGAGTCCACCGACGCCGTTGATTCCGTTGGCGATCCCGCCGGCGCCGCCGGCGCCGCCGTTGCCGAACAAAACGCCGCCGCCTCCGCCGGCTCCGCCGGCGCCGCCGGCTCCGTTGGTGGCGGTGTTGGTCGCGCCGTGCGCGCCGTTGCCGCCATTGCCGAACAGCCAGCCGCCGTCCCCGCCGGCAGCGCCGGTTCCTGGCGTTCCGTTGGCGCCGTTGCCGATCAGCGGGCGCCCGGTCAGTGCGTGCACGGGCTGGTTGACGATGTTGAGCGCGTCTTGCTGCAGGATGTGCACCGGGTTGGTGCTGACCGGAGCGTTGAAACCGTCGGCGCCCAACAAGGATCCGCTGATTCCGCCGAGGCCGGCCTTACCCGCGGCCGCGCCCGTCCCGCCACTACCGGCGTTGCCGCCGTTGCCGATCAGCACACCGTTGCCGCCGGCCCCGCCGTTGCCGCCGGTTGTCACGCCGGCCCCACCGTTACCGCCGTTACCTCCGTTGCCGAACACCCCGGACGTGCCGCCGGCGCCACCGGTCCCGCCGGTGGTGATCGCAGCGCCGCCGCTGCCACCGGTACCGCCGGAGCCGAGCAGTTGGCCGGCGGTGCCGCCGGCGCCGCCGGTGCCGCCGGTGGTGCGACCCAAGCCGCCGGCCCCGCCAGCCCCGCCGTTGCCGACGAGCAGGCCCG
>NZ_LQPW01000111.1 GCF_002116635.1 Mycobacterium szulgai | reverse complement strand
TGGCAGTTCACAAGCGGATTGATGGCCAATCCCGGCGGTGCACCCGGAATGCCGTCGATGCCGAAGAAATCGGCCGCCGAGATCGACGGAGCGATCGCCCACATCGCCTGGGCCAGCAGCGAGGAGTCGACGATGCTCGGTTGGCCGGTGCGTTCCCGATGAAACAGTGCTGCGCACACGCCGCCGGCCAGCGTTGCGCCGCCCTGCAGGTCGCCGAATCCGGGGCCCTGGACGGCGGGTGTCTCAGTACCGAACGGCGTGAGCGTATAGGCCACCCCGCCGCGTGCCAGGTAGGTGGCGGCGTCGAATCCGCCGCGATCACGATCTGGACCGCGCACGCCTAACCCGGTGCCCCTGGCGATGATGATGTCTGGGTTGAAGGCGCGGACATCGGCAACGGTCAGCCGGGCGCGCTCTAGGGCGCCGGGCAGCCAATTGGTCAGGAATACATCGGCAGAAGCCAACAGGCGGCCGAATAGGTCGCGGCCGGTTTCGGATTTGATGTCGATCGCGATACTGCGCTTGCCGCGATTGCCTAACTCGAGGATGAAATCGGCGTCAACCCGAGCAGCCGCGCGGGTGAAACCGCCAACGACCAATGCGCGTCCGGGATCACCGGACGTGACGCCTTCGACCTTGATGACGTCGGCTCCCCAATCCGACAACGCGGCACCGGCCGACGGCACATAGGTCCACGACGCCAGTTCGACCACCCGAACACCGTTCAGAACCTCTGACTCAAGCATCTTCTGCCAGCCCTTCCGGTCCGTCCCGGCATTTCTTGCTATTTTAGATATTCTAGCTACTGTAAGGGATATCGACAGCCCGGCTGCAGCCATGCGCAGTTAAATCGTGAAAGAGATGCGATGGAGCTGACCATTGGTCCGATCCCGAAACCCGATGCGGTGCACGGGACCTGGGAGTCGCGATGGACCGACTAGCGGGCCGGGTAGCCGGGAAAGTCGCAGTGGTCAGCGGAGCTGCGCGTGGCCAGGGCCGGTCGCATGCGCGCACGCTGGCCGCCGAAGGCGCCGACATCATCGCCGTCGACTTATGCGCCGACATCGAGACCAACGAGTACCCGCTGGCGCGGCCCGAGGACCTGGACGAGACGGCACGTCTGGTGGAAAAGGAGGGCCGGCGGGTCAGCACGGCGATCGCCGACGTCCGTGAGCGCAGCGCGCTCTCGACGGCAATCGACAACGGTGTCGCCGAGTTCGGGCGCCTGGACATCGTGGTCGCCAACGCCGGCATCTGCCCGCTTACCGCGGGCCTGCCGCCGCAGGCGTTCGCCGACGCGGTGGACGTCGACCTGGTTGGCGTGCTCAACCTGGTGCACGCCAGCCTCAAGCACTTGAAGGCCGGCGCGTCGATCATCGTGATCGGCTCCAACGCGGCGTTCATGTCGTCTCTGAGCACCTCCGGCGCTGAGGGTGGGGCCGGCGGCCCCGGCGGTGCCGGCTACGCCTTCGCGAAACTCGCTGGCGCACATTACGTTAACGACTTCGCCCGGGCGCTTGCGCCGTTCTCCATCCGGATGAACGCAGTGCACCCGACCAACGTCAACACCGACATGCTGCACAGTGCGCCGATGTACCGGGCGTTCCGTCCTGACCTGAAGAACCCCACCCGGGAGGACGCCGAACCGGTCTTCCCACTGGTCCAGTCGATGCCCATCCCTTACGTCGAGCCGGAAGACATCAGTGAGGCGGTGCTGTTCCTGGCCTCCGATGCGGCGCGCTACATCACCGGTCAACAACTGCGGGTGGACGGCGGCGGCTTCCTCAAGGTCAAACCGTGGTCGGGCGGCTAACCGGTTGGCGCCCAACGTGACACGCGAAGGAGCACAATGAGCGACGGCAACGCCACGCCAGAGGTGCAACGCCGGCTCTACGCGCTGATGATGTTGATGAAGGCCGCCGACGACCGGTTGTCCAAGGGCATCGGCACCGGGGAGTTCATGTGCGTGTATTGGCCCTCGCGCGGCCAGGAGGCCATTGCCGCGGCGATGGGCGCCACGCTGCGGCCCGACGACCAACTGGTGACCACCTATCGCGGCCTGCACGATCTGATCGGCAAGGGCGTTCCGCTGGAAGAGATTTACGGCGAGATGATGGGCCGTACGGTCGGTGCCAGTCGCGGCAAGGGCGGCACCATGCACATAGCCAATCCC
>NZ_LQPW01000110.1 GCF_002116635.1 Mycobacterium szulgai | reverse complement strand
CGTTGCCGCCGTTGCCTCCGGTGCCGATGAAGGTTGCATTGCCGCCGGCACCGCCTTCGGGGGCGCTGGCGGAGCCGGCGGTGATGCGGGCCTGCTTGCCGGCGCCGGGGGTGCCGGCGGGACCGGTGGAGCCGCGGTAACGGCCGATGGTGGCGCCGGAGGCGCCGGAGGCAACGCCGGCCTGCTGTTCGGCAGCGGCGGTGCAGGTGGAACCGGCGGGTTCGCCACGGTTGGTTCGGGCGGGGCTGGAGGTGCCGGCGGCAATGCGGGCCTGCTGATGTCAACCGGCGGAGCCGGTGGAGCCGGTGGCGTCAGCGTCGGTAGCCACGGCGGGATCGGTGGGACCGGCGGAGCCGGCGGCCTACTTGGCTTCGGCGGCGCCGGCGGGGTCGGCGGTGGGAGCTTCACCAGCGACGGCGGGGTCGGCGGGGCCGGTGGCCGGGCCGGTTACGTGTTGGGCACCGGAGGTGCCGGTGGTGCCGGCGGCGAGGGCGCTACGACCGGCGGGGCCGGCGGTGCCGGCGGCAATGCAACCTTCATCGGCACCGGAGGCAACGGCGGCAACGGCGGCTTTGGCCCGATCATCGGCAAGGCGGGCGCAGCTGGGTCCGGCGGGCCGCTGCAACCGGTATACGACATCGTCAATGCGCCCACCCAAGCGCTGTTGGGGCGTCCGCTGATCGGTAATGGGATCAACGGCGATCCGGGCAGCGGACACAGCGGCACGCCCGGTGGGATATTGCTCGGCAACGGTGGCGCGGGCGGTTCCGGCCAAGCCGGCTCGGCCGGTGGTGCCGGTGGTGCGGCCGGATTGATGGGCACCGGCGGCGCTGGCGGCGCCGGCGGCAACTTGTCGGGCGGCGGCACTGCCGGAACCGGTGGAATCGGCGGGACCGGTGGCTACCTGTCGGGTAGCGGCGGCGTCGGTGGTGGCGGCGGCATTGCGACCGGCAAGGCCTCCGGGGACGGCGGCCTCGGCGGCAACGGCGGAGCCGGTGGGCTATTCGGCGCCGGCGGTGGCGGTGGGGCAGGCGGTGCCAGCAACGCCGCCGCTGCCGGGATGGGCGGGCGCGGCGGAAACGCCGGGCTGCTCAGCGGCCTGGTCGGCGCCGCCGGCGGCGACGGCGGCGCCGGCGGAACGGGTGGCACCGCCGGCGGCGGTGCCGGTGGCGCCGGCGGCAACGGCGGCATGCTCGCCGGATCCGGGGGTGCCGGCGGTGTCGGCGGATTCAACCTGGGCGCCGGCGTTGGCTCGGCCGGTGGAGCCGGCGGCAACGCCGGTGCACTGTTCGGTACCGGTGGCTCCGGCGGTGACGGCGGCGCGGGCGGTATCGGCGGCATCGGCGGCAATGGAGGTGCCGGCGGCACCGGGGGCTATCTGTTCTCGGGCGGCGGGGTCGGCGGGACCGGCGGATTCGGCGCAAACGGCGGCGGGATGGGCGGCGCCGGCGGCGATGCCTTGTTCCTCGGCAACGGCGGCAGCGGCGGCAGCGGCGGAACCAGCATTGGCAAGGGCGGCGGCACCGGCGGGGCCGGCGGCAAGGGCGGTCAGCTACTGGGCACCGGCGGAGCCGGCGGCGCTGGCGGTGAGGGTGCTACCGCCGGCGGCGAAGGCGGCCGCGGCGGCGATGCGGTAATGATCGGCGACGGCGGCAACGGCGGCAACGGCGGCACCGGTCCAACACCCGGTGCCGGCGGCAAGGGCGGCGACCCGGGCGCGCTCTTGGGCCAGGCCGGAAACGACGGCCTAGCTTAAAGCGCACCGCGGGACGGTTAGCGCGCCTTCCAGACCGGCTCGCGTTTCTCGGCGAAAGCCAGCGGCCCCTCTCTGGCGTCCTCCGAGCGGATCAGGGTGCGCATTTCGCGCACGGTGCGGTCCCAGCCCGCTTCCTCGTCGGTGATGACGCCATCGTCCACGCCGTAGGCGATGCGCTTGCTGGCCTGCACCGACAGCGGCGCGTTCACCGTCACTCGGGCGGCCAGCGCCACCGCCGCGTCCAGCACCGAACCGTCGGTGACCACCTGGTTGATCAGGCCCCACTCCAAGGCGTCGGACGCGGTCAGCGGCTCGCCGGTCAACAGCAATTCCATGGCCACCTTGCGCGGCAGCTGGTTCATGATCCGGAAAACGCCGCCGGCAGCGGCGATCAGACCGCGTTTGACTTCTGGCAGACCGAATTTGGCGCGCTCGTCGGCCACCACCAGATCGCTGGCCAGCGCCAGCTCCGTGCCGCCGCCCAGAGCCGTGCCGTTGACCGCCGCGATGGTGGGCTTGTCGATGAAGTGGTGCACATAACCGGCGAAACCCCACTCGCTGCGCTCGGGGTGGTAGATGTTCTCCCGCCGGGATATCGCCTTGAGGTCGGCGCCGGCGCAGAACGACTTGTCGCCGGCGCCGGTGATCACCACCGCCCGCACCTCGGGGTCGTTCTGCCCTTCTTCCAGCGCATCCCCCACCGCGATGCTGACGGCTCCGTTGACCGCGTTGCGCGCCTCCGGCCGGTTGATGGTGATGACCATGACATTGCCGCGGCGCTCGACGAGCGCCGCGGGCTGACCGTCACCGCTTGCTGTCACAGCAGCTCCAGGATGGTGGCATTGGCCTGACCGCCACCCTCACACATGGTCTGCAGGCCGTAGCGAATTCCCTTGTCCCGCATGTGATACAGCAGCGTGGTCATCAGCCGCGCACCGGAGCCGCCCAGCGGGTGCCCGAGCGCGATCGCGCCTCCGTTGGGGTTGAGCTTCTTCTCGTCGGCTCCGATGTCCTTGAGCCACGCGAGCGGAACCGGCGCGAACGCCTCGTTGACTTCGTAGGCTCCGATGTCGCCAATGCTCAAGCCGGACCGCTTGAGCACCTTCTGGGTCGCCGGGATGGGCGCGGTCAGCATGATCACCGGGTCGGCCCCGGCCAGCGTTGCGGTGTGCACCTTGGCGATCGGGTTGAGCCCCAACGACTTCGCCTTCTCGGCGGACATGAACAGCAGTGCGGCCGAGCCGTCGGAGATCTGCGAGGAGTTACCGGCGTGGATCACCCCGTCCTCCTTGAAGGCGGGCTTGAGCGAGGCCATCTTCTCCATCGGGGTGCCGCGGCGAATGCCCTCGTCCTTGAGGACGATTGCATTTTCGTGACCGTCGGTCACTTTGATGCCCACGATCTGGTCGTCGAAGGCTCCGGAATCCTGTGCAGCCGCGGCCTTTTCGTGGGAGGCCAGCGAGAATTCGTCCAGCGCAAGGCGATCCAGCCCCCACTGCTCGGCGATCATCTCCGCCCCCAGACCCTGGTTGGGAATCCGGCCGTCGTAGCGGCTCAGGAACCGCTCCGGATACGGGCGACCGCCGTTGGCCAGCGACGCACCCATCGGCGTGCGCGACATCGACTCCACACCCCCGGCGACCACGACGTCGTAGTGCCCGGCAACCACGCCGGCCGCGGCGAAGTGCACCGACTGCTGGCTCGAACCACATTGGCGGTCCACCGTCACGCCCGGCACGGTCTCCGGCCAGCCGGCCGTCAGCAGCGCGGTGCGGCCGATGTCGAGGGCCTGTTCACCGGCCTGCATGACGCAGCCCCAGATGACGTCGTCGACGATCTCAGGGTCGATGCCGGCCTTGTCCGCCAGCCCATTGAGTACCTGGGCGGACAGCTCCGCCGGGTGCACGCCCGACAGACCGCCGTTGCGCTTGCCGATCGGGGAACGCACTGCCTCGACGATGACGGCTTCAGCCATGACGATGTCTCCTTTGACACTTGTTTGGGCTCCGAATGAAGCGACCTTGCCTCGATTGTCAACCAACGCGTTGGGCGGTTGCGTAGCGGGGGGTGGTTGGGCCTGGTCAGCGCGCGGATCCGACCCGAGCGCCCCGGTTGACGTCCGCGGTGACGTCGCCGCGGATGATCCGCTCGGCCAGCCGCGACGCCAGCGCCATGATGGTCAGCGCCGGGTTGGCGCTGCCCTGGGTGGGACACACCGAACCGTCGGTCAAAAACAGGTTGGGCACCGCCCAGGTGCGCTGATCGGAGTTGACGACGCTGTTCTCGGGGTCGCTGCCCATCCGGGCGCCGCCGATCAGGTGGGCAAAGCGCTGGATGGTGAGCACGTCCTGGGCCTCGGCGGCATGCAGGATGTTGGTGATCACCTTGGTGGAGTACTCGATGTTGGATTTGTCGTTCTCCGACAGCGCGTAGTCGAATCGGGCGACAGGAATGCCGTAGGGATCGGTTTCCTCGGCGAGGCTGACCCGGTTTTCCGGGTGCGGCAGTAGCTCGTTGAGGACGCCGATGGTGGCCCAGTGGTTGTAGTCGCGCATGTATTCGCGCAGTGCCGCACCCCAATGCCCGTCGGCGAGTACATGTTCGGCCCAGCCGATGGGCAGCGGCGAAACGGTCTGGATGGAGAAGCCGCGCGCGAAACCGCGATCGGGATCGGTTTCGTAGAACTGTTCAGAGGAGACTTCCGGCGGCGGCGCCTTGTACATCCGGATCTCTTCGGGCCAGCGCCCCGCGGTTTGCGATGCGCCCTGGACCATCACGTAGCGCCCGACCTGATCGTTGTTGTTGCACAATCCGTCGGGGAATTGGCGGCTCTGCGAATTGAGCAGCAACCGGGGCGTTTCGATCGAATAACACGCCACCGCAACCACTTTCGCGCGCTGATGACGTTCCCGTGAGTCGCCCTCCGCGAAATAGGTTACGCCGGTGGCGTTTCCGGATTCGTCGACTTCGACGCGGCTGGCCATGCAGTTGGCCCGGATCTCCACGCCGTGGGCCAGCGCGTCGGGCAGGTGAGTGACGTACGGGCTGGCCTTGGCGTTGACCTTGCAGCCTTGCAGGCAGTAGCCGCGATAGATGCAGTGCGGCCGATTCCCGAAAACACCGTTGACGATTCCCACCGGGCCCACCTTCATTTCGATGCCCAGCTTGATGGCGCCTTCCCAGAGTTTCATGGCCGCACCCGACACCGGATGTGGAGCGAACGGGTACTTGTGCGGATAGCCCCACGGCCAATCCTGGCCGGCCACCGGCAGCTCGGCCTCCAGCCGCTCGTAGTGCGGCCGCAGATCGGCGTAGCTGATCGGCCAGTCGGCGCCGACCCGGTCGCGGGTGAAGGTCTCGAAGTCGCTGGGGTGGAAACGTGGTGTGTATCCGGCGTAGTGCACCATCGATCCGCCCACGCCGCGCCCGGAGTTGTTCTTGCCCAACTCGATTGGGTCCGAGCCGCCGATGATGCGTTTCTGGGTCCAATACAGCTGATGGGAGCCGGCCTCGTCGGAAACCCAGTCTTCGTCGGGGTGCCAGAACGGACCGGCCTCGAGAATGACGATGCGCCAGCCCGCGCGCGCCAGCCGTTGCGCCAGCACCGAACCGCCGGCGCCGGCGCCGACGACAACCAGGTCGACCTCCTCGTCGTCGTGGTAGCGGCGCATGGTCGCCTCACCGGGCAGGTCCCGGGAGTGCACGTCGAGCAGGAACCGCGAATCGTTGTCGGGTGGCCCCACTGCCCCTTTGAGCAGTCCGCGCCAGAAATCACCCATCGATGTGTCCCTTCTCGACGGTCTGGACCGGGTCTTCGTCAGTGGCGCCGGGCTTTTCGAACGGCTCCCGGGCGCCGACACCGCCGAGCCGCATGAAACCGCGGGGATACGCCGGGCCGCCGAAACCGATTTCGTTCCAGGCCCACGGGTGGCTGTAGAACGCGCTCAGAACCATCCTCATCACCACCGACCAAGCGCGCGAGACGTTCAACCGCTCCCAGCTGCCGCCGGACAGTTCGGAGTGCGCGAACCGCTCGACGATGGATTCGCAGGTCTTGGCGTCGGCGTCGGCGAAGGACCCCACCCCGGCTTCCCGGGCTGCCTCGTCCAAACCGCGCAATACCAGGTGCCAGGTGTCTCGGTCGTCGGGCATGTCGGCGTACTGGTACCCGTCCAGCTGGCCATCGGCGAGCTTGGCGTCGACGACCTCTGGCACCGGGATCCGCGGCTCGGCGTCCTGGGCCAGCACGGTGTCGCAGAACAACCGCAGCGTCGGCTCCTCGGCGGAATCGAAAAACCGCAACGGTCCCGGCTTTTCCAGCCGCGACAGCACCACGCTCTTGGTCGCCTCGTCCCAGCTGTCGGCGGTGGACAGTACGTCGTAGTCCGGGTAGCGCCCGATCATCTGCGGGGTGACGCCACGACGCTGCCGCGGCAACCACGACGGGTGTAACGGCTTGCCGTCCGGGCGCAATTTCGGCAGATGCTCGCCCCGGGAGATATCCGGCATCGCGAACCTAACTACTTCTCGCGGCGCAGGACCGCGGCCAGTAGGCCCATTAAGCCCACGATGCTCATCAGGCCCGGAGCGGCGATCGGTGGACCCATCGGCACGTTGTAGCTGGCCAACTTCCAGCCGCCGGGCCTGCGGCTCACCCCGCGTGCATGCAGGTATTGGCCAAGCAACCCGTTGGCCGCATAAATCGCCGAGGTGGCGGGCAGCCAACGCTTGGCCCAGCGCCGGGAGAACACGCCGGCGACACCGGCGACCACGACCGGCGGGGTGACCACGATGGGACTCCACATCAACTTGTTGCCGAAGCTGGCGCGGTAATGCTCCAGATAGATCTCGGCGGTCGTCACCAGCGCAGCGAACGCCGTCAGCCCCGACAGCGACCGTTCGAACCGGCCGTGCGAGACGTTACGCAGCGCGTGGTCGACGAAGTGCTCCACCTCGCCCATCCACTCACCGTGGCTTCCTGAGTCGCCCGTCAACAACATCAGCCGCTTCCTTCCCTGAGGGGTCCTGAAGGGGCCCCCTGAAAAGGCAGTCCCCGATCGCGCATTCCCCGAAAACGGTGACTACACACCTGTCAATGGTGTTCACAGGAAGGTGGCAGGGTCGCACAGGCCCTGGCGGGTCTTAGCCGGCGGGCAGCCGGCGGCTAATCGGCGGCTTCGAGGATCGCCTTGAGCCGGACGAGATCCTTGACATTGGCGCGCTTTATCGCCTTGGCCAACACCGGAGCCGCAATTGCGGTGAAACCCGAAGGCGCACCGCGGTTGCGCAGCGTCATTTTCGTCGCGCCATTCGGTCCGTCCTCCCAGAGATAGGTGGTTTCCATCGGGAACGGCCCATCCGTCGTACGCATCACAAACCGCGTATCCGGCTGTAGGTCCAGCACTTCATAGGTGTAGCTGAGCTCACGTCCGAGGAACCTGGCGACGAAGGCGAACCGCGAGCCCACCCGCGCGGGCCTGGGTGATTTCCATTGCCCCGCTTTGATATTCACATACCACGCGGTGGCGTTGTCCGGATCGCTCGAATATCCGGCGACGTGGTGGCGCGGCCGGTCAATCACGATGTCGCTCACGACATCCACCGTCGTCATCTCACTGCCCACCTTGCTGTGCCAACCATTCGGCGATGCGCCGTTCGCGGTGTCGTCGTTCTGGTGCGGTGACCGAATCGGTGAGCGAGGCCCGCGTCGCCCTGACTGCCGCGGCGATGTCGCCTCCACGAGCCAACAGTTCACCGCGCACGGCGTGCCACCGCTGGTCGGGTGCGAGTTGGTCAAGCGCACGCAATCCCGCTGCAGCGCCTTCGGATTCGGCGACGGCGACCGCGCGAGCCAGCGCAGCGGGCGGGCTCGGTTGTACCGACAGCAACAGGTCGTACAGCCGGACGATCTCGGCCCAATCGGTCACCTGGTAGGACGCGGCGCGGGCATGTTCGGCCGCGATCGCAGCCTGCAGCTGGTACGGATCGGCAACGGTGCCGGTGCGGCGCAGCGATTCGTCGAGCAGCCGCAGCGCCTCCTCGATCGCGTCCGCGTCCCACAGCGAGCGGTCCTGTTCGGAAAGCGGTACCGGATCTCCGTCGCCGGTGAGCCGGGCGGGTCGGCGGGACTCGGTCAGCAGCAGCAGCGCCAGCACTGCCATCGTGGCCGGTTCATCGGGCATGAGCTCGTGCACCAGGCGCGCCAGGCGCAGCGCCTCCCGGGCGCCGTCGACATCGATGAGCCGGTCGCCCCCGGATGGGCTGTGTGCGAGCGTGTACGACGCATGCACCACCGCACAAACCGCCGCAACCCGCGCCGGCAGGTCTTCGTCGGCCGGTACGCGGTAGGGGATGCCGGCGCGAGCAATTTTCTGCCGAGTTCGGGTCAGGCGCTTGGCAACCGCCGCCTCGCTGGTGAGCAGCACCGCCGCGATCTGCGCCGGCGACAGGCCGCACAATGTGCGTAGCGCAAGGGATACCTGCGCCTCCAGCCCCAGCGACGGGTGACAGCAGGTGAAGATCAGCCGCAGCCGGTCGTCGGCCACCGCACCGTCGGGCGACGGGTCGGGGATCGCGAGTTCCACGCTGGCACGCTCCTTTTGTGCGCGAGCACCCTCGCGGCGCAGCAAATCGATCGCGACCCGGCGCGCGGTCACCGTGAGCCAGGCGCGCGGCTCGTCGGGCACACCGTTGCTGGGCCAGTCGCGCAGCGCGCGCAGCGCGGCTTCCTGAACCGCGTCCTCGGCGAGTTGCAGCGACCCGACCGTCCGCACCAGGGTCGCCAGGATGCGGGTCCCCTCCATGCGGACGGTCTCGGCGAGTGCGGAGTCCGCGTCCATCGACCGAAACATCCGCCCGCGCTGGCCGGCTGCCGTCAGCCGAAATCGATGATCGGACGGACCTCGACGGCACCGTCCCAGGCGGCGGGAATTTCGGCGGCGATACGCAATGCCTCGTCCAGATCGGTGGCCTCGATCAGGTAGAAGCCAGTCAACGCCTCCTTGGTCTCCGCGTAAGGGCCATCGCTGGTGACGACGTCGCCGCCGCGCGCACCGGTGACCCGGACGGTTGTCGCGGTGCTCGTCGGGTACAGCGCCGCCCCGCCGCGGATCGCGGCGGCATGATCCTGGCCGAACTTCATGTATGCGGCCATGTCGTCGGCTTGCTCGGGGTCCGACCAATCGACGTCCCTGGTGTAGGTGAGTGCGGCATATTGCGGCATGGTGATCCTCCTGTGACCATTGCGATCCGGGCGATTCCCAAATCTCACCTTAAGGACGGTTGCGACGGCGCCATAAGGACACCTGCGCCAAGAAAATTTTCTAACCGGCCGTGCTGTCGAACAGGACCGGTAGCGAAGTCGGTGAGCGGAAAACCTGGCCGCGGATGTGCGGGTCGTCGGCCTCGGGATCCAGCCGCAGGTTGGGCAGCCGGTCGAACAGCAGATTGAGCGCGACTCGCATCTCCAGCCGGGCCAGATGCATTCCCAGACAGACATGCACACCATGACCGAAGCCGATATGCGCTCTGGCCGAGCGGAAGATGTCGAAGCGGTCCGGGTCGGGATAGCGATCCTCCTGCCGGTTGGCAGACCCCAGCATCGGCATCACCGACGAACCGGCCGGAATGGGCACTCCGGCCAGTTCGGTGTCGCGGGTGGCGACGCGAGTGATCGTCAAGAGCGGCGGTTCCCAGCGCACCGCTTCCTCGATCGCCTGCGGCAGCAGCGTGCGGTCATCCCGGACCGCATCGAATTGGGTCGTGTCGCTGAGCAATCCAAACAACATGTTGCCCAATGAGCGGTAGGTGGTTTCCACGCCGGCCGGCAGCAACAGCCGCAGGAACGAGAAGATCTCCTCATCGGACAGCCGCTCACCATCGATCTCGGCCTGAGCCAGACCGCTGATCAGATCGTCACGCGGCGCCGCGCGGCGCGCGGCGAGGATCGGGGTGAAGTATTCCTGCAATGCCCGGGATGCGGCGCGCCCGCGTTCGGGGTTGATGGTGAAACTCAGCAGCGAGATCGACCAGCGCTGAAACTGCGGATAGTCCTCCCGCGGCAGACCCAGCAGCCCCGCAATGATCTGCGTCGGATAGGGAAAGGTGAACTCTTTGACCAGATCGGCGCTGCCGCGGGGGCCGAACTGGTCGATCAGCTCGTTACCGACCTTGCCGACCAGTTCGTGCTCCCAACGGGCTAAGGCTTTCTGCGAGAACGCCTTTGACACCAATGCGCGGTGCCGGCCGTGCTCGGGCTCATCCATGCCGAGCATGACGTGACGGCCCAGCACGTCGCCGAATGCGTCGATGATGATCGCCGACGAGAAGGTCTCGTGGTCGCGCAGCATCTGCTGGACCTCTTCATGCCGATAGACGATGAAGACAGGTTTGGACTCCTCATGCGGCAGAACCGAGAAGTCGATTCGCTGCACGGGTTCCTCGCGCCGCAACCGGGCCAACTCGGCGTAGGGATCGCGAACGTCACCGGATACCACGTCGTCAAAGGCGCCGAAATCCTCCAGATCATCGAACAGCTGCACGCATGTCCCCTTCGTTACCCAGCTGGGTAGGCCACCGACTTGATCTCGGTGTACTGATCGAAGCCGGCCACCCCGTTCTGGCGTCCCACCCCGCTGTACTTGTACCCGCCGAACGGTGTGTCGGCGCCATACGGAGCGCCGCCGTTGACGCCCATGAAGCCGGCCCGGATCCGGCGGGCCACCGACAGCGAACGCTCCAGCGAACCCGACATCACGTTGCCGGCCAAGCCATACCTGCTGTCGTTGGCGATCCGGATCGCATCCTCCTCGTCGTCGAACGGAATCACGACCAGCACCGGCCCGAAGATCTCCTCCTGGGCGATCGTCATGGAGTTGTCGACGTCGACGAAAAGCGTTGGTCGCACGAAGAATCCCTTGTCGAAGCCGGTTTCGGCGTCGGGTCCGCCGACCAGTGCGGTGGCGCCCTCTTCGACGCCCTTGCGGATATAACCGAGCACCCGCTGGCGCTGCTTATCGGAAATCACTGGGCCGCAAAGGGTTCCGGGATCCTGCGGGTCGCCGCAGGTCACGTTCTCGTAGATGCTCTTGAGGATCGCCACACCCTCGTCGTAGCGGGACCGTGGCAGCAGCATGCGCGTCGGGTTTGCGCAACCCTGCCCGGCGTGCATACAGGGCGCGATGCCGATTGCACACGCCAGCCCGAAGTCGGCGTCCTCCAGGACGATGGTCGCCGATTTGCCGCCCAGCTCCAGGAACAGCCGCTTCATGGTTTGCGCGCCTTTTTCCATAATCCGCTGGCCGACCGCGGTGGATCCGGTGAACGAGATCAGGTCGACCTTCGGCGAAAGCGTCAGCTCCTCGCCCACCAGGTGATCCGACGCGGTGACGACGTTGACGACACCCGCTGGGATGTCGGTCTTTTCGGCGATCAGCCGGCCCAGCCGGGTGGCGTTGAACGGGGTGTCCGGGGCCGGCTTGAGGACCACGGTGTTGCCGGTGGCCAGGGCCTGACCGATCTTGTTGATGGTGACCTCGAACGGGAAGTTCCACGGCACGATCGCGCCGACCACGCCGACCGGTTCCCGCCACACCTTGCGGGTGGTCAGCGTGCCGGTGAGGCTGATCACCTTGTCGCCCAGGTCGGTTTCCCAGGCGTACTCGTCGATCAGCCTGGCCGGGTAGCGCAGCCCGTCTTCCAGCGGCGCATCCAACTGGGGACCGAAGGTGATCGCGCGCGGCGCGCCGACCTCGAGGATGAGCTCCTCGCGCAGCTCTTCGCGTTCGGTGTCGATGGCGTGGTGCAATTGCAGCAGGCAGCGCTTGCGCAGTTCACGATTGGTGGACCAGTCGGTCTCGTCGAAGGCGCGGCGGGCGGCATCGATCGCCCGGTGCATGTCGTCCTTGGACGCGTCGGCTACCTCACCCAGCGTCTCCTCGGTCGCCGGGTTGATGTTGGTGAAAGTGCCGGCCTGGCCGTCGACCAGCTTGCCGTCGATCATCATCCTCGGCTCGAACCGGACCTTTACAGTGTCAGCCATGTTTGTTCAGCTCTCCTTCAATAATGCGCTGGTCAAAGCGCCGGGACCCGGAATGCCCATCGCCAGACGGGTCACCCTATGGAGAGCCTTACTGGAAAGTAGCCGGTTGGCAATAAGCAACATGCGCGCATCAGGTCCGACGGCGTGGCGGGCATAGGGCGCGTCGTCGTCGACGACCTTGGCCAGGCGCCGGGCGAAGCGCTCGGGTGACGCGGCGAAGCGCATCGCGAAACGGCCCCGGCGGTCGACCCGGCTGTGCAACTCGGCATACGGCCCGGAGAAGTCTCGCAGGTCCGAGGTCCCTGCGTCGGTGATGATGTCGGTGTCGAACGTTCCGGTGACCACGACCGTCACCCCGAGCCCGAATGGCGCCACCTCACCGGCCAGCGATTCGGCCCACCGTTCCAGCGCACCCTTGGCGGCCGAATAGGCCGCCGTCTCCGGCATGCCGCGCACCCCGCCCTGACTGGAGATCACCACGATGCGGCCCCGCCCCGCGGCGCGCATGCCGGGCAGCAACGCCTGGGTCAGACGCACCGGCCCGAAGACGCTGGTGGCAAACATCTGCTCCCACAGGTCCATCGGTGTCTCTTCCAGGGTTCCGGCAGCCGAGATGCCCGCGTTGTGCACCAGTGCATACGGGGCGCCGACGGCCTCTTCGATGGCTTTCGCGGCCGCCGTCACCGAGGCGGCGTCGGTGAGGTCCAGCGCAACGGCGACCAGCCGCGGATCATCCTCGGCGGCGCCGGTTTTCGAGCGCAGCCGGGCAAGCCCGGATTCGGGTGAGCGCATGGCCGCCACCACGTGCCAGCCTTGCTGGTACAGCCGCGTCGCCGACGCCAGCCCCAGCCCGCGCGATGCGCCGGTGATTACGATGCTGCGGGCCTGGCTCATGGGTTGGGTGCGCACCTAGTGCTGTTCGCGCCCAGCTGGACGTTCGGGCGTCCGTCTGGCTGCGCGCTCATCCAGGTTGACCAGATGCCTACCGAGTAAGGCCCGGTTTGGCCATTGCTCTGGTAGAAACCTTGCGGGTCATACACTTTGGCCTCCGGGTACGGCCACGCGCAGGCCACCGAGGTTGCCGTCCGAGTCCACTTGATGATCGCGAAGCCGGTGCCGTATGCGAAATACGCGAGGTTGATCAGGACGAACATCACCACGAACATGCCCAGGGCCGGGCGGCGCGGGAAGATGCGCACCCGCTGGGCCAGCTTCTCGGCCACTGTGCGGCCGGTGTCGTCGCGGTACAGCAGCACCCCCGCCGGGATCATCACGAAGGTCACCATCACGGTTTCCCAGATGAACGGGAACTGGTAGGTCTGGCCGGCGAAGACCGACCCGAATGGAATGACCTGGGAGTAGATGTAAAAGCCGGTGCGCACCAACGTCATCTCCAGCATGGCGTCGATGAGAATGCCCAGCGGCAGGATGATCAAAGCCAGGCAGATCAGCGGGTGGCGCCAGACGAACGCGTCAACGGGCCTGCGCGCCTGGATCTTTCGCAGTATCCAGATCGCCGGGAAGTAGGGGCCGAGGTAGAACATGATGTACCCGATCACCAGGAACGGCTCCACCGTGGGCGACAGCGACACCAGCGGCCAGTCCTCAGGCCAGTGCCACAACTGTGGGTTGTACACGGCGTAGGGCGACCAGTTCATGATCGGGTCCTGCCAGACGATCAGCGTGGTGACGATGCCCATCAGCAGCACGGGATGCGCGCCGTGCCGGCGCCAGGCCACCACGTAGACGGCGATGATGAGGGACATCGAGATGATCGTGAAGATCTGGAACAGGTCCAGCCAGTGCTGGTAGCCGAACAGCGGCTCTACCGGGCGCGGTGCGCCGGTGACTTCCGGGTTGCGAATCCGGTCGGAGACGGCCCCTTTGCGGGCGTAGTAGGCGATGACGCCAAGGACCGCGACGGCGAGCGCAAGCCATATCGCGGCCCTGACGGACGTCCCCTTGTGCTCGGTGGGCGTCGCGATTTCCGACGACGTCCGCTGGGTTGCCGTCATGGGTTACCCCTCACCGAACCGGTCCACGAGATGGGAGTTGACGCCGTCGGCATCCAGGCGGCGGGCCACCAGGTAGCCCGCCCCCATCCAGGCCCGCCGGGTCCACTTGCCCAGTGACACCCGGGTACCGGGCGCACCGGATGCGGCCGGCAGCATCTTCACCCGCTCCAGCGCCTCCTTCACCCCGCGGGGGCTCAACGGATGCGCGTCGGCGAAGGCGTGCAGCAAGGTGGTGGCGACATCGCGATTGACCACCGGCACGCAATACTGCGGGCGCCGGCCGTAGGCCTGCTCGAACTGGTCCAGGAACGCTTGCCCCACGCCGTTGCCCTCGTCGTACTGGTCGATGCCGGTCCAGCCCATGAAGGCCTGCCACATGATCGGATTGATCCAGGCGTTCTGAAACGCGGTGCTGGTGAACCGCGGCGGGTCCCAATTCAGCTCTGCCAGAGCCGGATTGATGAATACGATGCCGAAGCCGAAACCGCAATGGACGAGGGCGCTGGGCTTTGCCTCGTGCAGCGTGCGAATCGCCTCGCCGACGTCCTGCGCGGTCTGGGCCACCTGAGCTTCGGCGACGATACGAATCCCCTTGCGCCGGGCGGCGTTTCGAAAGTTCTTCAGATAACTCTCACCGACCAGCGACTTCTCCACCAGTACGCCGACTTGCTCGTGGCCGCCCTTGGCAAGCAGGTCGGCCCAGAAGATCGGCTCGTCGGTCATCGATCCCTGCGGAAACGCGAAGGTCCACTCCCCCAGCCAGTCGTCGCTGCCGCAGACGTTGATCGCCGGCACCCGGAAGCGCTCCTCGATCGCCTCCCGCAGCGGTACCGCGTTCTCGCTGATGTGCGGCCCGAACACCACCAGGCAACCCTCGTCGACAAGTTCGCCGTAGGCATCGATGACCGCCTTGACGGTGCCCTTGGGCAGACCCTCCACCTCGCGGTAGACGATTTCCACCGGCCGGTCGATGACACCCAGGCTCATTCCGTCGGCGAACACCAGGTCAAACGGCCTAGTCAGGTCCTCACGCATCTCCTGCGGATAGAACTCCGGGAGCAGGAAGTCGAAGAGGTAACCGATCTTGATGGGCTGCGCTGTGCTCTCGTAGGACAATCTGACCCTCCGTTAGCGCGGGCGTCCGTTTCTATGCAAACCTAACATTTGTTCCCAACGGTATCGTGCGGAATGTATCGTCGTCAATGACCGGCCGGCGGGCCGGCCAGATACACGTCGATCATTTCGGCCAATCCACTCGCGGCGTACGCGTCGTCGGTCAGCGGGCCCGCAATCGCGGCCCGGGCCGCCTCGCGCGGAGTCAGTCCTTCGCAGATCAGCCGCCCGGCCGCAATCAGCACCCGGGTCGAGGCCACCTCGCGCAGTCCCCCGTTTTCCAGCCGCCGGATCGCCTGTGCCAATCGCACCAACTCGGCTGCCACGTCGGACCCGATGCGGGCCTCGTGGGCGACGATCTTCTCCTCGACATCTGCTGCCGGAAACCCGAATTCGATGGCCACCATGCGCTGTCGGGTCGAGTCCTTGAGATCCTTCAGAACGCTTTGATAGCCGGGGTTATACGACACCACCAGGCAAAAGCCTTCCGCTGCAGCAAGAGTCACGCCGAGTCGTTCCAGCGGAAGCTGCCTGCGGTGATCGGCCAGCGGATGCAACACCACCGTGGTGTCCTGCCGTGCCTCGACAACTTCGTCGAGATAGCAGATCGCACCCTCGCGCACAGCCCGGGTCAACGGTCCGTCCACCCATTCGGTTTCGCCGCCGCGCAACAGATACCGACCGACCAGATCCGCGGTGGTGAGGTCGTCGTGGCAGGCCACCGTGATCAGCGGGCGCCCCACGTCGTATGCCATCGCCTCAAGAAACCGAGTCTTCCCGCAGCCGGTGGGACCCTTGAGCAGAACCGAGAGTCCTTGGCGGAACGCGGCCTTGAACACCTGTTTCTCGTTGCCGACCGACACGTAGAAGGGGCGGGTCACGGTTTCCCTGGCCTCCATGGGCGCCAGCCTAACGCGGAACAGATATTTGTCTCAAGTTCCGCTGCGTCTCGGACCGGCGGACTTCGGCGGCGCGCAGCGCGGTGCGGAACAGCGGCCCCACCACCTGACTCAGTTCCTCGGATCGCGCGATGGTGGCGTGCGCGGCGCTGCCGAATACCCGTTGCAGCTCCTCGGGATCGGTGGTCGCGCCGATCGTCAGGCACACACATCCGGTGCCCCGGCCGCGCGCTTCGGCCAGGGCTCGCCGGGCATCGGCGGCGCCATAGTCGCGCTCATAGCCGTGGTCATAGGCCAGGCCATCGGAGATCACGACGAGCAGCCGGCGCGTGGTGCCGCCGCGGCTTTCCAGCACCGCGGCGCCGTGCCGGATCGCCGCACCCAGGCGCGAATATGCACCCGGCACCAAGCCGGCCAGCCGGCGCAACGCCCGCACGTCGAGCGCATCGTCGAACCTCTTGAGCGGCATGACTTGCACCGACTGCCGGCCTTGGGAGTGAAAGGCGTACAGCGCCAGGCGGTCTCCGATCTCATAGAGCGCGACCGCCAGCGCCGCCGCGGCGCTGCGCTGTTGCTCGTGCACCGTCTTGCCCGCCGCACCCGCCTCGCCCACCGAGCCGGACACGTCCAGCAGTACCAGCACGGCGAGGTCGCGCCGCCGGCGCAGGCTCTCCACGTACACCGCCTCGTCGGGTGCGGACCCTGCCGCGGTCTGCACCCGCGCTTCGATGGCGGCGTCTATGTCGAGGTCGTCGCCCTGGATTTGACGGTGGAACCAATCCGGACCCAGGCCTAAGCGGGCCAGCGGTCGCCGCAATGCGTACCCGTCCAACGGGTCCGGGTTCGCCGCGGCCTTGACGCAGGGCTGCTCCGCACGCACGGTGCACCAGTCCGGCCGATAGGCCTGGCGATGAATATCCCACTCCGGGTAGGTGATTCCGGCGCCGGCATCACCGGGGGCGCCGATCAGACCCACGGGCGCGCTGGACAGCACCGTGGTTGGGGCGCCCTGCCTGCCGGAGCGGCTCCGGTGGGTGGGTGCGTTCGCGCCGGGTTGGCCGGCCTCGCCGAGCTCGCGCACCGGCCGCAGCATTCTCCGCAGCAGCTTGCCCAGTGCCCCACCGCCGCCTACCGGGCTGGTGAACATGTCGGCGGCCGCGTCGTTTTCGCCGGTGTCGTCCTCGTCGAGTTCGGGCAGCTCTTTGGCCCGTACGTCCCTGGCCGCCAACAGCTTCCGGGGACGGATTGTTCCGAAGCTCGCCGGCGGACCGTCGATCGGCTGCCGGCCGCGCGCCAGCGCGAGCGAGGCGGCCGGCGAATCGCTGCGGACTTCACCCTGGACAAGCGTGCGCAGCGATGCCGGAAGCAGATTCTCGTTGGCGGCCAGCGCCCGGTGGCCTTCAACCGATAGATAGCGAGCGGCCAACGCGGGACGGCGCTTGAGTTTGCGCAGTATGGCGGGCTCCAGACTGCCGGCCGCCAGTAACGAAGCTTGTACCGCCAACGCCTCGAGCTGTTGGCGCGCAGTGCCGTCGGCATCGAGAAACATCGTCACGCCATCGGTCCACGGCGGATCGCCGGGTTCGGCCGCCGTCACTTGCAGGGTTCGGCCCCCCAGCGCCGAAGCCAACATGCCCAATCGGGCCAGCCGATCGGAGTCCACCCGGTTGCCCCTCGATGCGCACGATCTCGATTGACCAAATATCTGTTCCAACGTAAAGTCCCGCGTGAGCACAGTCAATCGCGCAGAGGTAACCGGACGCACGTGGATTTCTCATACCCGGCCGAAGTAGAGCGGTTTCGTGGCGAACTACGCGCCTGGCTGTCGACCAACCTGACCGACGAGCTGATCGCCGCCCGCCGCCACTCCGGCCGGGACCCGGAATTCGAACTGCTGCGGACATGGAACGCGACGCTCGCCGACGCCGGCTGGGCGGCGGTCTCCTGGCCCCGGGAGTACGGCGGCCGCGGCGCGACCGTGCTCGAGCAGCTGGTGTACACCGAGGAGACCACTCGCGCCCGGGCGCCGTTGCCGCTCAACGTCATTGGTATGAACAATATCGCCCCGGCGATCATGCGGTACGGTACCGAAGACCAGAAGACGACACTGCTCCCCCGTATGCTGCGCGCCGACGACATCTGGTGCCAGGGCATGTCGGAACCCGAAGCCGGATCCGATCTGGCCGCGCTGCGCACCCGCGCCGTGCGCGACGGTGACGAATTCGTGGTGACCGGACAGAAGATCTGGACCTCACTGGGGCATCGAGCCAAGTGGTGTCAGCTGTATGTCCGCACCGATCCCGACGCGCCCAAGCACCAGGGCATCTCCTGTCTGATCGTCGACATGAGCCTGCCCGGCATCGAGGTCCGGCCGCTCATCACGCTCAACGGCGAGACCGATTTCGCCGAGGTGTTCTTTCACGACGTACGCGTGTCTGTTGCCGCCCTGCTCGGCCCGCAGAACGGCGGTTGGCAGGTTGCCACCACCACACTGAGCCACGAGCGCGCCGGGGCCGCGCGACTCTACGCCGAACTGCAGGTACGGCTTCAAGAACTGGTGACCGACTTGCGGGCGGCCGGGGCGCTCGATGATCCGGTGACGCTGCGCCGCATCGGTGAGCTTGCGGTTGACATCAAATATCTCGAAGTGCTCTGCCAGCGTTCGATTTCGGCGACGCTGCACGGCGGTGACTCGCTCGGGTCGGCCAGCCTCGCCAAAACCGTGTGGGGTCAGATCGGTCAGGACCTGGCCGCGCTGGCCTTCGACACGCTGGGCACCGGCCGGTGGACCGACTACCGATTGACCTCCCGGTCCCTGACGATCGCGGGCGGCACCACGCAGATCAACAAGAACATCACCGCCCAACGCGTGCTGGGGTTGCCCCGCCGATGAATCTCGAGCTCACCGACGAGCAGGTCGCACTGCGAGACATCCTGCGCCGCTTTCTTTCTGAGAAGGCATCTGTCTCGGGGCATGTACGGGCACTACTCGACGACCCAACCGGTAGCACCGGAGCGGTTTGGCGCGGCCTCGCCGATCTCGGCGCGACCGGGCTGTTGGTATCGGCCGAATACGGTGGCGCCGGCCTGACGATGGTCGAGGCCGGCATCGTCGCCGAAGAGCTGGGCGCCGCGCTGTACCCGGGACCGTGGCTGTCCAGCGCGGTGGCCGCCGTGCGGGCGCTGACCCGATTCGGAGCCAACCCAGCCGGCCTGCTCACCGGGATCGCCGACGGCACCACGATCGCCACCGTCGCGCTCGATCACGCGGCTGGTGCCGAGCGCGCGGGTGAGGTCGTGCTGACCGGCACTCTCACCACCGTGCCCGACGCCGCGGCCGCCCACGTGATACTGACGTGCGCCGAAATCGACGGCAGCAAAGCGCTTTTCGCGGTCAATACCACCGCCCCCGGCGTTTCGGTGATGCTGCAGCGGGGTATCGACCAGACCCGCAAGGAGTTTCGTGTCGAATTGGACGGCGTAGCCGCAGATCGCCTGGCCGACGGGTCGCCGGATGCTGTTGCGGCGCTGGCCGATGACATACTGATCGCCCGGGCCGCCGACGCGCTTGGCGCCGCACACACCGTCCTGAATCTGGCCGTCGACTACGCAAAGGTGCGAAAACAGTTCGGACAGGCCATCGGGTCCTTTCAGGCGATCCAGCACTTGTGCGTCGACATGTACGAAACGGTCGAGCTGGCCCGCAGCGGGGTGATCCACGCGCTGTGGGCCGCCGATGCAGCGGGCCCCGCCGAGCGGCACCTGGCCGCAGTGCGGGCCAAGGCATTCTCCGGTCGGCTGGCGACGGTGGGCGACACCGCGATTCAGGTGTTCGGCGGCATCGGCTACACCTGGGAGCACGACGCCCACCTCTACCTCAAGCGCCTGCTCGGCTGGAGCGCATTTCATGGCGGGCCGGACCGCTACCTCACCGAACTCGGTGCGCGCCTGGCTGATCCGAAGGGGACGCAATCGTGATCGATTTCAGCGACCAGGTGGCGATCGTCACCGGAGCCGGCCGCGGACTGGGCCGCCTGTATGCCCTGGAGCTGGCCCGGCGGGGCGCACGCGTCGTCGTCAACGACCTCGGGGGCACCATGCACGGCGACGGTGCCGATACCACCGTCGCCGACGAGGTCGTTGCCGAGATCGAAGCGGCCGGCGGCGTTGCGGTGGCCTCGCATGAATCGGTGGCCAGCCCGCAGGGGGGTGCGGTAATCGTCGAAGTGGCCGTCGAGAACTTCGGACGCCTCGATGCTGTGGTCAGCAACGCCGGCATCTTCAACAGCATCGCGTTCGACGAGATGTCGCCCGACGACTGGCGCAAGATGCTGCGCGTGCACCTCGACGGCGGGTTCTATCTGAGCCAGCCGGCCTATCGGGTGATGAAGAAACAGGGCTATGGCCGGTTCGTTTTCATCTCGTCCTCGGGCGGGATGTTCGGACAACCAATGGAAGCCCACTACGCGGCGGCCAAGGCCGGACTGGTCGGCCTGTCCAACGTGATCGCGATCGAAGGCGCCGGACACGGAATACTGTCCAATACCGTGCTGCCGTTCGGCTTTTCGCGCATGGTGACAGTAACGGTCGGAGATCCCAAGGCCCTTGCCGAAATCGGCTTCCTGAGGGTGATCAAACCCGAGTTGGTGGTGCCGATGGTCGTGTTTCTGGCGAGCCGGGCCTGCAGGTTCAGCCACCAGAACTATTCGGCCTGTGCCGGTCGATTCGCCCGGGTCTTCGTGGGGCTGGGTCAGGGCTGGTTGGCCGACCAAGGCGGCGACCCGAGCGCCGACGACATCGAAGCACACCTGTCCGAGGTGCAGGCGACCCAGCCGTTCACGGTGCCGGGCTCGATCTTCGAGGAAGTGTTCGGCGTCTGCGAGCAGCTCGGAGTAACGTCCTAAGCAGGGTGTTTGTCGCGGAGGCTCTGATAACCTCTAACAAAGATTTGGTTCAGCGGGGAGGACAAGCAGCCGGCCATGGCCAAAGCCGACACCGCGAACGACACCGGAACCCGCCGCGCCGAGATCCTGGCGACCGCGGCGTCGCTGATCGCGTCGTCGGGACTGCGCACTTCCCTGCAGGAGATCGCCGATGCGGCAGGCATTCTGCCGGGCAGCCTGTATCACCATTTCGAATCCAAAGAAGCCATCCTCATCGAACTGATCCGGCGCTACCAGGCCGATCTGGATCGGATCGGGCACGCGGCGCAGGCGCGTTTGGATGAGCCCGATTCGCGGCCGGCGGATGAACAGATCGGCGACCTGGGGGCCGCGATCGCCAATTGCGCCGTGCGGCATCGTGCGGCGCTGCAGATGTCGTTCTACGAAGGGCCCAGCGCGGATCCCGAACTGGTGACGCTGACCCAGCAGCGGCCGGCCGCGGTCCAGCAGGCGATGCTGCAAACGCTGCGTGCGGCCAGGTGGAGTGGCTACATCAACGCCGAGGTCGACCTACCCACCCTCGCCGACCGGATTTGTCAATCCATGCTGCAGGTCGGGCTCGACGTCATCCGGCACAACTCCTCGGCCGACCAGGTGGCCGGCCTCATGTGCCGAATCATCCTGCAGGGCTTGGCAGCCCAACCACCGGCCGATTCGGTCCTGGACGGCTCCAGCGCGTTCGCGGCGGCCAGCGACGTCATCGCATCGTGGGCCGACGACAGCCAAGCCGGCCCCGGCGACAAGGCGGCTGCGCTGCGCGCAGTGGCGCGAACGGAGTTCGGCCGCAAGGGATATGAGGTGACCACGATCCGCGACATCGCCGCGGCGGCCGGACTCGGCACCGGGACCGTGTACCGGGTAATCGGATCCAAGGACGAACTGCTCGCCTCGATCATGCGTTCCTTTGGGCAGAAGGTCGAGGCCGGCTGGGTCAGTGTGCTGCGCTCCGACGCCACGCCCATTGCCAAACTGGACGCCCTGAGCTGGGTCAATGTCAATGCGCTGGACCGGTTTTCCGACGAATTCCGGATCCAGCTGGCCTGGATGCGCCAATCGCCGCCCGACACGGCCAATCCCGGCTGGCTGTACACCACTCGCCTGCGGCAAATGAAATCGCTTCTCTCCGAGGGGATCCGGTCGGGCGAGATACGAATCGACGCGCCCTCCACAGTGATGCTGGCCCGGTCCATCATCGGCATGCAGTGGATCCCGGAGAACATCCTGCGCGCGGTCGGCACCCGGACCTCGCTCATCCTGGCCCGGGATACGGTGCTGCGCGGCGTTGCGGTCCGCTCATGACGCGCATCGTGGTGATCGGCGGCCACGGCAAGGTCGCATTGCAGCTGGCGCGCATCCTCACCGAGCGTGGCGACGAGGTCAGTGCCGTCTTCCGCAATCCCGACCACATCCAGGACGTGGCGGCCACCGGGGCCGAGCCCGTCGTCGCCGACATCGAGCGGCTCGACACCGGGGCGCTGTCGGATCTGCTGACCGGACACAACGCGGTGGTCTTCTCCGCCGGGGCCGGTGGCGGCAACCCGGCGCGCACCTATGCCGTCGACCGGGACGCCGCGATCCGGGTGATCGACGCCGCCGCAAGTGCGGGGGTCAACCGCTTCGTCATGGTGTCCTACTTCGGGGCCGGACCCGACCATGGTGTCCCGCAAGGTGATCCGTTCTTCCCCTACGCGGAGGCCAAGGCCGCCGCCGACGCGCACCTGCGCGCCAGCGAACTGAATTGGACCGTGCTGGGCCCCAGCCGGCTCACCTTCGAGCCGGCGACCGGCCGGATCGCCGTCGGCGCGGGCAAGGGTAGCGTTTCGCGGGCCGACGTCGCCCTGGTCATCGCCGCGGCGCTGAACGACCCCTCGACGATCGGCCGAACCATCGACTTCAACAACGGCGACGTGCCGATCGCCGACGCGCTGACCAGGTAGCAGTAGTAGCCTCGACAGTGCAGCTGGTCTGCCGTCGTCGCACTTGCGGCGCCGGCATCGAGCGAAGCACACGATGCGACGCGAGAGGGAACCCGGTGAGAATCCGGGACTGTCCCGCAGCGGTATGCAGGAACGAACGCCGTCTCGTCGATAGACAAGCACTGGTCGCCAGAGGGTCTGGAACTGGGAAGCGACGGTTAGTAGGAGCACCGGAAAGTGCGCGCCTGCGAGTCCGAAGACCTGCCAGCCGTGCCGGGCGCGCCGCGTCCGGCGGCTCATCGCCTCGTGGAATGGGCGTTTGGCCGTACGTGTTGCGGTTACGTAGTTATGGTGCCTACCGCGACCCGGATCGGCTGCGCGTCCGCGGGCGGTGACCCACACCGTCGATTGAAGGACCGATAGTGACCGCTGAACCCTTTACCGCAACCATCACCGGCTCTCCCCGGATCGGGCCGCGCCGTGAACTCAAGCGCGCGACCGAAGGCTACTGGGCCGGGCGCACCAGCCGATCAGAGCTGGAGTCCATTGCCGCTACGCTGCGCCGCGACAACTGGTCGGACCTGGCCGCCGCCGGCCTGGACTCGGTGCCGGTGAACACCTTCTCCTACTACGACCAGATGCTCGACACCGCGGTGCTGCTCGGGGCGCTGCCGGCCCGGGTGAGCGGCATTTCCGACGAGCTGGACCGGTACTTTGCCGCCGCGCGTGGCAATGACGAGGTCGCTCCGCTGGAGATGACGAAGTGGTTCGACACCAACTATCACTATCTGGTTCCAGAAATCGAGCCCGCGACCCGGTTCGCCCTGAACCCGGACAAGGTGCTCTCCGAGCTGAAAGAAGCTCTGGAGCAAGGGATTCCGGCGCGGCCCGTCGTCATCGGGCCGGTGACTTTCCTGTTGCTGAGCAAGGCCGTCAACGGTGGTGGGGCTCCTATCGAACGGCTAAGGGAGCTGGTGCCGGTCTACTCCGAGCTGTTGTCGCTACTCGCCGATAACGGCGCCACGTGGGTGCAGTTCGACGAGCCGGCGCTGGTCACCGACATCTCAGCAGACGCGCCCGCGCTGGCCGAGGCCGTCTATACCGCGCTGGGCTCGGTGCGCAACCGTCCGGCCGTCTATGTCGCGACCTACTTCGGCGACCCGGGCAGCGCCCTGGCGGGGCTGGCCCGCACACCGGTGGAGGCGATCGGCGTCGACCTGGTGGCGGGTGCCACTGAGGCGGTCGCCTCAATATTTCGAGCACCCGAGTTGTCCGGCAAGACGCTGGTGGCCGGCGTCGTGGACGGACGCAACGTTTGGCGCACCGACCTGGAGGCCGCACTGGGCAAACTGGCCCGCCTGCTGGGTTCGGCTGGCACCGTTGCCGTTTCGACGTCGTGTTCCACCATGCACGTGCCGTACTCGCTGGAACCCGAGAGCGATCTGGACGACGCGTTGCGCAGCTGGCTGGCGTTCGGCGCCGAAAAGGTAAGCGAGGTAGTCGTCCTGGCCCGCGCTTTGCATGACGGGCGCGAAACAGTCGCCGACGAGATCGCAGCATCCAACGCCGCCGTCGCATCCCGCAAGCGCGACCCGCGACTGCACAATGGGCAGGTCCGGGCTCGCATCGATTCGATCGTGGCCTCCGGGGCCCACCGCGGCGACCCCGCGCAGCGCCGCACGAGCCAGGACGCGCGCCTGCACCTGCCGCCACTGCCGACCACGACGATCGGCTCCTACCCGCAGACTTCGGCGATCCGCAAGGCGCGCGCGGCGCTGCGCGCCCACGAGATCGACTCCGACGAATACGTGCGCCGGATGAAGTCCGAGATCGCCGACGTCATCAAGCTGCAGGAGGATTTGGGCCTCGATGTTCTGGTGCACGGTGAACCGGAGCGCAACGACATGGTCCAGTACTTCGCCGAGCAGCTCGACGGCTTCTTCGCCACTCAGAACGGCTGGGTGCAGTCCTACGGCAGCCGCTGCGTGCGCCCGCCGATCCTCTATGGCGATGTCGCCCGGCCCCACCCGATGACGGTCGGCTGGATCACCTACGCGCAGTCGCTGACCGACAAACCGGTCAAGGGCATGCTGACCGGTCCGGTGACGATTCTGGCGTGGTCGTTCGTGCGTGACGACCAGCCGCTGGCCGACACCGCCAATCAGGTGGCGCTGGCCATTCGCGACGAGACCGTGGATCTGCAGTCCGCCGGCATCGCGGTCATCCAGGTCGACGAGCCCGCACTGCGGGAGCTGCTGCCGCTGCGCCGCGCCGATCAGGACGAGTACTTGCGTTGGGCCGTAGGTTCTTTCCGCTTGGCCACCTCCGGAGTCGCCGACTCGACGCAGATCCACACCCACCTGTGCTATTCGGAGTTCGGCGAGGTGATCGGCGCCATTGCCGATCTGGACGCCGACGTGACGTCCATCGAGGCGGCCCGCTCACACATGGAGGTGCTGGACGATCTGAATGCGATCGGGTTTGCCAACGGCGTGGGACCGGGGGTCTATGACATCCATTCGCCGCGGGTGCCCAGCACCGGCGAGATGGCCGAGTCATTACGCGCCGCATTGCGCGCGGTTCCGGCCGAGCGGCTGTGGGTCAACCCCGACTGCGGACTGAAGACCCGAAACGTGGACCAGGTGACCGCCTCGCTGCGCAACATGGTGGCCGCGGCGCGGGAGGTGCGCGCGGGGGTCTGACTGTGGCCACGAGCGTAACGCCATTGCGACTTCACCCGCGAAATTTCGCAGTGGCGTTACGCTCGCGGCGCTGCAGAGCTACTCGGACAGCACGTGTACCGGAACGTCGTCGGCCCAGGGCTGGCGGGTCACCATGTCGGCGACCCGGACGTAGCCGCGTTCGAACTCGCCGGTGGCCGCATCCACTAACCGGTAGGCCTGCGTCTGCTTGTGGATGGGCTGCGCGTCGAGCAGCACGATGCGCACCTCGCCCGGCTCGAAGCGGCAGCGCTGCTGCATGGCCTCGATCAGCTGCTCGTTGTGCATGTGACCGTCGCCGAAGTTCCAGCCGATGGCGGTGCTGCAGATCCGTTCGCCGTCGGTGACGACGTAGTCGTCCTCGTTCTGGCCGGCCATCGCCCGGTGCGCCAGCGTGAACAGCGCCCGGCCGTGGGTGTTCATGGCGCGGAACGCGTATCCCAGATACATCGGAATCTGCGCTCGATCCTTGCCGTAGAAGCGCTCCAGCTGGGCCTGCGGCATGCTCGCGATCGCCACGATGCCGCGGGTGATCTTGTCCGCGCCTGAGGGTTTGATACACCACAGGGTGGTGTCCCAATTGCCGGCGTAGTAGCGCATGCCGGGCAGAAACGAGATCTTGTGGGGAAACAGATTGCCCAGGATCACGGTTCCGGCCACCACCGCGAACAGAATCGCCACTGGCACGGGGCTTTTCACGTCCGTCAGGCCCAGACGCGCATGGCCGACGAACAGCGACAGCACACCGAAGATCATGAAGACGTTCCATTCCAGCGGTACCCCCATCGGGATGGCCGTCAGGATGCCCAGGTGGAAGCACACCATCACGATCGCGGCCACGGTGGTGGGCCAGCCGCCGTGAGCGAAGAACAAGACCACGGGCACGCACATCTCGATGAAGGTGCTGACGTGGGCGAAGATCCGCGACAACAGCCCGGGCCGCAGATCGTCGGGGAACTTCTCGAAGAACAGCCGCTTGATGAACCGCGGCCGGAATAGCGGGTTGTTGGACATCATCGTGGAGATCACGAACGGGAAGTGCTTGTTGAGCTTGGAGGTCGCCGCGCCCATCCAGATCACCAGGAACACCAGTTTGGCGGCGACGATCATGTCCACACCGCCAAACAAGAATGTCACCGTGAGGGACCCGTACACCTCACCACGGGCGGCCAGGAAGATGACTTTGTCCCGCAGCCCGGTCCCCGCGAGCAGCACCAGGATCAACACGATCTGCCACGTCGGCAACAGCCCGACCGTGCTGCCCAGCTCGGGCACCGGCCCGGTGCCGTCGGTGAACAGCGCCGCCACCAGCGCGATCAGCAGCAACGCGTACAGCGCGACATCGACCGGCTTGCGCTTGGTGCCGTGGGTCATCGGGACCCGATCCGGCCACGGTGGCAGCCGGATGGTCCCGAACCGAAGCCAATACAGAATCGAGCCCATGGGCGGAAAGAACCGGTTGTTCAGCGGCCCGAAGCCGCAACCCAGCCCGACGACCTCGAAGAGCATCGTGTACAGCACGACCTTCTCGAACACGATCGGTTCGGCGTACCATGCCCGAACGTTGGTGAAACCATCGATTCCCTTGGTGCTCAGCACGATCAGCCAGGCGAACAGGATGTAGAGCAGGATCTTGGCGACGTAGAACAGATGCAGTACCACCGGCGTCCCGAAACCGACTTCGGCCCAGTGTCTGGCCATCGGTCGGATCTTTTCGCTGCGGGTGCCCTTGCTCCACTCGGCTACGTCGATCTGCGGCAGTTCGGGCTTCAGAAATCCCATGGTTTGACAGATTAGAACGTGTTCTAGGCGGGCGCTCGGTTCGGCTGCCGAATCCTTTACCGGCGGGTCGTTTCGGGACTACCGTGAAGCTTCGGGTTCTCAGGTCCGGCTTCCTGCTCAGCGTTGAGGAGATGCCATCGTGACAAGATTTCGGCTCGCCGTGCTGGCGATGACCACCGCTGCCGCATCGATCGGCTTCGGCGTTGCGGCCCCCGCCGCGCTCGCCAACCCACCCGGGCCAGGCGATCCGTGCACCGTCTGGCACGCCACCACGCAGGACGCCAACGGACAGACGATGTGGTGCAACCACATGATGACCGGCACCCACGGCCTGGTCTGGCAGTACGGCGGACCGGATTAGCCGGGCAGCGCTCGTTGTTCGCACCCTGAGTAGGCGCTCAGCGGCCGGATCAGGGTGTTGGCCGCCGCCTGTTCCATGATGTGCGCAGTCCAGCCGGTGATCCGGCTCATCACGAATATCGGCGTGAAGCTGGCGATGTCGAAACCCATCAGGTGATAGGCGGGCCCGGTGGGAAAGTCCAGGTTGGGCCTTATCCCCGTGTTTACCGCCATTTCCGCCTCGAGCACCTGGTAGATGTCCAGCCAGCGCCGGCCGTCGCGCAGCGCGGCGACGCGGGCCAGGGCCTGGCGCATGGTCGGCACCCGGGAGTCACCGTTGCGGTATACCCGGTGCCCGAAACCCATGATCTTCTCGTGCCGAGCGAGCTTGCCGCGCAACCACTCTCGCGCGTTCGCCGGTTCTGCGATCTCGAGCAGGTCGCGCATGACGGCCTCGTTGGCGCCGCCGTGCAGCCGCCCCTTGAGCGCGCCGATCGCTGCGGTGACCGCGCTGTAGATGTCCGACCGCGTCGACGTGACCACCCGCGCGGCGAACGTGGACGCGTTGAAACCGTGTTCGGCGTAAAGAATCATCGACTGCTCGAACGCCGAAACAATGGCGGGTTCTGGCACCTGGCCGAAGCACATGTTGAGGAAGTTCTGGGCATACCCCAGCCCGGCGTGCGGCGGGATCGGGGCCAGGCCGCGACGACGGCGCATATCGACGGCCACGATCGTCGGCAACACCGCCATCATCCGCAGCGCCTTGGCCCGGTTCGCCGAATCGTCGTCCTCGTCGGGATCTTCGGCACCCAGGTAACTGATCGCGGTGCGTACCACGTCCATCGGATGGCAGTTGTCCGGCAGCTTGGCCATCAAGGACAGCATCGAGCGATCCAGCCGGCGACTGGCGCGCTCGCGCTGACTGAACAGCGCCAGTTCGGCGTCGGTGGGCAACTCCCCGCGCCAGAGCAAGAACGCGACCTGTTCGAAGCTGCAGCGAGCGGCCAGCTCCTGCACCGGATATCCGCGGTAGGTCAGCGAGTTGGTTTCGGGCACCACCTTGGAGATGGCCGTGGTGTCCACCACCACGCCGGCCAGGCCCTTGCGGATCTCAGTAGCCGCGGTCATGACTTGAAGATCCCGTCCGCAATCAGCGGCGCCCGGTCCAGCACCCGCGCATCGACCACTATGTTCAGCGCACCGGTATCCGCGAGCTCGGCCAGGGTTTCCACTGTGGCCAAAAAACGTTGCTGCTCAACGTGTTCCACCACGCCGTCGGCGAGTTGGGTGAATTTTTGCAGGTAATGCTTGCGTTCGAACGGTCTTGCGCCCAGCGGATGGGCATCGGCCATCGCTAGTTCGTCGACGATCACCCCACCGCTGCGCATCCTCACCTCGGCGCGCGCGCCGAACGCCCGCTGTGCCGGATCGGCCGAGTGGTAGCGGCGGGTCCACTCCGGATCCTCGACCGTACTGATCTTTCGCCACAGCGCGATGGTGTCGGGCCGGTGCGCCCGCTCGAATGTGTAGGAGCGCTCGTGGTGCCAGCCGCCGTCCTGCAGCGCAACCGCGAAGATGTAGGGCAGCGAGTGGTCGAGGGTTTCTCGCGACGCGTCGGGGTCGAACTTCTGCGGGTCACCCGAACCGGTGCCGATCACCACATGGGTGTGGTGGCTGGTGTGCAACACGATGGAGGCGACCTGGTCGAGATCCCCGATGCGCTGACGCAACCGGCAGGCCAGGTCGATGGGCGCCTGGCTCTGGTATTCCGCGGAGTGCTGCTTGGTGTAGCTGTCCAGGACGGCGCGCTTGGGTTCGCCGGGGCCGGGCAGCGGCACCTGGTAGGTCCGGTCGGGTCCACCGAGCAGCCAGGCGATGACGCCGTCCTCGCCCTCCCAGATGGGTGCCGGTGAGCGCTCACCGCGCATCGCGCGGTCGACGGCCTCGATCGCGATCTTCCCGGCGTGAGCAGGGGCGAACGCCTTCCAGCTGGAGATCGCGCCTTTGCGTGATTGCCGGGTGCTGGTGGTCAGGTGCAGGGCCTGGCCAATGGCGTGGCAGATGGTCTGCGTGTCCAGCCCAAGCATGGTGCCGATGCCGGCCGCGACCGCCGGGCCCAGGTGCGCGACCTGGTCAATCTTGTTCTCGTGCAGGCAGATTCCCTTGACCAGATCGATGTGGATCTCATACGCGGTGGCCAGGCCGCGGATCAGGCCGGCCCCGCTGACACCCAGTTGCTGCGCGACGGCCACCAGTGGCGGGATGTTGTCGGCGGGGTGAGCGTAGTCGGCGGCCAAAAACGTGTCGTGGAAATCCAATTCGCGCGCCGCGACGCCGTTGGCCCAGGCCGCCCACTCCGCCGAGTAACTGCCCTGGACCCCGAAGACGCCGGCACCGCGGCGAGCCGGATGCGCCAGCGCCTGTTCACGTGCCACCGCGACGGGGCGGCGCAGCACCGCGGCGGCGCTGACTGCGGCGTTGTCGATGATGCGATTGAGCAGCATGTCCGCGGTCTGCGGCTCGACGGCAACCGGATCGGTAGCGACCAGCGCGATCTTGTGGGCCAACTGTTCGGTCAGCGGCAATTCGTCGGCGCTGCGATGCGACCGGACTTCGTGCAACAACATAATCCACACGTTATGCACATCGAGCCGCGAGTGAAAGCTCCTGCAAGTGCGTATTTTAGTGTCCTATATGGTCGCGCTTTGCGAACTTTGCGAATATCGATCGGAGTAGTGTGCGCGATGTGGCGAAGACATTTACCGGAGCCCGGCTGCGGCGGCTGCGTCAGGAGCGCGGGCTCACCCAGGCGGCACTGGCCCGCGCGCTGGACTTGTCGAACAGCTACGTCAATCAGCTGGAGAATGATCAGCGGCCCATCACCGTGCCGGTGCTGTTAGCGCTGACCGAGCGCTTCGATCTGCCCGCGCAGTACTTCTCCTCGGATTCCGATGCGCGGCTGGTGGCCGACCTCAGCGACGTCTTCACCGAAGCCGCCGCGCAAGACGCGATCAGTCCCGGCCGGATCGAGGAATTCGTCGCCCGCATGCCCGAGGTAGGGCGCAGCCTGGTCGCCGTCCACCGCCGATTGCGCGATGCCACCGAGGAATTGGAAGGCTACCGATCTCGGGCAACCGCGGACACCGGGCTGGCGCCCGAGCGGCCGATGCCGTTCGAGGAGGTCCGCGATTTCTTCTACGACCGCAGCAATTACATCGGGGAGCTGGACGCGGCGGCGGAAAAGATGTTCAACGACAACGGGATGCGGGTCGGTGAGCTCGACATCCAGCTGACCTCGCTGATGCGCGATCAGTTCGGCATCGCCGTGGTGATCGACGACGGCCTGCCCGAGACCACCAAGCGCCGCTACCACCCGGAAACCAAGGTGCTTGGTGTTGCCCACTGGCTGCGGCCCGGCCAGCGCGCCTTTCAGATCGCCACTCAACTGGCGCTGCTCAGCCAATCGGAGCTGATCTCGGCGATCGTGGCGACCGACGACCAGCTGAGCCCCGAAGCCCGCGGCGTTGCGCGGATCGGGCTGGCCAACTACTTCGCCGGCGCCCTTCTGTTGCCCTATCGCGAATTCCACCGTGCCGCAGCCGAATTGCGTTATGACATCGACCTGCTGGGCCGTCGGTTCGGGGTCGGCTTCGAGACCGTGTGCCACCGGCTTTCCACGCTGCAGCGCCCGCAGCAGCGCGGGGTGCCGTTCATCTTCGTGCGCACCGACAAGGCCGGTAATATCTCGAAACGCCAGTCCGCCACGGCCTTTCATTTCAGCCGGGTGGGCGGCAGCTGCCCCCTGTGGGTGGTGCACGACGCATTCTCCCAACCCGGACGGATCGTTGTTCAGGTGGCGCAGATGCCCGACGGCAGATCGTACTTCTGGGTGGCCAAAACCATTGCGCCCGAGGGCCGCGGCTATCTGGGGCAGCACCAGAGCTTTGCCGTCGGACTGGGCTGCGAGCTGGCCTATGCCGACAAACTCGTCTACTCCAGCGGAATCGTCCTCGACGATCCGGGCACTGCCGTGCCTATCGGTGCGGGCTGCAAGATCTGCAACCGGCCCGCCTGCGCGCAGCGCGCGTTCCCCTTCCTCGGCGGGCACGTCACGGTCGACGAGAACACCGGTAGCAGTTTTCCGTATTCGTCGACCGGCCAATCGGTGTAGCTTGCAGCTGAGGCGGCAACCGCAACTGAGGAGCCAGGCGTGACAGATGTCGATTTTTGCGTGGTCGGTGCCGGATTCGCGGGTTTGACGGCCGCGCTCCGGTTGAAGCAGGCGGGTCGCTCGGTGGCCGTGCTGGAGGCCCGCGACCGGGTGGGCGGTCGCACCTTCACCGTCACCCGCGACGACGGGCTGTGGATCGATCGCGGGGGCGCCTGGATCGGGCCGGGCCAGGACCGGATCTATGCGCTGATGCAGGAATTCGGCGTGCCGGAGTACAAGCAGCACAACGACGGCGACGCCATGATGGTGGTCGACGGCAAGAAGCACCGCTACGGCGGCAAGTTGCCGTGGACGATGAGCCCGTGGGCGGTAGCCAACGTGGGCATGGGCCTGATGAGTGTGGAGCAGATGTGCAAATCGCTTCCGCGCGAAGCCCCTTGGGAGGCCAAGGAGGCCGCCGAGTGGGACCGGATCAGCCTGGGCGACTGGCTCGAGCGCAACGTGTTGTCCAGGCCGGCGCGCGAGATGCTGGACATGGCCTTGGCCGGCCCGTATACCTGTGCGCCGGCCGAGGTTTCGATGCTGTGGATGCTGCTGCAGATGGCGTCGGCCGGCAGTTCCACCATCGGCGGTCCCAGCTTTGTCATTTCGGGCAAGGGCGGCGCTCAGGATGCCCGCCCGGTTGGCGGCATGGGTGCCATCTACCGCCCGATCGTCGCCCAGCTGGGTGATGCGCTGCATTTGTCGCAGCCGGTCCGGCAGATCAGTCAGGACGCCGACGGAGTAACGGTGCGCTCCGATGGTTTGAGCGTGCGGGCGCAGCGGGTCATCGTCACGATCCCGATGGCCATTGCCGGCTCCATCGACTACGAGCCCATGCTGCCGGTTGATCGGACATTGCTGAACCAGCGGATGCCCGGCGGCGCGATCCTCAAGACGTCGATCATCTATGACGACGCGTTCTGGCGCGCCGACGGATTGTCCGGGCAATCGGCGGCGCCGGGTACCCCGGCCACACTGACCATCGATGCCTGCACCGACACCGGAAACCCAGGGATCATGTGCGTCATCACCGAAGGGGTTGCCGCGCGCCAGCTCACCCGCCTCGACGAGGCCGACCGCAAGGCCGCGGTCATCGCCCAGCTCGTCGACCGGTTCGGCGACAAGGCAGCCCGGCTCCTCGAATACCACGAGCAGAACTGGACCACCGAGCGTTACTCCGGCGGCGGGATGATCAGTCACACCCCTACCGGCGTACTCACCGAATACGGTCACGCCCTGCGGGCGCCCTGCGGTCGGGTGCACTGGGCCGGCACCGAGAGTTCAGCCACCATGTGCGGTTGGGTCGACGGCGCGATTCGTTCCGGCGAGCGGGCCGCATCAGAAGTGCTAGCTGTGGCGACCGAAACCGCAACGGCCGCAACGACTTAGCTAGCCGATTCCGGTGCGCGGTACCACGCTCGGCCGCTGCTGCGTCACATGCGGACTCGCGCCGCCGCGGCCCATCATCCCGCCGGGCATGCCCGCGCCGCCGGCGCCGGCACCCATCGGCATTGGCATCATCGGCATGCCGCCGCCGGTGGGCGCCGCCTGAGCCATCGGCGCCACAGTCGGCAGCGCGCCCATCCCACGTATCGCCGAACTGGCCATCGCGGCCGGCGTCGACCCCTGCCACGTCGGGGGCACCGACATCGCCCCCACCAGCCGTGAGTGGCCCAGTGCAGCTGACATTCCGCCACCCAGCCCCCCGCCGCCGAGGCCCTTCATGGCCGGAGCGGCGCTACCGACGAACTTCGGCGCATCGGCCAACCCGGCGGCGGCGCCGGTCGCTCCGGCCGTGCCCGTGCGCGCAACGCTCGCCAGCTGCATCATCGGAGACATCAGCATGCTGGCCGGATACATGCCGATCTGCGCCACCGATATCACTGACTGCAATGGAATGGCCGAAGCGGCCGACTGGACCGCCGTCACCGCGCCCGACAGCGGAGCCACCGCGCCCTGAATGGCCGGTGACACCGCTGCCGTCGCTGTCGAGGCCAACCCCGCGAGATTCAGCCCCGCCAGATTCAGTGGCGGCATGCTGAACGGCGTCAGCATGGACGCCACCGAAGTGGCTCCGCTGTAATAGCCGACCATGGCGGCCACATCCTGGGCCCACATCTCGACGTAATCGAACTCGGCGGCCGCGATCGCCGGTGTGTTCTGGCCCAGGAAATTCGTCGCGATCAGCGATAGCAACGACGTTCGATTCGCGGCAACGGCCGCCGGATGGACTGTGGCCGTCATCGCCGTCTCAAACGCCGTGGCCGCCGCCCGCGCCTGACCGGCCGCCGACTCCGCCTGCCCCGCCGCGCCGCTCAGCCACCCCGAATAGGGGGCCGCGGCCGCGGCCATCGAGACCGACGCCGGACCCGCCCACGGGCCGCCCGTCAGCGCGGTGATCACCGATTCGAACGACGACGCCGAGGCCCGCAGCTCGGTGGCCAGCCCGTCCCAGGCCGAGGCCGCGGTGAACAACGGGCCCGAGCCCGCACCGGAAAAGATTCGCGCCGAGTTGATCTCCGGCGGCAACCACGCGAAGTCCAGAATCATTCGCACCCCCAACCAGGCAGCGGAATCCGATGACTTAGATCACATCAAAGATCGGGCCGCTCATAGCTTTGATTCAGGAGTCACTCAGGAACTCCGCAGGCGCTGCCCAGCTTCGCGACCGGCTACCGGCAGGCTTGTTCGCGGCCGGCAAGCCGGCTGCCGCCCGCGAACAACAGCGCTGGCTAGGCCCAGCTGGAACCGACGCTGGAGTCGGTTTGCGCCATATTGGCGCCCGCGGCTTGCACCTGCTGGCCGTGGGTGTTGGCCTGCTGGTAGATCACCGCGAAATTGCGGCCCAACTGGGTGATGAACTCCTGGCAGGCCACCGAGCCGGCGCCACCCCAGAAGTCCCCGGCGGCCAGCACATCACGCACGATCGCCTGGTGCTCGGCCTCCAGCGATGCCGCCTGCGCCCGAATCAATGCCCCGTGGGCATCCACGTCACCGAACTGGTAATTGATCGTCATCGCCGAATTCCTAACTGCTCAATGCTTGCTGCGACGTTTGTTCTTGCTGCTCATAGTTATTGGCGTCGCGGACCAGGCCGTCGCGTACGCCGTGCAGCATGCTCACGATGTTGCGAAACGCCTGATTCATCTGGCTCATCGTGTCCAGCGATGTCGCCTGCGCCATCCCGCTCCAGCCCGCGCCGGAGATGTTCTGCGACGACGCCCACATCCGGCGCGCCTCGTCCTCGACCGTCTGAGCGTGTAGCTCGAAACGTCCTGCCATGTCCCGCATCGCGTGCGGGTCGGTCATAAACCTCGTGGTCATTACCTATTTCCTTTCACTGCAATATAATTGGTTCCACATCGTGGCTGACAATCTCCGCCGGTCACCCCGCCGATCACCCCCGCTCTATCCGACCCCGGTTCGCGGAATCACGCTCGGCCGCTGTTGGACCACATGTGGACTCGCCCCGCCGCGGCCCAGCATGCCCCCGGGTGTACCGGCGCCGGCTCCGCCCATTCCCATCGGCATCGGCATCATCGGCATGCCGCCGGCGGCAGGCTGGGACATCTCGGCGGCGTTGGACAATGCCCCCAATCCCGAAACAGCCGAACTGACAACGCCTTTCGGCATCGATCCCGGCCAGGACGGCGGCACTGACACCGCTCCCACCAGCCGAGCCTTACCCAAGTCGGCCGCGGTGCCTACACCCATGCCGCCCTTGAGCGCGGGAGCGGTGTCGCCGACCAGCTTCGGTGCGTCGGCGATCCCGGTGACCAGCCCCGTGCCGGCCACCCCGGCGCCGTTGGCGCCCTGTGCCAACGACATCATCGGCGACATCAGCATGCTGACCGGAGTGGCCGCGACCTGCGCGACCGAGGTCAGCGACTGCAGCGACGATCCGGACAGCAGCGACTGCACCGCTGCCGTCGCGGCCTGGGTCACCGGAGTCAGCGCGTCGGCCACCGCCCCGACCGTAGAAGCCAAGCCCGGCAAATCGATCGGCGGGAGCGCAAACGGCGTCAACGCCGCTGCCACCGACGCCGCACCTGCGTGATATCCCAGCATTGCGGCCACGTCCTGGGCCCACATCGCCACATAGTCGAACTCGGTGGCCGCGATCGCGGGTGTGTTCTGGCCGATGAAATTGGTTGCCACCAAAGACGTTAACGAGGCCCGGTTGGCGGCCACCGCCGCGGGATGCACAGTCGCCGTCTGCGCCGTTTCAAACGCTGTCGCCGCGGCCTGGGCCTGACCCGCCGTCCCCGCCGCCTGCATCGCGGCCGACGACAGCCACGACACATACGTCGCGGCGGCCGCGGCCATCGCCGTCGCCGCCGGACCCGACCACGGCCCGGTGGCCAGCGCGGTGACCACCGAGTCGAAAGACGACGCCGAGGTGTGCAAGTCGGCGGCCAACCCCTGCCACGCCGTCGCTGCCAGAAACAGCGGGCCCGCCCCTGCCCCGGCGTACATCAGCGCGGAATTGATTTCCGGTGGTAAGACTAGGAATTCCATAATCGGGTCCGTTCTCAGCCCGGGCCGATGGCCTGGGCAAGCTGTTCGGGCAGGAAGCTCAGCAGCGCCGGGAGGAGTCCTCCGAAGTTCGTTCCGGTCAGGGGGATTGTCCCTGTCGTGCCGAATATTTCGACCGTCAGCGAAGCGGGCTGAGCGGGAGTGAGGAGCCCGCCGAGTGGGATGTTCGTCGTGGTCGTGAGGTCCCCCAGCGAAACCGAAAGTGGCAGTGTGGCTTGGCCGTTGAGGAAACCGTTGAGAATGTTGGCGGGTGCGTCGAACAGCGCCGCGGTGGCCCCCAGGGCGTCGCCGGTTTGCAGCGCGCCCAGAACTGCGCTGCCGCTGGAGCCGAACGCGTTCAGGCTGGTGACCACCGGACCAATCGCGTCGAGCCCCAACACCAACGGCAATCCCACATGAAGCTCACCGGTAGTCAGGTCCAACGTTTGCGAGGTATCGGTCAGCGTATTGATCGCGTTGGTGAGGTGCTGGGAAATCTGAGCGGGAATGGAGCCGGCGGGTATTAGATCGGTGAGGTTCTGCGCCATCTGCCCGGGGATGGCGAAGATCGGCAACAAATCGCCCAGTGTTCCGGTCGGGCTGATGTTGATGAGGAACGTCGTCATGTCCTGGTTGGCAACCAGACCCGTCACAAACAGGTTTCCGAAGCCCGTTGCGACACCGCGCGCCGCGCCGGTGACGTCTCCGGCCGCAAGCTGCTGGAAGGCCGTTTGCAACGTTGCCGGCAAGGCATTCGCGGCGGCCCGTAAGTCCTGGCCGGCGGCGCCCAGTGCGGTGGAGATGGTCTGGCCGTAGCCGGTTTGCTGGTTGACGATCCCCTGCAGCAACCCCGCCGGATCAGGCGGGAAAAGCTGCTGCAGGGCGGGGAAATTCGGCAGGCCGCCGCCCAGCGTGGCGGCGATCGTCTGCTCGTAGCCCATCTGGTTTTTGATGAACTGCGCCAGCAGCGGCGTCGGATTCGCCGCGACGGCGCTTTGCAGAGTTTGGAGATTGGCGGCGGTATTCGCGAAAAGCGTTTGGTAGGCGGGTGATCCGCCGAGCAGGATCTGCTCGACGTTTGCAGCCTCGGCACTCGCGTAGGCGCCGGCACCCGCGCTCATCACGGCGACGAATTGTTCGTGGAACGCTTGCGCTTGGGCGTGCAGGGCCTGAAAGTCCTCGCCGAAGCTGCCGAACATGGAAGCGATCGCCATCGATATCTCGTCTTGAGCCGCTGCCGCTATACCGGTAGTGGGGCCGGCCACGGTGGCGGCGGCCTGGGTCAGCGAGGCGCGAATGCCCGCCAAATCCTGGGCCGCACCCTGCAACAGTTCGGGCATGGCGATCACAAACGACATATCTTCTCCCTCGAGGAAATGGTTAACGACGCCCGATGAACACCGGGCTTAATTGAAGAAGCCGGACTTCGCGTCCGCCTTGTTGAAGAACCCGGAGTCGTCATTGCCCGAGTTACCGAATCCCGAATTGAAGACATTCGAATTGGCGATGCCGATATTGTCGAAGCCGGTGTTGTTGATGCCCGCGAGGAAGCTGCCGTGGTTGTTGATGCCCACATTGTTTCCGTTGCCGGAGTTGCCGAATCCCGACTCGAAGGCCAGCCCCGTGTTCTGGAATCCGGAGGTGTCGCCGCCGGAGTTGAAGAAGCCCGACGAGTCCAGCCCGGTGGTGCCGAATCCGGAGTTCTTGACACCGACAGGCGTGATCGCGCTGCCGAAGCCGGTGTTCAGCTTGCCCGCGTTGAAGCCGCCGGTGTTGCTGCCGCCTGAGTTAGCCCAGCCGGTATTGATGTCGCCGGCGTTGAAATCACCGGTGTTGATCGAGCCGGCGTTCATGCTGCCGGTGTTCTGGAATCCCGCGTTCCCGTAACCCATGTTCTGGGAGCCGCCGTTGTCCATTCCGAAGTTGTTCGCGCCCGCGTTTCCGAAACCCACATTGTTGAAGCCGCCATTGAAGAAGCCGGTATTGCCCTGACCGGAGTTGGTGAATCCGGTGTTGAAGCTGCCCGAATTCTCGAAGCCGAAGCTGTGGTTGCCGGAATTGAAGAAGCCGACGTTTCCGGTGCCCGAGTTGAAGAACCCGATATTGCCGGTGCCCGAGTTGCCGAAGCCGATGTTGCCGGTTCCGGAGTTGAGCGCGCCGAAACCCACTTGGTTGTCACCGGTCAGCCCGAAGCCGATGTTGTTGTTGCCCGTGTTGCCGAAGCCGAAGTTGTGGTTGCCGGTATTGCCGGCGCCGACGTTGTTGCTGCCCCGGTTGCCGAAGCCCATGTTGGCGTCGCCGCGGTTTGCATTGCCCATGTTGGCGTTGCCGAGGTTCGCGTTGCCCGTGTTGGCGTTGCCGAGGTTTCCCAGACCGACGTTGCCGTTGCCGACGTTTCCGCTGCCGGTGTTCTTGGTGCCGGCATTACCGCTGCCGATGTTCTGGTCGCCGCGGTTGCCGTTTCCGACGTTGCCGATCCCGTTGTTCCCGCTGCCCAGGTTGGTGTTGCCGATATTGCCGTTGCCGACGTTCTGGTTGCCGTTGTTGCCGCTGCCCAGGTTGCCGCTGCCGTGATTACCGCCGCCCGCGTTCGAGCTGCCGATGTTTCCTGCGCCCAGGTTCGCGGGCAACCCCGGTATACCTGCCAGTGCCTGCTGCAGCGTCTGGAAGGGCATCAACTGCGCCACGGCCGCGGCCGCCCCGCCGTGGTAGCCCACCATCGCGGCCACATCCTGAGCCCACATCTGCTCATAGGAAGCCTCGGCCGCCGCGATCGCAGGCGCGTTCTGACCGAACAGGTTGGACAGCACCAACGACACCAGCTGATTGCGGTTCGCCGCGACCAATCCGGGGTGCACCGTCGCTGACACCGCGGACTCGAACGCCGAGACCGCCGCGCGGGCTTGCCCTGCCGACCCCTGCGCCTGAGCCGCCGCGGCCGACAGCCACCCCACGTAGGGCGCGGCCGCGGCCGTCATCGCGGTGGCCGCCGGACCCTGCCACGCCGTGCCTGCCAGCCCTGAGGCGACGGACCCGAACGAACTCGCCGCCTCGCCCAGCTCACCGGCCAAACCGTCCCACGCCGCTGCCGCCGACAACAGCGGCGCCGATCCCGCCCCCAGAAACATCCGCGCCGAATTGATCTCCGGCGGTAATACCAAGAAATTCATGGCCAAAGAATGCGCGGCGGTGGGCCGATGAACGTCAGTCACAACGCGTAAATAGGCCGGGCAAGGGGGTCGTAGATGGGCGACCCGAGGGGGTCGTAGCGCCGTTTGACAGAACTTTTTGCACTCATGTTGAACCGTTGGCGCCCCGCGTGCGTGACACTGAGTTAGTCACGGATAGATCGCCATGAAAGCGGAGTGACATGTGCGTGAGTGAGTTTCTGCCGACGAGGACGGTAACCCTGTTGCTCGCCGACGCGGAATGCTCGACGCCGCTCGCACGACTTGATCGGATAGCAGCCGAGATCATTGCGGCCAACGACGGGGTTGGACCGGTCAAACTTGGAGACGAGAACGGCTTCGTGGCGATGTTCCCACGCACCACCGACGCCCTGGCGTGTGCCATCGATTTGCAGCAGGCGCCGCTGGCACCCATCCAGCTGCGCGTCGCGGTGCACACCGGCGAGGTGCAGGCGGGTCACTCGGGTGACTATTCGGGTCCAACCCTGCACCGGGCGGCGCGGTTGCGGGAACTGGCGCATGGCGGCCAGATCGTGGTGTCGGGCACCACCCACGATCTGGTCGTCGACCAACTGCCTGCCGACGTCTGGCTGACCGACCTCGGCACTCACCGGCTGCGCGACCTGCCCCGCCCCGAACGGGTGACGCAGTTGTGTCATCCCGATCTACGGGTCGAGTTCCCGCCGCTACATAACCTGAATATTGTTGCACCACATGGTGTTCCGGCGCAGCTGACCCGATTCGTCGGCCGCAGCGAACAGATCACCGACGTACGCAAGTTCTTGGCCGACAACCGGCTGGTGACCATGGCCGGCGCCGGCGGCGTCGGGAAAACGCGGCTGGCGGTGCAGATCGCGGCGCAGGCGGCGGCCGAATTCGGCGGCGGAGTGTGGTTTGTAGATCTGGCACCCGTCAGTGACCCCGAGGTCGTTCCGGTAGCGGTTTTGCGAGCCCTGGATCTGCCGGACCAACCGGGCCGCACCGCGCTGGACACGCTGGCGCGCTTCGTCGGCGACCGCGACGTGCTGATGGTGCTGGACAACTGCGAGCACCTGATCGACGCGTGCGCCGCCCTGACCGGCGAACTGCTGGGCGCCTGCCCGCGGTTGACGATCTTGGCCACCAGCCGCGCACCGATCGGGGTGCCCGGCGAGCTGACCTGGCGAGTGCCCTCGTTGGCGCTGACCGACGAAGCGATCGAGCTTTTCGTCGACCGCGCGCGCCTGGCGCGCCCGGACTTCAATATCAGCGCCGCAGATGCAGCCGCCGTGGCCGATATCTGCGGCCGCCTGGACGGCTTGCCGCTCGGGATTGAGCTCGCGGCGGCGGCCGTGCGGGTGATGTCGCTCACGGAGATCCTCGACGGCCTGCGGCACCGCTTCCGGCTGCTGACCGGCGACGGACCGACGGCGTTGCGCCGCCGGCAAACGCTGGGCGCATCCGTCGACTGGTCGCACGCCCTGCTTAGCGAACCCGAACGGGTGCTGTTCCGCAGGCTGGCCACGTTCAGCGGCGGATTCGACCTGGAGGCGGCGCGAGTCGTCTGCGGCGACGATGATCTGCAGCCGCATCTGGTGATCGATGAGCTCACCCGGCTGGTGGACAAGTCGCTGGTGGTAGCCGAAGTCGCCGGAGACCGAACTCGCTACCGAATGCTGGAGACGGTTCGTCACTATGCGATGGAAAAGCTACGCGAGTCCGCTGAGGCCGAGGCGGTTCGCGCGCGCCACCGCGATCACTACACCCAGATGGCCGCGTTGCTGGACAACCCCGCGGACGGCGATCACCAGCGCCGCATCGAGCAGGTCGAGATCGAGATCGACAACCTGCGCGCCGCGTTCGCGTGCAGCCGCGAGGACGGCGAGGTCCAGGCGGCGCTGGAGCTGACGTCGTCCCTGCAGCCGCTGTGGCTGACCCGCGGCCGAATCCAGGAGGGGCTGGCCTGGTTCGACGCGGTGCTGACCGATCAGAGCGCACGCCACGCCGACGTCTCGGCGGTGGTGCGTGGGCGGGCGCTGGCCGACAAGGCGTCCCTGGACGCCTCACGCAGCATCCACGACAACCTCGACCAGGCACACCAGGCCGTGGCTATCGCGCGCGAGATCGACGACCCGGCGCTGCTGGCCCGCGCGCTCACCGCATGCGGTGCCATCAGTTCCTACAGCGCCGAAGCGGCACGCCCGTACCTCGCCGAGGCAATCGGCATTGCTCGCGAGCTGGGCGACCGGTGGCGGCTCACCCAGATCCTGACCTGGCAGGCCTACGGCGCCTTCTACGCGGGTGATCCGGTCGAGGCGTTCGCGGCCTCCCAAGAAGGCCGCGAGCTGGGCGAGGCGATCGGCGATCGGTTTCACGCGCGCTCCTGTCGCTGGACCCTCGGGTTGGCACAGATGATGAAAGGTGCTCTGCCCGAGGCGATTACTCAATTCCGCACGGTCAGCGGGGATGCCGATGCCGCTCACGACGCGCTGTTCAGCTGGGGCAGCCGGCTTGCGCTGGCCAATGCGCTTGCGTTACACGGTGATACGCACGCCGCGATGGCTGCGGCCAACGCTTCGCTGGCGGCAGCCTCCGATTTGTGGCCGTTCAATGAGGGTTTCAGCTATGCCGTGCTGGCAACCGCGGCCGTGGCCGCCGGCGATGTGACCGCAGCGGCGCAGGCCAGTGCGGCGGCACAGCAGCTGCTGGGCGCCCAAGGTGAGCTGGCCGCGACGGTAACCAATCCGATGGCCGAGATCGCGTTGGCGCAAGGTGATTTGGTAGCCGCCGCGGTCTCGGTAGAGCACGAGGTATCGGTATCGGCCGGCTGGCACCTGGCCCGCGCGCTGACCACGCGGGCCCGCATAGCGATCGCGAAAGGCGAACCCGAACAAGCCGAACGCGACGCGCACAAAGCGCTTGCCTGCGCCGCTGAATACGAGGCTTACTCGGCCGTCCCCGATGTTCTCGAGTGCCTTGGGCGGCTGGCCGCCGACGGCTTGAGCTATCGGGATGCGGTACGACTCTTCGGCGCCGCGAACGAGTTTCGGCGGCAGATGGGCGTGGTCCGGTTCAAAATCTACGACGCCGGCTACGAGGCAATGGCCACTGCGCTTCGGGATGCCCTGGGACAGCAGGACTTCGATAACGCGTGGGCCGAAGGTGCCGGCCTGTCCATCGATGAGGCGGTCGCCTACGTACGGCGCGGCCGGGGCGAACGCAAACGCCCGAGCAGCGGCTGGGCGTCGCTGACCCCCACCGAGCGCGACGTCGTGCGACTGGTTGCTGACGGGTTGGCCAACAACGAGATAGCGGCCCGGCTGTTCGTTTCCCGTCGTACTGTGCAGACTCACCTCACGCACGTGTACGCGAAGCTGGGCCTCACCTCTCGCGTGCAGTTGGCTCATGAAGGGGCCAGCCGCAGCTAAGCCCTGGCGGCAGGTCAATCTACGACCCCCACCGCGCGAAATCTACGTCTCCTGACCGACGTTCTTATCCGCTTCAGCTCGCATCCTTAACCCGATTCAAGTGACGAGCGGGAGGACGGCGATGTCTTTTGTGTTAGTGACCCCGGAGATGCTGACGTCGGCGGCAACGGATTTGCAGAGCATCGGATCGGCGTTGCGCACGGCCCATGCCGCGGCGGCGGCTCCGACCACCGCACTGCTGGCCGCCGGCGCCGACGAGGTGTCGGCGGCGATCGCGGCGATGTTCGGAGCGCACGGTCAGGCCTATCAGGTCCTCAGTGCCGAAGCGGCGATGTTTCACCAGCAGTTCGTACAGACGATGAGCGCCGGCGGCGCGATGTTCGCGGCAGCCGAGGCTGCCAACGCGTCTCCGCTGCAGAGCTTGCTCGACGGGATCAACGCGCCCATCCAGGCTGCGACCGGACGTCCGCTGATCGGCAACGGCGTCAACGGCGTCGCGGGGACCGGCCAAAACGGGACGGACGGCGGCTGGTTGATCGGCAACGGCGGCGCCGGTGGATCCGGTACCAACGGCGGCCTCAACGGTGGCAACGGCGGCAACGGCGGGGCCGGCGGGCTGATCGGCAACGGCGGTGCCGGCGGCGCTGGCGGATCGCCCCTGGCCCTCGCCGGCCAAGGTGGGGCCGGCGGCCACGGCGGGGCCGCGGGCCTGTTCGGCTCCGGCGGCAACGCGGGCCTGCTCTTCGGCGCAGCCGGGGCCGGCGGCGGCGGCGGGCACGCCGACAGCATCACCCAAGCCGGCGGCGCCGGGGGCGCCGGCGGCAACGGCGGCCTCTTCTCCAGCGGCGGGGCCGGCGGGAACGGCGGAACCTCCGGATCCGCGACCGGCGGGACCGGCGGCGCCGGTGGAACAGGCGGGCTGTTCGGCGCCGGCGGGGCCGGCGGGGT
>NZ_LQPW01000109.1 GCF_002116635.1 Mycobacterium szulgai | reverse complement strand
CCCGCAAACCCGCCGCCGGCCCCGTTACCGCCGTTGCCGATCAACAACCCGCCGGCCCCGCCGGCCTGTCCGGGCAACGTCCCATTCGCACCATTGCCAATCAACGGTCGTCCCAGCAGAAGCTGTGTCGGAGCATTGATCACCGCCAACACGTCACGCTCGAGCGTTTGCAGCGGCGTGGCCGCCACCGCTTCGGCCGAGGCATACGCTTTGGCGCCCACGGCCAACGACTGCGCAAACCGCTCGTGGAACGCCGCCATCTGCTCGCTGAGCTCCTGATACTGGCGCCCATGGGTACCGAACAACGCCGCAACGGCTACCGAAATCTCATCGTTACCTGCAGCGGCCACCACCGTCGTTGAAGCCGCCGCCGCGGCCCTCGCCTCATCCAACGACCTCCCCACAGCGGCAACATCCCCCGCCGCCTGCACCACCCACTCCGGGGCCACCGTTAAAAACGACATGACTACCAACCTCCGCTAAACCCGAATAAGACCCAGAAAATGCACAAATAACCCACCAAAAGCCTGCACTCGGCATTCAATATCGTCCAGACAGAAAATATGAAACAAACCCATCGACTCGACGGAATACCACGACAAGCGACTACCCGTAAATGCGTCAAATGCGCACTACAACAGAGAGCCTAGGCGTGCATCCAACGCAAGGAATCCTTGCAAGTTGTAAATTCCCGACCGCAAGGCAGTTGTTTATCGACCGACCCGCAATCGCTTATCAAAATCTGCAAATACCCTTGCAGCCGACGACGCAATTACGATCAGAATAGTTGTGACTTACCGCCAAAAACGCCGTTTCCGAACAAGACGCTGCACGGCGTCGACGGCCTGCATCACCTGCTGGGCCAGCTCCTCCGTCGAATTGCACAGGTAGCGGTTGAGCACGTCGCACAACACCGCCAAGGCGGCATTCAAGGCGGGATCCGAAGCCGCGTCGCGATGCATGACCAGCTCGGCCCACACCGCGGCGAGCCCCGTGTCAGCGCCGCCGATCCCCTGCCGCACCAGCTTGAGCAGGTCTTTGACGGATCGCTTCGGGACGGCCTGAGCACTGGCCGGGCGAATGGCGCCAACGACACTGCCCATCGCCATCGGGGCCGGCATCGCCGACGCAAAGGTCTGCGCCGGAGCCCAGCCCGACGGCATTTCGACCGGCTGCAGCACTTCTGTCAACGGGCCGGCATCTACACGCTCGGGGTCGATGGCGACGAACGCGGTGAACCTGGACATCACCCCGAACCGGATGGAATGCGCGACCAGCCGCGCGGCCAGCTCCTCGTCCGGGTAACCCGAGGCGTATTCGTCTTCCAGGTCGCGAACCACCGAGCGCGCCCAAATAGTCTGCACTGCAATAGCTTTCGGCGCTTCATAGGCTGGCACGGCGGCGGCGAAGGAATCGTTGGCAGCGACGTGGAACGTCACCGCACCATCCCGCCCGCGGTAGCGCCCGCAGATCACGCAGGGCACCCCGGCGAAGGCATCGGGTGATCGGTCGGGTGTAACAGTGCCTTCGATGATTTCGGCGCCCTCGGCACTCACCCGGATGTCGGTCAGCGCCGGGCGCCCGATGGTTCGCGCCAACCGGGTCATCGCCTCGTCGAGACGCTCCTCGGATTCGACGAGCTCGCTTCGTCCGTTTCCCAGCCGTGCGAGCCGGTCCAGAAAGCCGGCGTTGACGGCACGATCGATGCCCACGCAGTACACGCGGGTTCGGCCCAGCACCGGCGCCAACGTCGTCAGCAGGTGGTCCTCGCCGGTGATCTGGCCGTCGGTCACCAAAACCACACTGGCCAACCGGTTTTCATCCGAGGCGGCCAGCAGCTCGGCAGCCATGCGCAGCGGCTCGGCCATCGCGGTGCCGCCGCGGCTGTGCAGCGAACCCAGCCAGGACGCCGCAGCGAACCGATTTCGGTCGGTGGCCTCGACCAGCCCGGCGGGCAGGCTGGCGGGCGTATCAATCCGGTCGTCGAAGCCCAGCACGCTGAACCGGTCGACGGTGTCGAGCATGTCCACGATCCGCCCCGCGGCACGGCGCGCGGCAACCATCTTCCAGCCGTTCATCGACCCGGACCGGTCCAGCAACACGACGACGTCGCGCGGAGTCGTGACCGGCTCGGCGGGCGCCAGCACCGTCACCGACCAGGTGCCCTCGTCTCCCTCGGCGTCCGGAACCAGCAGCGCAGACGACGAAAGTTGTTGGTGCTCAATGCCGAAGCGCAGCACGAAATCCTGGTCGGCCCGGGCGCCCGGCTCGACGTTCAGCCGGGTCAGCCCGTCGGCCGCAGCGATCGTGACGGGCAACGACGCCCGCAACTGCGACACCGCCAGACCAGCACCATCTACCGTCACCGCGATCTCGAGGTCGGGTCGCTCGTCGCCGTCTTCGAGGCGAGGCGGGGTCACCCGCGAAGCGTCCGGTACGGCGTCGGTGTCGGCCGCCAACCCGGGCCCGGTCTGGTCGCCGGGCACCGGAGTTCCCGTGGTGTAGCGCGGGGCGACCACGAGCGGGAACCGGAAGGTGGCCTCGCCGTCCTCGAACGCCAGCGGGCCGGTGAGGCGCATTTCGATGGTGGCTTCCTCGCCGGGCCCGAGGTTGCCTACCCGCACCGAGAACACGTCGGGGCGGTCCTCTTCCACGATCGCGGCGCGCTGACCGGCGACCAAGGCCTGCTCGTAGTCGGCGCGGGCCTGGCCACGCTCCTTGAGCACGCCGACCACCCGCCGCCCGGCCAGGTCGGCAGCGAAGTCGGTGACGCCCGCGCGTGCGGGCAACGGGAACACATAGGTGGCCTCGATGGCGGTATCCCCGCTGTTGGCGAAGCGCTGATGCACCAGCGAGGTTGCCGTCATGCCGACGATGACGGTGTCCACCCGCAACGCCCGCAGCGGCAGCCGCACCCCGTCGGCCGAACGCAGTTCGCCGCAGGTCGGCTTGTCCAGCTCAGTGCTCATTGCGATTCCTTTCCCGAAGCGGCAAGTAGGTCCAGCAGCGGCGCGGCGGCGCGGCACAGGGTGTCGAGGTCGGGCAGCGGCCCCCCGTCGAACAACAAGGTGACAGTGTCGGAAAGCCGGACCGCCTGCAAAGCGGTGACCTCGGGAACCTCGGCAGCGACGACCGGCGGGATCTGCCAGAACCGGCTCGCCGCGCGCGAGGGCGCCGGGAACTCCGGGTCGCCCAGGCCGGGCGGCATGGCCTCACCCGGGATGGCGGCCAGCGACTCCAATTCCGCCGGCGACAGGGCGTCAAGCCGTTCGGCGATTTCGTCCAGCGACAGACCCTCGCCCTGCAGCCGTTTGATGGCGACCAACCGCAGCAGGTGGGTGCGGCCGTAGGTGAGTGCGCGCCCGCGGTTGCCGGGCCGGGGCAGCAGGCCGCGGGCGGTGTAGTAGCGGATCATCCGTTCGGCCGGAATCGGCTTGGCCTGGCGGTTGTCGGGCACGACGCCGCAGGCCTGCACCGCATCGGCGGCGACGGCAGCGAACTCAGCGAGGGTCAGCAGCGTGTTCATATCTATTTGACAGTGTCAATCACTCCCAGCGACAGTGTCAAATAGACATTGGCAACTTCTGTCCCACTAGTCACAGCGTGCCGACCTGCGATCCGAGCGCCGATCACCTAATCTGCACACGATGCTCACTTCTCGGACCTTCAGGCGTGCGGCATCATGCCTGGCCGCAGCGGCTTTCGTGACGACTCTCGGGATGCCGGCCGCCTTCGCCGACCCCAACCCGGAGGCCAACGGCGGCGCCGGGAATTGCCCATACAAGATCTCGACTCCCCCGGCGGTGGACTCCTCGGAGGTGCCCAGTGCCGGTGAACCGCCGCTACCCCTGGCGGTGCCCGCCACACCGGTGGGCGGCAACGCGCTCTCCGGCTGCGGCATCATCACCGCCCCCGACACCCCGCCGGTGCCCAACGACGTCTCAGCCGAAGCCTGGCTGGTGGCCGACCTGGACAGCGGCGCCATTGTCGCCGCGCGCGACCCGCACGGCCGGCACCGCCCGGCCAGCATCATCAAGGTGCTGGTCGCGATGGCCTCCATCAACGCGTTCAACCAGAACAAGACGGTGCCCGGAACCGACGACGACGCGGCCGCCGAAGGCACCAAGGTCGGCGTGGACAACGGCGGCGTCTACACCATTAACCAGCTGCTGCACGGCCTGCTGATGCACTCGGGCAACGACGCCGCGCACGCCCTGGCCATGCAACTCGGCGGCATGCAGCAAGCGCTGGAAAAACTCAACGTGCTGGCCACCAAGCTCGGCGGCCACGACACCCGCGTCGCCACACCGTCGGGACTCGACGGGCCCGGCATGAGCACCTCGGCCTACGACATCGGCCTGTTCTATCGCTACGCCTGGCAGAACCCGGTGTTCGCCGACATCGTGGCAACCCGCACCTTCGACTTCCCCGGCCACGGGGACCATCCCGGCTACGAGCTGGAGAACGACAACCAGCTGCTCTATCACTACCCCGGCGCGATGGGCGGCAAGACCGGCTACACCGACGACGCCGGCCAGACGTTCGTGGGCGCGGCCAACCGCAATGGCCGGCGACTGATGGCGGTGCTGCTGCACGGCACCCGCCAGCCGATCGCGCCGTGGGAACAGGCCGCACACCTGCTGGACTACGGGTTCGCCACCCCGCAGGGCACCCAGGTGGGAACACTGGTCGAACCCGACCCCTCGCTGCTGGCCCCCAAAGGCAAACCCGCCGAGCGGGCGAATGACCAGGCCGCCGGCTTGATGCCGTCCGGCGACGCGCTGCCGGTGCGGGTGGGGGTGGCCGTTATCGGCGCCGTGATCGTGTTCGCGTTGATCCTGGCCGCGCGCTCGATGAACCGCAGGCCCCGCACGCTTTAGACTTTCCGGATGACCGCCCTGTATGAGGACGCCGGCCTGTCCCTCGACGAGCACGGAATCACCATTCATCGCTACTACTTTCCATTGGCCGGGCACAAGCGGATCGCCTACAACGACATCCGCGGCGTCAAAGCTCAGCCGATGAGCTGGATTTCCGGCAAGGGGCGGCTCTGGGGGGCATCCGATCCGCGCTACTGGTTCCCGCTGGATTTGCAACGGGGCAACAAGAGCACGCTACTGATCCTGGACGTGGGCGCCCGGGTCAAGCCGTGCATCACCCCCGAAGACCCGGACCGCGTCCTGGAATTACTCAGCTCCCGGGTACCGGTCAGCTGAGGGGCCTATCCAGGCGGGGGCTTCGGGTCGGGCTCACTGCTGCCAGTGTCGGCGTTATCTATGGATACGACCTGTCCATCATCGCGGGCGCGCTGCTGTTCGTCACCAAGGACTTCGGGCTCACCACCCGACAGCAGGAACTGCTGACCACGATGGTGGTGATCGGCCAGGTCGCCGGGGCTTTCGCCGGCGGCGCTCTGGCCGACGCGATCGGGCGAAAGCGATCCCTGGTGCTCATCACCGCCGGCTACGCGATATTCGCTGTCCTGGACGCGGTTTCCCTCTCATTACCGATGCTGCTGGTGGCGCGCCTGCTGCTGGGCGTGGCCATCGGTGTCTCGGTGGTGGTGGCCCCGGTCTACGTCGCGGAATTGGCGCCGCCGGCCGTGCGCGGGGCATTGGTGGCCGCTTATCAGCTGGCGACCGTCAGCGGGATCATCGTGGGCTACTTGACCGGTTATCTGCTTGCCGATGCGCACAGCTGGCGGTGGATGCTGGGACTGGCCGCCGTGCCCGCGACGCTGCTGATGCTGCTACTGCTGCGCATGCCCGATACCGCTCGGTGGTATCTGCTCAAAGGCCGAGCCGACGACGCCCGCCGGGCCGTGCTGCAGGTGGAACCCGAAAAACCGGTTGACGACGTCGATAAACAGCTCGACGAAATCAGCCTCGCGATACGCGAACACAGTGGCTCCCGCAAGGGAAACCTGTCCGAGATGCTGCGGCGCCCGTATCTGCGGGCAACCGTGTTCGTGATCGCGCTCGGCGTGCTCGTCCAGGTCACCGGGGTCAACGGGATCATCTACTACAGCCCCCGGCTGTTTGAAGCAATGGGTTTTGAGGGCAACTTCGCGCTGCTGGCTTTGCCGGCGATGGTGCAGGTCGCGGGGTTGGGTGCGGTGGCCACTTCGCTGCTCCTCGTCGACCGGCTGGGCCGGCGTCCAATCCTGTTGTCCGGCATAGCGATGATGGTCGTCGCCGATGCCGTGCTCATCGCCGTCTTCGCCCATGGGCTCGGCCTGTTGTTCGGGTTTGTGGGCGTGTTGCTGTTCATCGTCGGCTTCAACCTCGGCTTCGGGTCGTTGGTGTGGGTTTATGCCGCCGAAGCGTTCCCCACTCACCTGCGGTCGCTGGGCTCGAGCACGATGCTCACCTTCAACCTGACCGCCAATGCGCTCATCGCCGGCTTTTTCCTCACGATGCTGCACTGGCTGGGCGGCACCGGCGTTTTCGCGGTGTTCGGCGCGCTGGCCGTCATTTCCCTCGTCGTGATCTATCGGTACGCACCGGAGACCAAAGGCCGTGAGCTCGAAGAGATTCGCCACTTCTGGGAGAACGGCGGCCGCTGGCCGGCCAGCTGTCCGGAAACCTGATGATCCTTAGGGCGGGCACGGCGGTCATCGACGGGCGGATCTGCCGGCCCGGTTGGGTGCAGACAGCGGGCGCGCGAATCGTGGATTGCGGGACGGGCGCGGCGCCCGGGCCGGTCGACCTCGATCTTCCGGATTGTGTTGTGGTGCCCGGATTTATCGATATGCACGTGCATGGCGGCGGCGGCGCGTCGTTCATCGACGGAGAATGCAGCGACGCCGCGGAGTTTCACCTGCGACATGGCACCACAACCATGCTGGCCAGCCTGGTCACCGCGGCCCCCGACGAGCTGCTTTCGGCCGTCGCCGCGATTGCCGCGGCCACCCGCAGCGGCGTCGTCGCGGGCATCCACCTGGAGGGACCGTGGCTGAGCCCGGCACGGTGCGGCGCACACGACCACACCCGAATGCGAGTTCCGGATCCCGCGGAGATCGACGCCGTTCTCGCCGCCGCCGGCGGCACCATCCGGATGGTAACGCTGGCACCCGAACTGGCCGGCAGCGCCGACGCCATCCGGCGCTTGCGGCACGCCAATATCGTTGTGGCAGTGGGACATACGAATGCAAACTATCAGCAGACCCGGGATGCCATCGCGCTGGGCGCAACCGTCGGCACCCATCTGTTCAATGCGATGCCGATGCTGGACCACCGTGACCCCGGCCCGGTGCTGGCTTTGCTGACCGATCCGCGCGTGACAGTCGAACTGATCGCCGACGGGGTGCACGTCCATCCCGAGATGGTGCGCGCTGTGCTGCGGTGGCTCGGCCCGGACCGGGTTGCGCTGGTCACCGATGCGATCGCGGCCGCGGGCTACGGCGATGGAGCCTATCGGCTAGGCGCGGTACCGATCGACGTGGAGTCCGGTGTGGCGCGGGTGCGTGGCACACCGACGATCGCGGGCAGCACCGCCACCATGGATCAGATGTTCCGGCTGATGGCCGGGCTCGGCACACTTGCCGACGCGGTCCAGGTGACCTCGGCGACACCGGCCCGAGCGCTCGGCCTGGATCGACTGGGCCGGCTACAGGCGGACTACCACGCCAATCTTGTTGTGCTGGACCGGGATTTGCACGTGCACAAAGTCATGCACAACGGGATATGGCACCCTAGCGCCGCGTCCTGAACAACCGCGAAAGCGTCAGCGCCCCAATGGCGCCCGCGGCCGCGGCGGCCATCGTCTGGCGCGCGCTCAGCCCCTCATCGACCTGTATCCGCGGGCTGATGATCGCCGGCCCGGGCGCGTCCACAGGCTCGTCGCGCGGATCCTTTTCGGCCGCCGTGGCGGCCCACGCCGTGGCGAACAGGACGAGGTAGGAGGTGATATATGCGAACACCATCAGGCCCAGCACCGGCCCGAATGCCGCGCCCGCCGGGCTGCGCAGCACCGCACCCAGATAAATCGAGCCCACCTGCTTGAACACCTCGTAGCCGATGGCGGCCATCAAGCCGGCGCGCAGCGAGGTGACAATGCTGGCCGGCTGCCGCGGCAGCCGGGCGATCATCCAGCTGAACAGCAGCCAGGACACCAGGAACGAGATCAACAGCGAAACGGCCCGGAAGATCGGATCGAAAACCGAAAACTCGGGAATGCCAAGCCATCTCAACACCGCGTGCATCGGCGCGGCATGGCCCAGTGCACTGAGCGCAAGTGTGGCCACGATCACTACGAAGGTGCCCACCATCGCCGCCAGATCGGACAGCTTGGTACGCACGTAGCCCGTCGTATCGACCGGCTGGTCCCACATCTCACTCAAGGCCTGGCGCAAATGAGACATCCAGCCCAAGCCCGCCCAGGCCGCGGTCACCAGGCCGATCGCACCGACCGACGCCCGCGCGTCGATCGCCGAATCCATCAAGTCCACCAGCTGCTGACTCAACGCGCTGGACAGCGAAGTCTTTATCCGGTCGTGGATCGCGTCGATCAGCTTCGGGTTGCGCGACAACGCGAATCCGACCACCGAGAAGCTGACCATCAGCAACGGAAACAAGGCGAAGATCGTGTAATACGTCAGGCCCGCGGCAAAAAAGCCACCCCTGCGCTGGCTGAACCGGCTGTAGGCGCGAAACACATGGTCCAGCCGGCCGAACCGGGACCGCATCCGATCGAAGATCCCTGGCTTGGCCGGATCGGTCATGAACGCCCTATTCCCGTTGCGGAAGGAACCCTAACCGATCGTAGACCCGCTGTACGGTTTTGCTGGCGACATCGTTGGCGCGCTGCGCACCGGCCGCCAAGACCGCCTCCAGCTCGGCCACATCGGCGATCAATTCGTCCACTCGCGCCTTGATCGGGCTGACGTACTCGACGACCGCTTCGGCGGTCTCTTTCTTCAGGTCACCGTAGCCGCGGCCCGCGTAGCCCTCGACGAGGGTGTCGATACCGATCCCGGTGACCGCCGACTGGATGCTGAGCAAATTCGACACGCCGGGTTTGGCGTCGGGGTCATATCGGATCTCGCGTTCGCTGTCGGTCACCGCCGAGCGAATCTTCTTGGCGGACTTGGCCGGATCGTCGAGCAGGCTGATCAATCCGGCGTCGGTGCTCGCCGACTTGCTCATCTTCGACGTCGGGTCCTGCAGGTCGTAGATCTTGGCCGTGATCTTGGGGATGAGCACGTCGGGAACCACGAAGGTGTCCGGGAAGCGGCTGTTGAACCGCTGCGCGATGTCGCGCGCCAGCTCCAAATGCTGGCGCTGGTCCTCCCCCACCGGCACCAGATCGGTGTCATATGCCAGCACGTCGGCGGCCTGCAACACCGGGTAGGTGAATAGGCCGACGGTGGTCGAATCGGTGCCCTGACGCGCGGACTTGTCTTTGAACTGGGTCATCCGCGACGCCTGACCGAAGCCGGTGAAGCAGCCCAGCACCCAGGCCAGCTGGCTGTGCGCCGGCACCTGGCTTTGCACGAAGATGGTGGCGCGATTGGGGTCGATGCCCAGCGCCAGGTATTGCGCGGCGGTGACCAGAGTTCTGTGCCGCAACGCCGCCGGATCCTGCGGGATGGTGATCGCGTGCAGGTCGACCACGCAGAAGAACGCTTGATATTCCGGGTGATCGTCTTGCAGGCCGACCCACTGGGCGACCGCGCCCAGCGCGTTACCCAGGTGAAGCGAGTCAGAAGTTGGCTGCACGCCGGAGAAGATCCGGCCGGATCCGGTAGGGGTGCTCATGATGCCTCGATCTTTTCACGGGTGCACCGCCATGTTTGGGGCCGCTTGCGATACCGCCGGTACCGCATTTAGTGTCGGGTAGGTGAGTACTCGCACACCGATCCACTTGGGCGCCAACGACGGCTCCGCGGAACCCATTCTGTTGCTGCACCCATTCCTGCTTTCCCAGGCGGTGTGGGAGACGGTGGCCCAGCAACTGGCCGACACCGGGCGGTATGAGGTTTTCGCCCCCACCATGGCCGGGCACAACGGCGGCCCGTCGGCCGGTACCTGGTTCCTGTCGTCTGCGGTGCTGGCCGACCATGTCGAGCGCCAGATGGACGAGCTGGGCTGGGAAACCGCCCACATCGTCGGCAATTCCCTGGGCGGTTGGGTCGCGTTCGAACTCGAACGGCGCGGGCGGGCGCGCAGCGTCACCGGCATCGCCCCGGCCGGCGGTTGGACCCGCTGGAGCCCGGCCAAGTTCGAGGTCATCACCAAATTCGTGCTGGGAATTCCGCTGATGGCGCTGGCGTGGCTATTCGGCCAGCGCGTGTTGCGGCTGCCGTTCAGCCGGCCGCTGGCCACCTATGCGATCAGCGCGTCGCCAGACGGGGTCAGCGAACGCCAGCTCAGCACCATCATCGACGACGTCGCACACTGCCCGGCCTACCTGCAGCTGCTGGTGAAGGCGGTGCAGCTGCACGGCCTGCGGGAACTCGCCGAGAACGCCGTTCCGGCGCACCTGGTGATCTGCGAGAAGGACCGGGTTGTGCCGGCGCCGAGGTACACCCGTCACTTCACCACCCACCTGCCCGACGACCACAAAGTCACCAAACTGGACGGCGTGGGCCACGTGCCGATGTACGAGGCGCCCGAGCGCATCACCAGGGTCATCGACGGCTTCATCCAGGAGTGCTGCCCGCACGTGCGGGCGATCGAGCCGCCCGCTAGTTAGCCAGCTCTTTTTCCAGGTTCTCGGCGATGGCCTCGAGAAAGTCCTCGCTATTGAGCCAGGCCTGATCGGGGCCGATCAGGATGGCCAGGTCCTTGGTCATCTTGCCGCTCTCCACGGTGCCCACCACGACTTCTTCCAGCGTTTGAGCGAACTGCCGGACCTGGGGCGTGCCGTCCAGCTTGCCGCGATGCTGCAAGCCACGGGTCCAGGCGAAGATCGAGGCGATCGGGTTGGTGGAGGTGGGCTGACCGGCCTGATATTGCCGGTAATGGCGGGTGACGGTGCCGTGGGCGGCCTCGGCCTCCACCGTCTTGCCGTCGGCCGTCATCAGCACCGACGTCATCAAGCCCAGCGACCCGTAGCCCTGTGCCACGGTGTCCGACTGGACGTCGCCGTCGTAGTTCTTGCACGCCCAGACGTAGCCGCCCTCCCACTTGAGGCAGGCCGCGACCATATCGTCGATCAGCCGGTGCTCGTAGGTCAGCCCTTCGGCGTCGAACCTTTCCTTGAACTCCTGGTCGAACACCCGCTGGAATTCGTCTTTGAACATGCCGTCATAGGACTTGAGAATGGTGTTCTTGGTCGACAGGTACACCGGCCATTTCGCTTGCAGGCCATAGGAAAACGACGCGCGCGCAAAGTCGCGGATCGACGATTTGAAGTTGTACATGCCCATCGCCACACCGCCGTCCTCGGGGAAGGACACCATCTCGTGCACGATCGGCTCGCTGCCGTCGGACGGGGTGAACGTCAGTGTGACGGTGCCCGGCCGGTCGACTTTAAAGTTCGTCGCCCGGTATTGGTCGCCGAATGCGTGGCGGCCGATGACGATCGGCTTGGTCCAGCCCGGAACCAGCCGCGGCACATTGGAGATCACGATCGGCTCACGAAAAATGGTTCCGCCCAAAATGTTTCGGATGGTTCCGTTGGGCGAAAGCCACATCTTCTTGAGATTGAATTCCTGAACCCTGGCCTCGTCGGGGGTTATCGTCGCGCACTTGACGCCCACGCCGTGCTTCTTGATTGCATACGCCGCGTCGATCGTCACCTGATCGTCGGTGGCATCGCGGTGCTCGATACCCAGGTCGTAGTAGTCGAGATTGATGTCCAGATGCGGGAGGATGAGCGTCTGTTTGATCAGTTTCCAGATGACCCGGGTCATCTCGTCCCCGTCGAGCTCTACTACCGGGCCTTTTACCTTGATCTTGGGTTCGCTGGACATTGTCAGACCAGCCTACGGCCAGCCGAATTGGCATCGGGTACCCGCCATGCGCTAATCTTCGAAGCGGTCATGAGTGCCAGCGTTTAGCCCCGGCTTGCTGGCCGGCAACCCTCCAACCGCGGTGGGGTGCCCCGGGTGAAAGACCAGGTTGAGTAGCCAAACCCGGCTACACGGCAAGCGCGGGTCCGCCAAGACGGGCCCCTGGCCAGACAGGGATACTCGATGGGCACCTCCGAAAGCAACTCCGAAACCGATCCGACGGCGCATTGGTCGTTCGAGACCAAACAGATTCATGCAGGTCAGAGCCCGGATCCGAGCACAAATGCGCGGGCCCTGCCGATCTACCAGACCACCTCGTACACCTTCGACAGCACCGCGCACGCCGCCGCGCTGTTCTCCCTTGCCGAACCGGGCAACATCTACACCCGGATCGGCAATCCGACCACCGACGTGGTCGAGCAGCGCATCGCCGCGCTCGAGGGCGGGGTGGCCGCGCTGTTCCTGTCCTCCGGGCAGGCCGCTGAGACGTTCGCGATCCTCAATGTCGCCGGTGCCGGCGATCACGTCGTATCCAGCCCGCGGCTGTACGGCGGCACTTATAACCTGTTCCACTATTCGCTGGCCAAGCTCGGCATCGAGGTCAGCTTCGTGGAAGACCCAGACGATCCCGATTGCTGGCAGGCCGAGGTCCGGCCCAACACCAAGGCGTTCTTCGGCGAGACGATCTCCAACCCGCAGATCGACATCCTGGACACCCCGGCGATCGCCGAGGTCGCCCACCGCAACGGCGTGCCACTGATCGTCGACAACACCATCGCCACGCCATACCTGATCCAGCCGCTGAGCCAGGGCGCCGACGTCGTCGTGCACTCGGCCACCAAGTATCTGGGCGGGCACGGCGCCGCGATCGCCGGAGTGATCGTCGACGGCGGCACCTTCGACTGGACGCAGGGCCGCTTCCCGGGATTCACCACGCCCGACCCGAGCTATCACGGCGTGGTGTACGCCGAGCTGGGACCGCCGGCGTATGCGCTCAAAGCGCGCGTGCAGTTGCTGCGCGACCTCGGCTCAGCCGCTTCGCCGTTCAACGCATTTCTGGTGGCCCAGGGCCTGGAAACGCTGAGCCTGCGGGTGGAGCGCCATGTCGCCAACGCCCGGCGGGTCGCCGAATTCCTGGAAGCCCGCGACGACGTGCTGTCGGTCAACTATGCGGGACTGCCCAGTTCACCGTGGTACGAGCGGGGAAAGAAGCTGGCGCCCAAGGGAACCGGCGCGGTCCTCGCCTTCGAGCTGGCCGGTGGTGTGGAAGCGGGCAAGGCGTTCGTGGACGCGCTGCGGCTACACAGTCACGTCGCCAACATCGGCGACGTGCGCTCGCTGGTGATTCACCCCGCATCGACCACTCACGCCCAACTGAGCCCCGCAGAGCAGCTGTCCACCGGAGTGAGTCCCGGGCTGGTGCGCTTAGCTGTGGGCATCGAGGGTATCGACGACATCCTGGCCGACCTGGAGCTTGGTTTCGCCGCCGCCGGGGTATATGCCACCACTGATAACAGCAGCGACCCGCAGGCTGTGGCGGCGTTCTGAGGACTTCTGACAGATGACGATCTCCGAGGTGCCTACGCAGAGGCTGCCCGCTGAAGGCGAGCTGGGGCTGGTCCACATCGGCTCGCTGACGCTGGAAAGCGGTGTGGTGCTTGACGATGTCTGTATCGCCATCCAGCGCTGGGGCGAGCTGTCGCCGAGGCGCGACAACGTGGTGATGGTCCAGCACGCACTGACCGGCGATTCGCACATCACCGGACCGGCAGGCCCCGGACACCCGACCCCCGGCTGGTGGGACGGGGTGGCCGGGCCGGGGGCGCCGATCGACACCGACCGCTGGTGCGCGGTGGCCACCAATGTGCTGGGCGGCTGCCGCGGCTCGACCGGGCCCAGCTCGCTGGCCCGCAACGGAAAACCTTGGGGCTCAAGGTTTCCGCTGATATCGGTGCGCGATCAGGTGGAGGCCGACGTGGCCGCGCTGGCCGCGCTGGGCATTACCGAGGTGGCCGCCGTCGTCGGCGGATCGATGGGCGGGGCCCGGGCGCTGGAATGGGCCGTCGGCTACCCGGATCGGGTCCGCGCGGCGCTGCTGCTGGCAGTCGGCGCCCGGGCCACCGCAGACCAGATCGGCACCCAGACCACCCAGATCGCGGCCATCAAGGCCGACCCCAACTGGCAGAACGGCGACTACTACGAGACCGGACGGTCACCGGATGCCGGGCTGAAGATCGCACGCCGCTTCGCGCACCTGACCTACCGTGGCGAGGTCGAGCTGGACACCCGATTCGCCAACGACAGCCAGGGCGCCGACGAGCCGGGGCGCGGCGGCCGCTACGCCGTGCAGAGTTACCTGGAACACCAGGGCGACAAGCTGTTGTCGCGATTCGACGCCGGCAGCTACGTGACCTTGACCGAGGCGCTGAACCGGCACGACGTCGGCCGCGGCCGCGGCGGGGTGGCGGCGGCACTGCGCGGTTGCCCGGTGCCGGTGGTGGTCGGCGGTATCAGCTCCGACCGGCTCTACCCACTGCGCCTGCAGGAGGAGCTGGCCGAGCTGCTGCCCGGCTGCGCCGGCCTGAACGTCGTCGAATCCATCTGCGGCCACGACGGTTTCCTGGTGGAGTCCGATGCCGTCGGCGAATTGATCCGCGACACCCTCAAGCTGGCCGACAACGCGTGTCGTGGGTTTTCCAGGTGACCCGCTCGCGGCACGACCGCTCCCGGTCGTTCGGTTCGGCCGCCGCTGCCTACGAGCGGGGTCGCCCGTCGTACCCGCCCGAGGCGATCGATTGGCTGCTCCCGGCCACCGCGCGCGACGTTCTTGACCTGGGTGCCGGAACCGGCAAGCTGACCACCCGGCTGGTCGAGCGCGGCCTGGATGTCGTTGCAGTAGACCCGATTCCGGAGATGCTCGAGGTGCTGAGCGCCTCGCTACCGGAAACCGTTGCGCTGCTCGGCACCGCGGAGGAAATACCGTTGGCGGACAACAGCGTTGACGCGGTGCTGGTGGCCCAGGCTTGGCACTGGGTTGATCCCGCGCGGGCGATTCCGGAAGTGGCCCGGGTGCTGCGGCCGGGCGGGCGGTTGGGCCTGGTGTGGAACGTTCGCGACGAACGACTCGGCTGGGTGCGCGAGCTGGGTGACATCATCGGCCGAGACGGCGATCCGGTGCGCGACAAGGTGACGCTGCCAGAGCCGTTCACCGAGGTGGAACGGTGTCAAGTCGAGTGGACGAATTACCTTACGCCACAAGCACTTATCGACCTGGTCGCGTCTCGCACCTACTGCATCGCCTCGCCGGCGGAAGTTCGGACGAAAACGCTCGACCAGGTGCGCCAGCTACTGGCCACCCATTCGGCGCTGGCGAATTCGGCCGGACTGGCGCTGCCGTACGTCACAGTAAGCGTGCGGGCGACGCTGGCCAAGTAACCCGGGGGTAGATCGCTCACGTTAGCTGGGCTGCCGGCGACACCGGACGTTCCCGCCGCGCCGGCGCCACCCAGTGTTCCGTCTCCGCCACGATCGCCGACTGCCCCGGCGGTGGACCCGGAACCACCCGAGCCGCCGAAGCCGCCGGCACCGCCGGCCGCGCCGCTGCCGCCCGCCCCGCCGATACCGGCGCTGCCCGGGTGGCCGCTGAACATGCCGCTGGCCCCGCCGTCGCCGCCATTGCCGCCGCCACCCCCCTGACCGCCGTTGCCGCCCGCGCCACCGGCGCCGCCCTTGCCACCGGCGCCCTGAACAGCGCCCCCACCGCCCATGCCGCCGGAACCGCCGTCAGCGCCGGAGCCGCCCATCCCCGCGTCGCCGCCGATGCCGCCGGCTCCGCCTTTGCCGCCATCACCGACGAACACGCCGCCGTGCCCGCCGTTGCCGCCCGCACCACCCGCGACACCATTGCCGCCGGCCCCACCCGCGACTCCGTCGCCACCCGCGCCGCCGGCACCGCCGGCCGCACCAGAGCCGCCTTGTCCGCCGTTTCCGCCCGCGGCTCCGGTGCCGCCGGTCCCGCCGGCACCACCGACACCGCCGCTGCCATCGGCACCACTGCCGTTGGCACCGCCGCCGCCTTCGCCACCTGAGCCGCCGGAACCGCCATTACCGCCGGGCGCGCCGGCGCCACCGGTACCGCCTTGACCCCCGGCCCCACCGGTACCGCCATTGCCGCCGGCTCCATTGCCTGCCGAAATGCCCGCCCCACCATTGCCGCCGTTGCCGCCGTTTCCGCCGGCGCCGCCGTCACCGCCAGGCGCGCCAACGCCGCCAGTGCCCCCAGATCCACCGGCGCCGCCGTTACCCCCTGGGTCGCCATCACCACCCTGTTTGTGGTCGGCGCCATCGCCCCCACCGCCGCCCGCGCCACCGGTACCGCCCGCCATCCCGGCTTGGGTGCCATTGCCGCCCGGGGTGCCCGGGCTTCCCGATTGCCCGCTGCCGCCACCGCTGCCTTGATTGCCGTCAGCCGCAGGGTCGACCTGGCCGGCCACGCCGGGGTTGACGCCGGTTGCGCCGTTAATTCCGGCTACGCCCTGGCCACCCTGGCCGCCGGCACCCCCGGAGCCGAACAGGTTGGCACTGCCGCCGTTACCACCGTTTCCGGCGGCGACGCTGGGCACCGTCAAGCTTCCAAAGGTGAAGCCCGTTACCCCATTTCCACCTGACCCGCCGTCACCGCCGTTGCCGTACAGCTGTCCACCGTTACCCCCGGCACCGCCGGCCGCGCCCGCACCGCCCGCCCCGCCGGTTCCCCCGTTGCCGATCCAACCGGCGGCCGCGCCGTTACCGCCAAGCCCGCCGGGCCCGATGGCCCCGCCGTCGGCGCCGGCCCCACCGGCTCCGCCGGCACCGCCATTGCCGTACAGCGTTCCGCCGGCACCGCCGGCACCGCCGGCGCCACCGGCTCCGACGCTGAACCCCCCGGCGCCGGACCCGCCGTTGCCGCCGGTGCCGCCGTTGCCGATAAGCCCGGCGGCGCCGCCATGTCCGCCGAGTGCGCCGGCGCCGCCGCCCAGGCCGCCCCCGCCGTCACCTGCGGCTCCGCCGACCCCGCCGTTGCCGTAGAACATCCCGCCGGCACCGCCGTCGCCGCCGGCGCCCGCGTTGGCACCGGAACTGCCGCCAACACCTCCGTTCCCGCCGACCCCGCCGGCCCCGCCAGACCCGATGAGCCCGGCGGCGCCACCGTTACCGGCCGCACCGCCGGCGCCACCGAAGCCGGTGAAGAACTCGCCTTGGCCGGCCCCGCCGGTACCGCCGTTGCCCCCCGCGCCACCGGCACCGATGAGGCCGGCCCGCCCGCCGGCACCGCCGATTCCACCGGCACCCCCGTGGCCGCCGATGCTGGTGTTGTTCACGCCCGCGCCGCCGTCCCCGCCGGCCCCGCCGTTACCGAACAGCCACCCGCCGGCTCCGCCGTTACCTCCGGCCTGACCCGGGCGCCCGGCCGCGCCGGCCCCGCCGTTGCCGTACAGCAGCCCGCCGGGCGCCCCGTTGCCACCGGGCGTTGTCGCATCTGCGCCGTTGCCGATCAACGGCCGGCCCAGCAAAGCCATGGTTTGCGCGTTGACCGCGTTCAGGGTATCGGTGGCCGCATACGAGCCGCCGGCAGCCGACAACGCGCGCACAAACCGGTCGTGAAAATTCGCCAGTTGGGTGCCGAGATCCTGATATTGCAGAGCGTGCGCGCCGAAGAACGTCGCCAGGGCGGCCGACACCTCGTCGGCCGCAGCCGCTTGCAGGTTGGTGGTCAGGGTCGCCGCTGCGGTGTTGGCGGCGGTGATCTTCGCCCCGATACCCGCCAAATCCGATGCCGCCACGGACAACATTTCCGGCGCAACCGTCAATTGCGACATCGCCGACCTCCCAACGCTCGCACTTTGTCCCAAACCGTGCCGGGGCAGGCTTGAGCAAACGTTGGCTAACGATTGAATCCTCAGAAATCGAGGCCGGAATACATCAACTTGCCGGGGTCGTAGGTTTGCCGCACGGTGGTCAGCCGTGCCAAGTTCGAGCCGAAATAGCGGGCGGCAGGGGTGTTGGGCTCCAAGTAGTTGACATAGCCGCCGACCGAAAACTGTTGCACCGCTTGGTGTGCCGCACTCAACCAGGTGTTGGCGGTCGACACCTGGGCGCTGCTGGGGGTGTTGACGTACCACTGCACCACAGCGGATTGCCGGCGCCACGGGAAAGCCGAGCCGGCCGGGTCGACGTCGCCGACTGCGCCGCCGAGGGAGTCGATGAGCGCCGACGCCCGGCCGGCGGCGGGCGGCCACTTGCCGATGGCGGCGACGACGGCCTGGGCGGCGGCGGAATTCATCGTGCCGATCACATCGGATCCGGCTACGAAGCCCTCCGGCGGATAGGTGGTGTTGCCGCCGGCCAGATACATCACCAGGTTCATGTGGCTGAGCGTCTTGTGCTCGACTGCGCTGGGCGCTACTGCAACGGCCGACTTGATCGCCTCGGCGACCGACGGGCCGGACCCGGCCGGGCATGTCGCCAGCACATGGCAATTTGCTCCGCTATCCCCTCGGGCCCCACCACCTACCGCCAGATCGACCAGCCCCCACACGTTGCGGTCGGCTCCGGCCAGCCAGGTCTGCCAGCCGACGAGCACCTGGGCGGCCGACGCGGGCGGGAAATCGACGCGGACGACGTCGGAGTCGGCAGTGGCGAACGTCTGGAACGTCAATGACGTCGTCACCCCGAAGTTGCCGCCCCCGCCACCGCGCAGGGCCCAGAACAGATCGGCATGGTCGTCGGCCGAGGCGGTTACCGACTCGCCGCTGGGCAACACCACCGTCGCCGACCGCAGCGCATCACAGGTCAAGCCGGCGTGGCGGGTGTCGGCGCCGATCCCGCCGCCCAGCGCCAAGCCGGCGACGCCGACGGTTGGGCAGCTGCCGGTGGCGATGGCCCGGCCGGCGCCGGCCAATGCCTGGTGCACGGCATACAGGTCGGTGGCCGGCGGCACCGTGACGTTACCGGTGGCGGCGTCGAAGTTCACCCCGCCGGGCAGGCCACGCAGGTCGAGCACCATGGCGCCGCTGGCCGTCGACGCGCCGATGTAGGAATGTCCGCCGCCGCGCGGGGCGAGCTTCAGCTTGTTGGCGGCGGCGAACGTGACCGCCTTCTGGACGTCTGCCGGCGAGGTGACCGTCACCACCGCCGCCGGGCTCAGGCCGTTGTAGTTGGCGTTGAAGATCTGCTTTCCGCTGGTGAACGAGCCGCCGTTGGCCGGAAGCAGCACCTGTCCGCCGATTGAGGAAGCCAGGCTCGCCCACCCGGGGCCCGGATCCGCGCGCGCCCACGCCGCTGGAAACACCGCCGAAGTCGCCAACGCTCCGAGTGCGCCGCGCAAGAACTTCTGGCGAGAGATCATGGGCCGCAGCGTGCCGTGATCGCGCCGGTTCGAGGCTGCAAAACGCCGTCGAACGCAAACCTTTACATCATCGTGTTCTCAATGTGACGGGCGTGTAGCAGGGTTCTCCAGATGAATCTATGGCGCCATCAGCCCCTGTCTGTCCGTCTGCTGGCGACGTGCGCAGGCGTTCTCACCGCCGCGGCGGCATTAGCGGCACCAGCCGAGGCGAACCCAGTCGACGACGCATTCATCTCCGCGTTGACCAACGCCGGCGTCAACTACGGCGACCCGATCAACGCCGAAGCGTTAGGCCAATCCGTGTGCCCGATGCTGGCCGAGTCCGGCGGGTCGTTCAATTCGGCGGCGGCCAGTGTCGTCGCGCGCACCCAGGGCATGTCCCAGGAGATGGCCGAGACCTTCACCAGCATCGCGATTTCGATGTACTGCCCTTCGGTGATGGCCGACGTCGCCGCGGGAAAGCTGCCCGGCGCCTTACAACAGATACCTGGCCTGTCACAGATACCAGGCCTGCCGGGGTCCTAGCCCGTCCCCAGCGGGTCGATCGTTGAGGCGATGTAGACCATCGCGGCCCCCACTGCCGCCGTTGTCAGAAAGTCAGTTCCCCGGCTGCGCACCACCAGCAGCCCAGCCCGCTCGTCGGGCAGCGCCAACCGCAGGACCGCGGCCACCCCGACACCGATACCGATGAGCAGCGCGCCGCGACGCCAGAAGTTGGCCCCGGCCAGCGCGAAGCCCACCACGAAGATCAGCCCGACGACCAACACCGGCCATTGGGCGCGCACCGCGCGCCCGAGGATGGCGCGTACCGTCATCGGTGTTGGGGCCGTTCGGCCAGCTCAACCACGTTGGTCAGCAAAAACGCCCGGGTCAGCGGGCCGACGCCACCGGGATTGGGTGACACATGACCGGCCACCTCCCATACGCCGGGATGCACGTCTCCGGTGAGCTTGCCGTCCACCCGGCTCACGCCGACGTCGACGACGGCGGCCCCCGGGCGCACCATGCCGGGCGTCAGCATGTGTGGCACCCCGACGGCGGCCACGATGATGTCGGCCTGCCTGGTCAGCGCCGCGAGGTTGCGAGTTCCGGTGTGGCACAACGTAACCGTGGCGTTCTCGGAGCGGCGGGTGAGCAACAGCCCCAGCGGGCGGCCCACCGTCACCCCGCGGCCGATCACCACCACATGCGCCCCGGCGATCGGTACGTCGTAGCGGCGCAGCAGGTGCACGATGCCGCGTGCGGTGCACGGCAGCGGTGCGGGCATGCTCAGCACCAGCCGGCCCAAGTTGGTCGGGTGCAGACCGTCGGCGTCCTTGTCCGGGTCGACGCGCTCGAGCGCCGCGTTTTCGTCCAGATGCTTGGGCAGCGGCAGCTGCACGATATAGCCGGTGCACTCGGGGTTGGCGTTGAGCTCGTCGATGGTGTCGTTGAGCGTTTCGGCGCTGATATCGGCGGGCAGGTCGCGGCGGATCGAGGTGATGCCGACCTTCGCGCAGTCGGCGTGCTTGCCGCGGACGTAGGCGTGCGACCCGGGGTCGTCGCCGACCAGGATGGTGCCCAGTCCGGGCGTGCGGCCCACCGCGGTCAATGCGGCGACCCGCTCTTTCAGGTCGACGAAGATCTCGTCGCGGGTGGCCTTGCCGTCCAGCGTTATTGCGCCCACGGCAGACAGTCTGGCACGCCGCGAGCGTACGCTCCCGTTATGTCCACCACTCCGGACGTGTTCAGCCCGGCCAAACTCGGCCCGGTCACCCTGCGCAACCGGATCATCAAGTCGGCGACGTTCGAGGCGCGCACGCCGAACGCGCTGGTGACCGACGACCTGATCGAGTACCACCGGTTGCCGGCCGCCGGCGGGGTCGGCATGACCACCGTCGCCTATTGCGCCGTCTCCCCCGGCGGCCGCACCGAGGGCAACGGGCTGTGGATGCGCCCGGAGGCGGTCCCCGGGTTGCGCCGGCTCACCGACGCGATCCACGCTGAAGGCGCGGCGATCAGCGCGCAGATCGGCCACGCCGGTCCGGTCGCCAACGCCAAGACCAACAAAGCCACGGCCTTGGCGCCGGTGCGGTTCTTCAATCCGATCGGGATGAGGTTTGCCAGGAAAGCGAGCCGCCGCGACATCGACGACGTCCTGGCCGCCCACGCCAATGCCGCCCGGCTGGCCGTCGAGGCCGGGTTCGACGCCGTCGAGATCCACCTCGGCCACAACTACCTGGCAAGCTCGTTTCTCAGCCCGCTGATCAACCGGCGCGACGACGAGTTCGGCGGATCGCTGGAAAACCGGGCCAAAGTCGCCCGGGGGCTGGTGCACGCGGTTCGTGGCGCGGTTAAAAACCAGATCGCCGTCACCGCCAAACTCAACATGGCCGACGGTATCCGCGGCGGTATCAGCACCGAGGAGGCGTTGATCACCGCCAAGTGGCTGGAGGAAGACGGCGGGCTGGACGCCATCGAACTGACTGCGGGCAGCTCGCTGGTCAACCCGATGTATCTGTTCCGCGGCGACGCCCCGATCAAGGAGTTTGCCGGTGCGTTCAAGCCGCCACTGCGCTGGGGCATGCGCATGACCGGGAAGAAGTTCCTGCGCGAATACCCCTACCGTGAGGCCTATCTATTGCGTGACGCCAAGCTGTTCCGGGCCGAGCTCAAGATGCCGCTGATTTTGCTGGGCGGCATCACCAACCGGGACACGATGGACCTGGCGATGGCCGAGGGATTCCAGTTCGTCGCGATGGCGCGGGCACTGCTCGCCGAGCCCGACCTGATCAATCGGATCAAGGCCGACGAGGCCGGGCACACCGTGAAATCGGCCTGCACACACTGCAACCTGTGCATGCCCACCATCTACAGCCGCACCCGATGCGTGGTCACCGGCGCGCCGGACCCAGGGCGCCCACTTCGATAGCGGGCAGCCGGTCGTCGGCTGCCGCGACGGCGAACACAGTGGCGGCGGTGTAGAAGGCCTCCTCGCTCATCAGGCCGCGTTGAGCCAGCTCGATGCAGTCCACCTCGGTGCGCCATCGCTTGGCAAACAGACTCTTCAGTTGCTTCGGGTCGGGGCGGTGCAGGTTCAAATGCGGCTTTTGGCAGGCTAATTCGTCGCGTCTGGCCAGCGCTTGGGCCGCCGCTGTCCGCCACCGCGGCAGCCGCGGGTCCGCACGCAGCAGGTCGAGAAAGTGCTCGATTGCCGGCAGCGCGCGGGTAATGAACAAAGTGCGGGTGAGCAGCCGCGCCGAGACGGCAACCGGGTCATCGCAAAGGGTTTCGTTCTCGTGCGCGGTCAACCACTGCGTCCTGACCGGCTCCGGGAAGCCCGACTCGTCGGCAAGTCCAACGGCCACGGCATATCTGTGGGCGACGATCTCCAACGCACGCTGGTAGCTCTCGGCGCCGACCTGCCCAACGGCGAGGGACGCCTGTTCGCGAACGTCGCCGTCATGGCCGAGGTGGGTCAGCCGCCAGTGCCAAGCGGCGATCTGTTCGAGGGCGGGCAGGTAGGCCCAGCGGTCGGTGGCGCAGACGCTCAGCAACGAGAGGACATCGGTGTCGCGGACCTCGGCGGTGGTCTGGGTTTGGCCGTCGGTGGTGACAGCAACCGGAATCGTTGGCGCCCAACGCTGTTGCCAGCGCTGCGACCAGATGGTTTGTGGTGGACGAGGGCGGGCCGCGACACCGCCACGGTGGCCTTCGGCGACGCTGCGCAATGCGACCAGGGCATCGGCGTGTTTGACGTCGACCCGCAGTGCCGCTAATTGCTTTGCCGTACAACGCCTTTCGGGAATACCAGTGACGGTCAGCAGATGGTGCCAGGTGCGCGCCGTGAACGGCATGCGGCGCGCCGTTGCGACGAGTTCGGCCGCCAATCGAGCCGACAGCAATCCGGTCTCGACGGCACGCCTGAGCGTTTGGCGAATGTTTACCAGCGCGTCGACGAACACCGGATAGCCGTCTTCCGGCTCGCCGTGGACCATGCCGACTTCGTCGTCGGCGTCCAAATATCCGTCCCGGTAGCTTTCGAATACCCAACCGTAGCCTTGCATTCCGAAGGGATGGAGCTCCGCGGCGCGCAGTGCGCCCATGCTGGACGAGCCGACCACGCGAATGCCGCCGTCCAGCAAGGTCAATAACTCTTTGTGCCGTACCGGCGCGTGCTGAAAGAATAGCCCGTCAACAATCAGCAGCGTGTCGCCCGGCTGCAGCCCGTAGCACAGGGCCTCGCCGAACGAAATAGGCGGCACCACTTCGGCATCGGGCACGACGGCGTGGATATCGCCGGCGCTGATGGTGGGCCCGGCGGTTACCACGATTCGGCCGGCGCGCGTCATGTCAACTCTTGCAAGGGGGTGCGCATCGGGGAACCGTGTGCCGCCGTCAGGCCCGGCGCGAGGACCTTCACCACCGGGACACAGCTGCCGGCAAGATTGCACACCACCGCCAGCGGCTCGGTTCCCGACACGGCGGCCACCGCCGTTGCCGCCGTAGCCAACAGGTCACTGAGCGAGCCGGTGCCGGAAACGTGCCATGGTGTGGGTTCGGCGGCAGGCAACTGGCGCATGGTCGGCCGCAGCGGGCCGTAGGCGTGCACTCGGGCGAAGCGGTGGTACAACGCCGGCGACAGATCCTCGCGGGCTCCGCTGATCGCCGTGAGCCTCGATTGCGCGGCTTCGGTGATCGCCCGGGACAACGCCACGTTGGGATCGTGGTGCAGACCGAAGCCGCTGAACGGCACGCCGAGCATGCGCGAACACAGTTCGGCGGTAAAGCAATAGAAGCCGTCCCACGTGTCGGTCCGCGCTATCTTCAGTTCGCTTCCGGCCTGGTGAATCAGGTCGATCAGCTCGGCGCACCGGGAGCCGGCGACGTCGTCCAGAGGCACCTCGAATAGCGTGGTTCCGGGTACGCCGGCGGCCATGGCGTGGCGTTCCATTACTTCGTACAGCGCATGCAGACTTGCCTCCCAGTAGCTGTTGCCGGAGGCCAGCCCTGTGGTGTCCATCGAGAACAGCGGTGGGTCCCAACGGTTTTCGACCGCGGCATTGACCAGAACGGCCTCCCACGGCACCCAGGTCTGGCGGCCGGTCAACAGGGTCGTCGCGGTCATCCAGTGCAGCCTGGCGCCGGGATGGTAGAAGCTGCGCGCCGGCCGCAGCAGCTGCGCGGGATCGTAGGTCAGTGCGTGCGCGATCTCGGTTGCGCTCATGGAAAACAGTTCGGGTGTGACGTTTTCGGCGTGCCAGATTTCCAACGATTCCATGACCGCAGAAACTTGGGCGGCGCGGTAGGTTGCTGCCTTGCCCTGGCTGACCGACAGCGTCAGGGAGGCGGGCCGCACCGCCTGCACGGTGGGAATCCCGAGATCATCGAGCCAGGTGAGGTCGGCAACGCGGGTGATCCCCGCCGGCCGCAGCATCGGCTGCACTGCCTGCCAGGTCTGCTCGGGAGAGATGATGCGATAGGTCCCCGCCCGGTGGGCGATGGTGGTGGGGTCGGCGTGGCCCAGTACCCGCGTCGGCCACTGCGACCAATCCGGGCCCACGGTGGCCAAGGCACATTCAGACATGAGAGCACGTCCTCGAGTTTCGGGCGATTGAGGTCGGGTTGACGCGACGTGGACTCCGTCGTTACTTACCGCGCGAGAACCTTGATGCGAGAACAAAATTGGAGGGTGCAGATGGGGGTTCGTTGCCTGACAACAAGCCCCCACCAGCGCCATCCTTGGACTACATCGCAGCTTTAGTCGATGCAGTCCCCGTTGAACCAGTAGCAGACATAGTGGAGCCGGTACGTTGCCTCGTCTTCGATGAACAGAAGTTCGTGGGACATGGAATCACCTCCTTTCCTGCCGATGAGCGGTTACCGCATATCGCACCGCACTCAATCGACCACAGTGTCTACCGTGAAAGCGGTTACGCAGACTGCCAACGCATACGAGGACTCGTTCTCGGCGAACAGGGCTTCGTGGGACACGTCGTGATCCTTCCGTCAGTTCCGATGCGGTGGCGAGACAAAGGATGCCTGCGGCCAGCGCCAGGCGTCTAACACTTATTGGCTTAAGTCCCATAACAAAGATTTATCGAGCCAGGTCATCGGCGATGGATCGGCCCTCCGCCGGGCCGAACCCGGCGGAGGGCAACACAAACCCCAGCCTTAGATACAGTTAATTCGATGCCCCCAACAGCCCCGCCAGCGCTGACCGTTCGTTATGACGGGTCGGAACGAACCTTCGCGGCGGGCCATGACGTTGTCGTCGGCCGCGACCTGCGTGCCGACCTGCGGATCACCCATCCGCTGATCTCGCGCGCGCACCTGCTGCTGCGCTTCGATCAGGGCCGCTGGCTGGCCATCGACAACAACTCGCTGAACGGGACATTCGCCAACGGTCGGCGGGTGCCGGTCGTCGACATCCAGGACGGCCAGTCCATCAACATCGGAAATCCCGACGGGCCGCTGCTGAGCTTCGAAGTCGGGCGGCACCGCGGCATGGCCGGGCGGCCACCGCAGACCGAATCGATGCCCATTGTGCAGCCGGCCGCGGCGGGGCCCGCGGCGCCCTCGGCCCCTTGGCCGCCGGGTCCGCCCGGGCCGCCCGGACCGCCGCCATCCGGCCGGCAACCGAATAACTGGGGCCCGCCGCCCACCCGCACCCATCCCGGCGCCGGCCCCCCGCCACCGGCGGGCAAAACGGGTCAACCGATGTATCCCAGCAGCTCGGCGCCGTGGCCGTCCGGACAGCCCCCGGCGCCGTCGCGTCCCGGGCCGCATGCCCACATATCGCCGAACGCCGTCAAGCCGCCCGACTCGGGCAACATCGCCACGAAGATGATTCAGGCCCTGCTGACCCGCACCGGCTCGCACGAGAAGCCGCCGGGTTCGGTCACCATCGGACGCTCCACCGACAACGACATCGTCATCCAGGACGTCCTGGCCTCGCGCCACCACGCATTCTTGAACCTGACCCCGCTGGGCGCCGAGATCCGCGACGCCCAAAGCGTCAACGGCACCTTCGTCAACGGCGTCCGGGTGGGGTCGGCGATCCTCAGCGAAGGCGACGTCGTCACCATCGGCAACGTCGACCTGGTCTTCAGCCGGGGCACCCTGGTCCGCCGCACCGAAGCCGCCACGCGCACCGGTGGGCTGGAGGTCAATGCGGTCACGTTCACCGTCGAGGGCGGAAAGCAACTGCTCGACCACATCACGCTGACGGCCCGCCCCGGCACTCTGACGGCAATCATCGGCGGCTCGGGCGCGGGTAAGACCACGCTGTCGCGGCTGATTGCCGGTTACACCAGCCCCACCTCCGGCACCGTGACCTTCGAGGGCCACAACATCCACGCCGAGTACGCGTCGATGCGCAGCAGAATCGGCATGGTCCCCCAGGACGACGTGGTGCACCGCCAGCTGACCGTGAACCAGGCGCTGGGGTATGCCGCCGAGCTGCGCCTGCCGCCCGACACCAGCAAAGCCGACCGGGCCCAGGTGGTCGCCCAAGTGCTGGAGGAACTCGAGCTGACCAAGCATGCCGACACCCGCGTCGACAAGCTGTCCGGCGGCCAGCGCAAACGCGCATCGGTGGCACTGGAACTGCTCACCGGACCATCGCTGCTGATCCTCGACGAGCCGACCACCGGCCTGGACCCCGCGCTGGACCGCCAGGTGATGATGATGCTGCGGCAGCTGGCCGATGCCGGCCGCGTGGTGCTCGTCGTCACCCACTCGGTGTCCTACCTCGACGTGTGCGATCAGCTGCTGCTGGTGGCCCCCGGCGGCAAAACCGCCTTCCTCGGCCCGCCCAGCCAGATCGGTGCGGCCATGGGCACTACCAACTGGGCCGACATTTTCACCAAGGTCGGTGCCGACCCCGATGAAGCCAACCGCCGCTTCCTCGCCGAAAACCAGCCCCCACCGGTCGCCGCGGCCGAATCCAGCCCCGCTGACCTCGGCGAACCGGTGCACACCGACGTCGTCCGGCAGTTCTCCACGGTGGCCCGCCGCCAGATTCGGCTGGTGGTCTCCGACCGCGGTTACACGGTGTTCCTGGCTCTCTTGCCCTTCCTCATCGGCATCCTGACGCTGACCGTTCGCGGCAAAACCGGGTACGGCATGTCAGATCCGATGGGCAACAATCCCGCCCAGCCCGACCAGATTCTGGTCATGCTCAACGTCGGCGCGGTGTTCATGGGTACCGCGCTGACCATCCGCGACCTGATCGGCGAACGTCCCATCTTCAAGCGCGAACAAGCCGTCGGCCTGTCGACCGCGGCCTATATGGGCGCCAAGATCGTGGTGTTCTGTGCCTTCGCGGTGGTTCAGGCAGCGATCGCCACCATCATCTCGGTGGTCGGCTGGGGCAAGCCGCTTTCCGACGCCGTGCTGCTGGGCGACGTCAGGTTCGAGCTGTTCGTCACCGTGGCAGCGACCTGTGTGGCGTCGGCGATGCTCGGCATGGCACTGTCGTCGCTCGCCCAATCTCAAGACCAGATCATGCCGATGCTGGTGGTGTCGATCATGTCGCAACTGGTGTTCTCCGGCGGCATGATCTGGGTGACCGACCGGTTCCTGCTCGACCAGTTGTCGTGGACCACGCCCGCGCGGTGGGGCTTCGCGGCGTCGGCATCCACGATCGACACCCACCGCCTGGTGCCGGGCCCAACCGACCCGAAAGACCAGCACTGGGATCACAAGGCCAGCGCCTGGCTGTTCGACATGGCGATGCTGGGGGTACTGAGCGTCGTGTACGGCGCGATCGTGTGGTGGAAGATCCGACTCAAGCGACGCTGACACGCCTAGGGTGAACTGATGACTCGAGCCCAGCGGCCGGTGCTGACTGTTCGATCTGACCATCTACAGCGCAGTTTCGCGGCTGGACCCGACGTGGTTATCGGTAGCGACCTGCGCGCCGACCTGCGCGTGGCGCATCCGCTGATCGCGCGTGCGCACCTGCTGCTGCGGTTCGAGCGGGACGGCTGGATCGCGATCGACAACAACTCGGCGAACGGGATTTTCGTCAACGGCCGCCGGGTACCGCAGGTCGACATCCACGATGGCCTGACCATCAACCTCGGACGGGCCGACGGGCCGCGCATCACCTTCGAGGTCGGACATCACCGGGGCATCGTCGGGCTGCTGCCGCCGACGGAGCGCATACCGCTCAAGCCGCCGCCCAGCGGGCCCCCGGGACAGGCTGAGCCGCCGCATCCCACCGACCTCGCGCAGCGCACCGAGCAAATTCCGATCATCGCGCCGACGGTCAAGTCCCCGGACATCACCGTGTCGCAGCTGCCCACCGGGAAAATCAACGTCCTGGGCGCCGAGACGGGACTTGCGCCGGCCACCGGGGAAGCGGCCTGGATCGGCCGCGCGGACGACAACGCCATCGTGATCGCCGACGTGCTGGCGTCGCGCCGGCACGCGTACCTGATCCCGACGTCGATCGGCACCGAGATCCGCGACGCCCACAGCATCAACGGGACTTTCGTCAACGGGATCCGGGTCGGCTCGGCCATCCTCAAAGAGGGCGACGTGGTCACCATCGGCAACGTCGACCTGGTGTTCACGGCCGGCAATCTGGTCCGCCGCACCGAAGCGGCCACCCGCGCTGGCGGCCTGGAGGTCAACGCGGTCACCTACAGCGTCGACGGGAAGAACCTGCTCGACAAGGTCTCGATGACCGCTCGTCCCGGCACCCTGACCGCGGTCATCGGCGGCTCCGGTGCCGGGAAAACCACACTGGCGCGCCTGATCGCCGGATACACCACGCCAAGTTCGGGCACGGTGACCTTCGAAGGCCACAACATCCATACCGAATACGCATCGCTGCGCAGCCGGATCGGCATGGTCCCCCAAGACGACGTCGTGCACCGCCAGCTGACCATCAACCAGGCACTGGGCTACGCAGCCGAATTGCGGCTGCCGCCCGACACGAGCAAGGAGGACCGGGCCCGGGTCATCGCCCAGGTCCTCGACGAACTCGGGCTGACCCAGCACGCCGACACCCGCGTCGACAAGCTGTCCGGCGGCCAGCGCAAACGGGCATCGGTGGCCCTGGAACTGCTCACCGGACCGTCGTTGTTGATCCTCGACGAGCCGACCTCGGGCCTGGATCCGGCCTTGGACCTGCAGGTGATGAATATGCTGCGCCAACTCGCCGATGCCGGGCGGGTGGTGCTGGTGGTGACGCACTCGTTGACCTACCTCGACGTCTGCGATCAGGTGCTACTGATGGCACCCGGCGGCAAGACCGCCTTCCTGGGCCCACCCGATCAGATCGGCGAGGCCATGGGCACCACCAACTGGGCCCAGATTTTCGCGAAGGTGGGCGCCGACCCCGACGAGGCCAATCGCCGCTTTCTGGCCCAGAACCAGCCGCCACCACAGTCCCAAACCCAAACGCCGGGCGATTTGGGCACACCGGCGCACACCAGCGTGCGCCGGCAGTTCAGCACGATCGCCCGCCGGCAGGTCCGTCTGGTGGTGGCCGACCGCGCCTACTTCGTGTTCCTGGCGATCCTGCCGTTCATCCTGGGTGTGCTGTCGCTGACGGTTCCGGGCAACCGGGGGTTCGGCATGGGCGAAGCCGGCAGCAACACGCCCGACGAAGCCGCCCAGATACTCACGCTGCTGTCCATTGCCGCGGTGTTCATGGGCACCGCGCTGACGATCCGCGATCTCATCGGCGAACGCGCCATCTTCCGTCGCGAGCAGGCGGTCGGCCTATCGACCTGGGCTTACCTCGGGGCGAAGATCACCGTGTTCTGTTTCTTCGCGATCATCCAGGCAGCCATCGCGACCACCATCGTGCTGGTGGGCAAGGGCGCCCCCAAGCAAAAGGCCGTATTGCTGGGTAATCCCAGTTTCGAACTGTTCGTCAGCGTCGCGGCGACGTGTGTGGCCTGCGCGATCCTTGGACTGCTGTTGTCGTCAGCGGCCCGCTCGAACGAGCAGATCATGCCGCTGCTGGTGGTATCGCTGATGCTGCAGCTGGTGCTCGCCGGCGGCATGGTCCCGGTGACCAACCGGATCTTCCTCGATCAGCTGTCCTGGGCGGTGCCCTCGCGGTGGGGTTATTCGGCGTCGGCGGCCACGGTCAACCTGCGCCAGCTGGTCCCGGGTTCCATCAGCCCCGAAGACAGCCACTGGACGCATTCTCGTGCCGCGTGGGGATTCGACATGGCGATGCTGGCCGCGCTTTCGGTGCTGTACACGGTCATCGTGTGGTGGCGGATCCGGCTCAAGCGCTGATCAAGCAGACCGGCGGCGGCCAGGTGGGCCTGATCATAGTTTGGAAGCCGTGATCAGCGGCTACAGCTAGTCGGCATGAACACGGTGGCGCCACCAATGCTCACCGTACGGGGCAATGGGTCCGAGCGCAGCTTCTCAGCGGGTCACGACATAGTGGTCGGCAGCAGCTTGCACGCTGACATACCGATAGCGCATCCGCTGATCTCGCGGGCGCACTTGTTACTGCGTTTCGATCGCGGCCGGTGGTTGGCGATCGACAACCGCTCCCGCAACGGCACGTATCTCAACAAGCGTCACGTCCGGACGATCGATATCCGCGACGGCCAACGGCTCAACATCGGCGATCCCGACGGGCCATGCCTGACGTTCGAGGTCGGACCACCCGGTTGGCCGGACCAACGCGTGCGCACAACTCCCCTACCCGCCCTGCCGACGGTGACGCTGCCGTCGGCAACCGACCGGCAAGCCGGCTCGACGAGGATCGGTCGCGCCGCCGACAACGACATCGTCGTGGCCGACGTGCTGGCGTCCCGACACCACGCCTGCCTGGTGCAGACATCCATCGGCACCGAAATCCGGGATGCGCGCAGCATCAACGGCACGTATGTGAACGGGATCCGGGTCGGATCAGCGGTACTCAGCGAGGGCGACGTCGTCACCATCGGCAATGTCGACCTGATGTTCAGCCAGGGCCGGCTGATCGACCACACCGACACCGCGGCGCGTGCCGGCGGCCTGCAGGTCAGCGGTGTGAATTTCAACGTCGACGGCAAGGAGCTGCTCGACAACGTCTCGCTGACCGCACGGCCGGGCACCCTGACGGCCATTATCGGCGGGTCGGGCGCCGGCAAGACCACACTGGCCAGGCTGATCGCCGGCTACACCTGCCCCAGTGCCGGCGCGGTGAGCTTCGAGGGGCATGACATCCACGCCGAGTACCCGACGTTGCGCAGCAGAATCGGCATGGTCCCCCAGGACGACGTCGTACACCGCCAGCTGACCGTCAACCAAGCGCTCGGCTACGCCGCCGAACTGCGGCTGCCACCCGACACCAGCGCGGCCGACCGGTCGCAGGTGGTGGCGCGGGTGCTCCACGAGCTCGATCTGACCGACCACGCCGACACCCGGGTGGACAAGCTGTCCGGCGGCCAGCGCAAACGCGCATCGGTGGCCCTGGAACTGCTCACCGGACCGTCACTGCTGATCCTGGACGAGCCGACCACCGGTCTGGATCCGGCGCTGGATTCGCAGGTCATGGTGATGCTACGCAGGCTGGCCGATGCCGGGCGCACTGTGCTGGTGGTGACGCACTCGGTGTCCTATCTCGACCTCTGCGACCAGTTGCTGCTGATGGCGCCGGGCGGCAAGGTGGCATTCTGCGGACCGCCCGACCGGATCGGCTCGGTCATGAGAACGACCAACTGGGCCCGCATTTTCATCGAGGTGGGCGCCGATCCCGACGAGGCCAAGCGGCGCTATCTGGCCCAGCAGCGCTCCGAGCCCAAGCTGCCGCGCGAGGCGCAACCGACCGACCTCGGCGATCCGATACGCATCGACGTGTCGCGTCAGTTCTTCACACTCGCACGCCGACAGGTGCGGCTGGTGGTTTCCGATCGCTGGTACACCGCGTTCCTGGCAGTGTTGCCGTTCATTCTGGGGGCGCTTGCACTGACCGTCCCGGGGACCACCGGGTTCGGTCTGGCCGATCCCAACGGCAAGACGCCCGCCGAACCGGCGCAGATCTTGGTGTTGCTGATTGTCGGCGCCGTCTTCATGGGCAACGCGCTGACCATCCGCGACCTGGTCGGCGAGCGCGCCATCTTCCACCGCGAGCAGGCCTTCGGGGTGTCCACCCGGGCGTATTTGCTGGCCAAAGTCGCGGTGTTCTGCATATTCGCGACGGTGCAGGCCGCGATCGAAACCGTCATCGTCCTGCTCGGCAAAGGCGCGCCGAAGCACGGGGCGGTGCTGCTCGGCAGTCCGGTGCTCGAGTTGTTCGTCGCCGTCGCCCTCACCTGCATCGCCTCGGCGATGCTGGGGCTGGGCCTGGCAGCGGTGGCCCGCACGACCGAGCAGATCCTGCCGCTGCTGGTGGTGGCGATCATGGTGCAGCTGGTGCTGTCCAGCGGATTGATCCCGGTGACCGACCGCGCGGTGCTCGATCAGCTGTCCTGGCTGACCCCGGCGCGCTGGGGTTTTGCCGCCTCGGCTGCGACGGTGGATTTGAACACGGTGGAACCGAGCCCGTTCAGCCCGAAGGACAGCCACTGGGACCACAACGCGGGCGCGTGGCTGCTCGACATGGGAATGCTGCTGGTGCTCTCCGGCGTGTACGCGGGCTTCGTGCTGTGGCGTATTCGGCTGCGGCGCTGAGGGTTCACGCGTCCAGGCGCAGCCCGTGGGCCACGGCGTACGCCAATGCTTGCGGGACGTCAATGCGCGCTCCGGTCAGAGACGCGGTCTTCCACAACGAGGCGTCGATCATCGCGCCCCGCAGGTCGGCGTCGTCCAGCTTGGTGGCGGTGGTCCGGGCGCCGCGCAGGTCTGCGCCGTTGAGGACGCACTTGCGCAGGTCGGCCTCGACCAGGCTGGTCTCGCGCAGCCGGCAGCCGCTCAAGTCGGCACCGCGCAGGTCGTTGCCGCCGAGCACGGCCAGCGTGAAATCCACCTCCTCGAAGGTCACCGGCCGCAGCCGGCACTGCGAAAACACCGAGCCCAGCATGCTGCATTGCGCAAAACTACTGTGCCACAAGGTTGTTCGCTGAAAGGTGCAGTTTCTGAACGCCGAGCCGCGATGCTGCGATTCGCTGAGGTTGGCGCCGCTGAAATCGCATTCGGTGAACACCACTCGTTCGGTGTGCAAGCGGCTCAGGTCGTCGTCGACGAACTCCCGGCCGGTGAACTCGCAGTCAGCCCACTGCACGCGGTCAGTTGGGGCTCAGGCCGGCGAGGGCGTATTCGCTCACCGCGATCAGCGCATCGGTGGCCGACTTGCGATCGCGAGCATCCACACTGATCACCGGAATGTGCGCGGGCAGTGTCAGCGCCGTGCGCACCTCGTCAATGGGATACCTTGGGGCGCCGTCGAATTCGTTGACCGCGATGAGGAACGGCAGGTTGCGGTGTTCGAAAAAGTCGACCGCGGCGAAGCTGTCCTCCAGACGGCGGCAGTCGACCAGGACGATCGCGCCGATGGCGCCGCGCACCAAGTCGTCCCACATGAACCAGAACCGGCGCTGGCCCGGCGTGCCGAACAGATAGAGCACCAGGTCATCGGCCAGGGTGATGCGGCCGAAGTCCATCGCGACCGTGGTGGTCCGCTTGTCCGGGGTGGCCTCGAGCATGTCCACGCCGGCCGAGGCATCGGTGACCATCGCTTCGGTGCGCAGCGGCATGATTTCCGAGACCGCGCCGACGAAGGTGGTCTTGCCGGCACCGAACCCGCCCGCGATGACGATCTTCGTCGACGCGTGAGCCGCGGTGTCGTGTTTATCTGCCTCATAGGGCCTTAAGGCCACGCAGGGTCCTTCCTATGAGTTCGCGGCGCTCGTCGCGGCTGGAACGGTCGGTCAAGGTCCTGTGCACCCGAAGGTAACCGGAGTTGACCAGATCGCCGACCAAGACGCGCGCGACACCCACCGGCAAATCCAGCCGAGCCGAGATTTCGGCCACCGAGGGGCTGTCGGCGCACTGCTCGATGATCCTGCCGCGCACGTCATTGGTCGGCCATTCGGGCTCCGTATGCACCGTCTGCACCGGCGCTTCCAGCGGAAGGTCGACATCGGTGTCGGTCCGTCCCGCCGTCAGCGTATACGGGCGGACCAGATTCGCCTGCTCGTCACTACCGCCGGGAAGACTGGACAACGCCGCCCACCCGTTCCGCCAACTGGGCCATCTCGTAGCCGATCTGGCCGATGTCGCATCCGTTGACGGCCAGCGTCGCCAGATTCGAGCCGTCACCGACCCGCATCAGCAGCAGAAACCCGTTCTGCATCTCCACCACCGACTGCAGCACCGGCCCGCCCTCGAACAGCTGGGCCGCGCCGGAGGCCAGACTGGCCAACCCGGAGGCCACCGCGGCCAACTGGTCGGCGCGCTCACGCGGCAGGTACTCGCTGGCCGCCACGGGCAGCCCGTCGACCGACACCAGCAGGGCATGGGCCACGCCGGGCACCTCGCGGGCGAACTTGGACACCAGCCAGTCCAGCGGGCTGTTCGAACTCATTGCTGATCCGCCGTTCCTGGGATCAGCCGAGCTCCGGGTGTGCGCACCGGCAGGCCATGATCGGTGTGGGTTTCGACGGGCTTCTCCTCGGCCTGGGCGGCAGCCGACCAGCCGCGGTCCCACACCGACTTCCAGTCCAGATCGGCGCTTTGCGCCAGGTCGTGCGGGTCGCCCATCATCTCCGAGAGCATGCGCTGGTAAATCACGTCGTCATCGGCCGGATCCGACGACTTCGCGGCCGGCTTCGGCTGTGGCTCGGGCTTCGGCTTTGGCTTTGGCTTCGGCTCTGGCGGTGGTTGCCTGGGCTCGGCCTGGATGGGCGCCGACGGGCGGCGCGCGAAGAACGCAGAGGTATTCGAGGCCTCTTTCGGCTTCGAAGCCGCCTGCGAAACCGGCGTTGCCGCGGGGTGCTGCGGCTGCTGTGTCTCCCACCACGGCGTCTTGAGTTCTCGCTTGGCTTTGCGCTGTGTCTCTGGCTGCTCGGGCTGTGGCTTCGCCGGCTGGTCCGGCACTGCTGCGATTCCAGTGGACCCCGGGCTGCGCCGCGGCAACAGGGTCACCGGCGGCGCTTCGGCACCATTCTGGTTGGCAGCTCGAGCGGGTGTTTCGGCGGGCTGGGCGGGCTGGGTTCGCGGCGGCGAAACCATGAACACCCCGCCTCGCGGCTTGGGTGCGGCGCCCTCGACCAGCACGGACAGCGGCAGGTAAACCTCGGCGGTGGTGCCGGTGCCCGATTCGCCGGAGGCCGGGCCGCGCAGCCCCACCCGGATGCCGTGCCGGCTCGCCAGCCGGCCGACCACGAATAGACCCATGTGCCGGGCGTTGTCGGGGGTCACCTCGCCGCCGGCCTGCAGCCGCATGTTGGCCATTCGCCGATCCGAGTCGGTCATCCCCAGTCCGGCGTCGGCGACACGCAGCAGCACCCCGCCCTCGCTGCCGCGCACGGCCGAAACCCGAACCGAGGTGTTGGGCGGTGAGTAGCTCAGCGCGTTGTCGATCAACTCGGCCAGCAAATGGATGACGCCGCCGGCCGCCGAGCCGATCACCGTGCAGTCGGGCACCCCGCCGGTTTCGACCCGGCGATAGTCTTCGACGCCGGATACCGCGGCGCTGATCACCGTCGACAATGGCACCGGCTCCCGATTGTCGCGAGTGATCTGAGCACCGGCCAGTACCAGCAGATTCGCACTGTTGCGGCGCAACCGGGCGGCCAGGTGATCCAGCCGGAACAGGCTGTCGAGCCGCTCGGGATCCTCCTCGTTGCGCTCCAGTGCATCGATGAGTTTGAGCTGCTGGTCCACCAGCGACCGGCTGCGGCGCGACATGGTTTCGAACATGTCATTGAGCAGCAAACGCAAGCGCGCCTCGTCGCCGGCCAGCAGCAGAGCTTGGGTGTGCAGTTCGTCGACTGCGTGGGCAACCTGGCCGATCTCCTCGGTGGTGTATACCGGCAGCGGCTCGGGGATCGGCTCTTCGCCGGCCCGCACCCGGGCGATCTCGCCGTCGAGGTCGATGTGGGCGACCTTGAGCGCGCCGTCGCGCAGCGCTCGCAGCGGCGCGATCAACGCGCGGGCCATCAACAGCACCACGACCAGCGCAATCGCGATGGCGGCCAGCACCAGCACGGCGTCGCGGATGGCGGCGTCGCGCCGCGCGGTGGCCTGGGCCTGCACCGACTTCGTCACCGACCCGGTGCTGTCGTTGATCACCTGTTCGGCGATGCCCTGGGTCACCTGGATCGAACGCAGCAGCTCGGGATTGTCGACCAGGTTGCTGGCCGGGTCGGACATGATCGCCATCCGGGCAACCATCTGCTGCTGCAGGTTCCGGGCATCCGGCGAGCCCACGCCGAGCACCTCACTCATCCCGAACAGCGTCGACGGTTCGGTGCCGGCCAAGGTGATCATCGAGGTGCGCAGTTGTGGTTCGGGCAGGTCGGCGCCGCGGGTCACCAGGATCTCCTGCAGCGTCATCTGCCCGCGGGCCCCGACGGCCCGGCTCAGGCCCTGCACCTGGGCCCGGATCTGCTCATTGTCGACGTGTACCGACGCGTTGATCGCGTCCTCGGCCGTCAGCAACAGCGGTGCGTAGGTGGTGATCCGGTCACGCAGCCCGATGCTGTTGTCCAGCACCTTATCCAGCAGCCCCTGCCCGCCGTTGAGCAGCGTGTTGACCCCGGACCGGACATCGGGGACCACGTCGGTGTCGGCCAGTCGCGTCTGCAACTCGTATCTGCGGGCTACGAAGTTCTTCTTCGCCCCCTCGACGTCGCGTCCGGTGGAGCCGGCCAGCAACGCGACGTCCAGCGCCGACATGTATTTGGTGATCGCCGGGATCACGTTGGCGCGGGCCGCGACCAGCCGCAGCTCACCGGAACGGGCCCACGCGGCGTCAACGCGCAAGGCACCGAAGGCGGTGGCCAGGATCAGCGGCACCAACGCGATCGCGAAGACCTTCCAGCGGACCGGCCAGTTGCGCACCGACCAGGCGGGTGGGCGCTTCTGCGGCTTTTCCGCCGCGACGGCCGCGGGCGGGCGGGCGAACATGGTCACGAGGCCGCAACCTTATGCAGCGCTCCGGCAAACGAGAGGCTCATGAAACTTCCTGCTTTATTCCGCCAACCCATGGGCGCGTACATAACCGCCTGGCAATCCGACGAGTATGACAGTCAGTTCAGTGCGCGAGACCACGGTCACCACAATTGTTACTGAGCAGATAACATCCGCCGCAACGGGGCTGGGCGAAACTAGGCCGGCCGCAGGACCGCGACCAGAAAGTCGGAGTCATCGGTGAACGGCCGCACGTCCCACGTCGACAGCAGCAGATCCGGCGCCAAGCCAGCAGCCGCGGCGTCGCCGAGAAACTGGCCGAAATCGTAGCCACGACCAGCACCGAAGCCGATCACCGCACGGCCGTCACCAGCGAGGTGGGCGCGCAGCCTGCCCAGCACTTGCCCGCGGGTACTCGGCGCAAGGAATGTCATGACGTTTCCGGCCGACACGATGACGTCGAACGGCTCGGTGATGCCGCGCGCCGGTAGGTCGAGTTCGGCCAGGTCGCCGACCAGCCAGCGCGGGCCGGGGTGGTCGTGCTCGGCCGCCTCGATGAGCGCCGGATCGACGTCGACACCCACCACGTGATGGCCGGCCGCGGCCAGATACCCGCCGAGGCGGCCCGGGCCGCAGCCGGCATCCAGAATGCGGGCGGCACGGGGTGCCATCGCGTCGACGAGGCGAGCCTCGCCTGCCAGATCGTCACCGGCGCGCGCCATGGACCGGAAGCGTTCGATATACCAGTGCGAATGTCCGGGATCGGCCGCGACCTTCTGCATCCAGATGCTCTGCTCGACCATATGACCATTCTCGCAAGAGCAGAGTTGTCCAGCGGGCCGCCCGCCCGGACAGGGAGGATGACGAGTTGTGTTCCGGCTGCTGTTCTATTCGCCGCGCATAGCGCCCAACACGGGCAATGCCATTCGGACCGCGGCGGCGACGGGTTGTGAGTTGCATCTGGTCGAGCCGCTGGGCTTCGACTTGTCCGAACCCAAGCTGCGCCGGGCCGGGCTGGACTATCACGACCTGGCGTCGGTGAGCGTGCATGCATCTTTGGCACGGGCCTGGGACGCGCTGATGCCTGCGCGGGTGTTCGCGTTCACCGCGCAGGCGTCTGCGTCGTTTTCCGACGTCGGTTACCGGGCCGACGACGTGCTGATGTTCGGGCCCGAACCCACCGGGCTGGACGCGGCGACCCTGGCCGATGAACACATCACCGCGCAGCTGCGTATCCCGATGCTGGCGGGCCGGCGCTCATTGAACTTGGCCAATGCCGCCGCCGTCGCCGTGTATGAGGCGTGGCGGCAGCATGGCTACTCCGGGGCGGTTTAATCCTTAGGACGGCAGGTTGTCGATGCCGAAACCGGGCCAGCTGTAAACGGCTTCGATCTCTTCGAACAGGATCTCGTGGTTCACCGGAATCTCCGTAGTGGTAGACACGCAGCGATTACGCCGCGATGTCACCGGTTCCGAACGCGGGCCAGGTGTACACGGTCTCGACCTCTTGGAACAGGACCTCGTGGTTCATGTGAATCTCCTCATCGATCAGAGGCGCACTGCGCCTGAACGTGGCGCAGATGACCCTGCCCGACCCTGTGCCGTAAGCACAGCCCACCAATCGGGGGAACTGCCAGCGGATTTTCGGGTCCTACGATCGGCGGACAAGGAGCCCGCCTTCCGACGCGGCGTTACTAAGCGGCCGTAAGCGGCCTTCCTAAGCGGCGATGTCGCCGGTTCCGAACGCGGGCCAGGTGTACACGGTCTCGACCTCTTGGAACAGGACCTCGTGGTTCATGGGAATCTCCTTCGATAGTGGGGCGTGTGGGCGATGGTGACGCGGCCCGCGGTAGCGGCGGCGCGTGTGGTTGGGGCGATCTAGGCCTTAGGCCGCGAGGTCGTCAGCCTGAAAAACCGTCTTGCTGTAGGTGGTCTCGGCCTCTTGGAACAGGATCTCGTGGTTCACCGGAATCTCCTCATGGGTGGTGGGCGCCGTGCTTTGGCCCGCAACATTTGGCGATTCCGATGTTGCCGAACGGAACGGGCGAACACAGCCGGTCACTTGAGGGGCCTGGGTGGGGAAATCTCGGTCCTACAAATGGGGGGCCGCGGCTCCCCCAATCAGTGCTCGCTTACGGCAATGCCGAACCAACGGGCGAGCACGCGACGCAGCTCACCGGCATCGGGCTCCGGCTCTGAGGACGCCCACGCGACGTAACCGTCCGGCCGTACCAGCATTGCCGTAGCCGACACCGAACCGATCGGGCGTCCGTGGGCGATGGTGACGCGACCCGCGGCCGCGGCCGCTGCCGTCGCCAGCCCGCCGCCGTCGGTGAGGTCGATGAGCAATGGCTTTCCATCGCGAGCAAGCTGCGCGACGCGACTGGTTCCGGTGCCGGTTGCCACCGCGAAATCGGGCACCCAGCGCCCGACGAGCGGATGCTCGTCGGAGCCCGCCGCATAGCAGACGTCGGCGCCGGAAAGCAGGTCACCGAAGTGGCCGACGGCGCCGGGCTGTGCCAGCAGTTCGGCGAAGAGCTCTCGTAGGGCTGCGACCTCGGGCCCGGGCCGCAGCAGAGCCAGCTGGGCGCGACTGTGCATGATCACCCGCTCGGCGGCGGGCCGGCGCTCGGTCTCATAGGTGTCGAGCAGGTCCGGCCCGACTCGGCCGGCCAGCACGGCCGCCAATTTCCAGCCCAGGTTCACCGCATCCTGCAAGCTGAGATTCATTCCCGGCCCACCCAGCGGGGATTGCACGTGCGCGGCGTCGCCGACCAGCAGCACCCGGCCGCTGCGATAGCGCGACGCCAGCCTGGAGTTGACCCCACAGATGCGGCGCAGATCGGGTGGCCGGTCGGGCGATTCGATCTGAAGGGGCACCTCAGCGCCGAGCACCCGCTTGATGCTCGCCTGCTGTTCGGCCAGGTTCATCGGTTCGGCGTTGTCGTCTGGGCCGGCGTCTGCGCGGGGCAGGCTGTCCAATTCGATGGTGAACACGCCGGGCCGGTCCGCCAGCTGACCCCAGCCGAAGATGCCCCGGTCGGTGTAGAAGAACCGCCGCGGCGCGACGGCGCCCAGCCCCGGTACGTGCAGAGCCCCGCTGACCGGATCGACCCACTCCGGCGGCGGCAACACGCCGAAGGCCACCCGATCGGTCACGTCGTGCGACGACATCCCGGGAAAGTCGATGCCGGCCAGCTTGCGGGTCAGGCTGGCGCCGCCGTCGGCACCTACCAGATAGTCCGCGGTCAGTTCGTATGGGCCGTCGGGACCGGCGACTCGTACCGTGACGCCGTCCGTGCCCTGGTCGAAGTCCGTCAGCGCATGACCCCAGCGGATATCGGCGTGGTATTCGTGTGCCCGCGCCAGCAACACCGCGGCGAGTTTGGGCTGCGGGACCAGCAAAGTGAACAGCTGGGGATCCGGCACCCCGGTGAAATTCAACGGGAAGCCGGCGAACAGTGCACCGGCAGCGGGTTGCGGGGGTTGGGTCGTGCGTGCCAGCGTTTCGTACAGACCGCGATGGTCGAAGATCCGAACCCCTTGTCCGACAACGCCTTCGGCACGTCTTTCCTGACTGGGGCCGGGGCCGGCGTCCAGCACCACCGGGGTGATGCCCGCCAGCCCCAGTTCGCACGCCAGCATCAGCCCATTCGGTCCAGCTCCGGTGATGACGACCTGGACCACCGTTGCTACCAGCTGTTCCAGTGAGTGAGGCTGGCGGCGGGCAGCCGCTTGGCCGGCCGGAAGTCGGTGCCCTTGGTGTAGGCGATGGGGAACAGTCCGCCCTGGCTGTACTCGGCGTAGGGAATGCCGAGCACCTCGGCCACCTGCTGCTCGCCGTCGCCGAGCAGATGCAGCGTCGTCCAGCACGAACCGAGCCCTCGGGAACGCAACGCCAGGCAGAAGCTCCAGACGGCCGGAAACAGCGATGCCCAGAACGACACGGGGCCCAGCGGCGACTGGTCTTCGCGGCCTTGGATGCAGGGCAGCATCAGCACCGGGGCTTCGTGCATGTGCTCGGCGAGGTAGGTCGCCGAGTCGCGTACTCGCCCCATCCGCTCCCTGCGGGTGTCACCTTCTTCGTATTCAGTTGGCGGTGAGCTGAGATAACCCCGGGCATTGGCCAGGTACACATCGGCGATCGCCTGCTTTTTCGCGGGGTCCTCGACGAAAACCCATTGCCACCCTTGGGAATTGGAGCCGGTGGGCGCTTGCAGCGCCAGATCGAGGCACTCCATCAGCACGTCGCGGGGCACCGGCTTGTCGAGGCGAGGCGTTTACGGACCGAGCGGGTGGTACTCAGGACTTCGTCGACGGACAGGTTGAGGGTCATGGGTGGAGACTAGCGACTTGGCCGGTTGCAATTGGGCCTAGTCGTGGTCGGTCGATATGGAGACGTTGCGCCATGCGTCGATGTCGGCTTGCAGTTCACCGATCTTGGCTTCCACCGCGGCGACGCAGTCGCTGCCCAGCAGCAGGTGCACCGGCGGCTCGGCGGCTGCCGCAATGCCGACGATTGCCGCGGCCGCCTTGATCGGGTCGCCGGGCTGGGTGTGGTTGACATCCACGGCGTGGGCTCGCATCGCCCCAGCGGTGGATTCGTAGTCATCGATGATGGTGTGTTCTGTCCCGAGACTGGAGGCATCGAGGAAATCGGTGCGGAAATAGCCCGGCTCGACAATGGTGACCCAGATCCCCAACGGCTTGAGTTCTTTGGCCAGCGCCTCACTGAACCCTTCCAAGGCGAACTTCGTCGAGTTGTAGATGCCCCACCCCGGCGAGCCGAGCAGTCCACCCACCGAGCTGATGTTGATGACATGACCGGATCGCTGCCGACGCAACACCGGGAGCGCAGCCCGTAGGACAGCAAGTGCGCCAAACACGTTGACGTCGTATACGGCTCGAATCGCTGCGTCGGAAGCCTCCTCGACCGCCCCGAGCAGGCCACGCCCGGCGTTGTTGACAAGGACGTCGATGCGGCCGAATGCGTCAACGGCGGACTGCACCGCTTGGTCCACCTGATCAGCGTTGGTTACATCGAGGTCGACGGCAAGCAGTGCGTCGCCCGCGTTGGGTAGCCGGGCGGGGATCTCGTCGGCGCGGCGCGCCGTCGCTACGACTTGATCCCCCTGACTCAGGATCTTGCGCGCGATCTCGAGTCCGAATCCACGAGAAGCTCCGGTGAGAAACCAAACTTTTCGAGACATGTCTCCCACTTTGCGTCCTCAGCGGAAATCGCGCGACTTGGAGCCGACGGCCAGGCTGATGCGGCCCATCCGCTCGGCCACGACGGTGATCGCGCCGCTGGCGTTTTGGACCTGACCGCGGATCAGCAGCGCCGGGGCCGCATTCGCCAGCTTGCGGTGCCGCGCCCACAGCCCCGGCGTGCAGAGCACGTTGACCATGCCGGTCTCGTCTTCGAGGTTTATGAACGTCACTCCCTGCGCGGTCCCGGGCCGCTGCCGATGGGTCACCGCACCAGCGATCAGCACCCGATCGCCGTCGGGCACCGATCCCAGCGCGCCGGCGGGGACGACGCCCATCGCATCCAGGTCGGCCCGCAGGAACTGGGTGGGGTAACTGTCCGGAGAGACGCCGGTGGCCCATACGTCGGCAGCGGCCAGCTCCAGCTCACTCATCCCGGGCAACTCCGGGATGTGCGAGCTGGAACCCACTCCGGGGAGCCGGTCCGGCCGCTGGGTGGCCGCGGCCCCGGCCGCCCAGAGCGCCTCGCGCCGGGACATGCCGAAGCACCCCAGCGCCCCGGCCGTCGCCAGCGCTTCGGTCTGCGGCACGTTCAGCTGCAGCCGCGATGTCAGGTCCAGCAGAGAAACGAACGGCCCGTTGGCTTTTCGTTCGTCGGCCAGCCGCTCGGCGAGGTCGTCGCCGATGTAGCGGACCGCACCCAAGCCGAGACGAACCTGCGTCCCGCCGTTTTCCAGGGTGGCGTGCGCCAGGCTGGCGTTGACGTCCGGGCCGTGCACAAGCACCCCGTGCCGGCGGGCATCGGCCACCAGCGACTGCGGCGAGTAGAAACCCATCGGCTGCGCCCTTAACAGCGCCGCGCAGAACGCCGCCGGGTGATGCAGCTTGAACCACGACGAGTAGAACACCAGCGACGCGAAGGACAGCGCGTGGCTTTCGGGGAAGCCGAAGTTGGCGAACGCCTCCAGCTTTTCGTAGATCCGGTCGATCACCTCGTCGTCGGCGCCGTGCAGGGTGCGCATACCCTCGTAGAACCGGCCACGCAGCCGTCGCATGCGTTCGGTGGACCGCTTGGACCCCATGGCGCGGCGCAGCTGATCGGCCTCGGCGGCGGAAAAGCCCGCGCAATCGACCGCCAGCTGCATCAGCTGTTCCTGAAACAGCGGCACTCCCAACGTCTTCCGCAATGCCGATTCCATCGATGGGTGGTCATAGACGACCGGGTCGATGCCGTTGCGCCGCCGGATATACGGGTGCACCGATCCGCCCTGGATGGGTCCGGGACGGATCAGCGCGACCTCCACCACCAGGTCGTAGAACACCCGCGGCCGCAGCCGCGGCAGGGTGGCCATCTGCGCACGCGACTCCACCTGGAAGACGCCGACGGAATCCGCGCGGGCCAGCATTTCGTACACCGCGGGCTCGGAGAGGTCGAGGCGGGCCAGGTCCACCTCGATGCCCTTGTGCTCGGCCACCAGGTCGATCGCATAGTGCAGCGCCGAAAGCATGCCCAGCCCCAGCAGATCGAACTTCACCAAACCGATTGCCGCACAGTCGTCTTTGTCCCATTGCAAAACGCTGCGATTCTCCATGCGCGCCCACTCCACCGGGCAGACGTCGGCGATCGGGCGGTCGCAGATCACCATGCCGCCGGAATGAATGCCCATGTGCCGCGGCAGGTTCCGGATCTGGGTGGCCAAGTCGATCACCGGCTCGGGAATGTCCTCGATATCGGGTGAATCGGCCAGCCCGTTCCAGTGGCTGATCTGCTTGCTCCACGCGTCCTGCTGGCCCTGCGAGAAACCAAGCGCGCGGGCCATGTCGCGCACCGCGCTGCGCCCCCGATAGGTGATGACGTTGGCGACCTGAGCGGCGTAGTCGCGGCCGTACTTGTCGTAGACATACTGGATGACCTTTTCCCGTTGATCCGACTCGATGTCGATGTCGATGTCGGGCGGCCCGTCCCGCTCGGGCGATAGAAAGCGCTCGAACAACAGCTCGTTGGCGATCGGATCCACCGCGGTGACACCGAGGGCATAACAGACCGCGGAGTTGGCCGCCGATCCCCTGCCCTGGCACAGAATGTTGTTCTCCCGGCAGAACCTGGTGATGTCGTGCACCACCAGGAAATAGCCTGGAAATGTCAGCTGGGCAATGACTTTCAGCTCATGCTCTATCTGAGCGTACGCTTTTGCGGCTCGCTCCGGCGGCCCGTAGCGGTCGTCGGCGCCGGCCATGACCAACGACCGCAGCCAGCTGTCCTCGGTATGGCCCTCGGGTACGTCGAACGGCGGCAACTGCGGGGCGATGAGCGCCAGCCCGAATGCGCACTGCTCGCCGAGTTCGGCGGCGGCGGTCACCGCTTCGGGGCGCTGCGCGAACAGCCGGGCCATCTCCGCACCCGAGCGCAGGTGCGAGCCACCCAGCGGAGCCAGCCACCCGGCCGCCGAATCCAGCGACTGCCGGGCCCGGACGGCGCCCATCGCCATGGCCAGCCGGCGCCGCGACGGATGGGCGAAATGCGCTCCGGTGGTGGCGACCACGCCGACCCCGAAGCGTGGCGCCAGCGCGGCCAGCGCCGCGTTGTGCTCGTCGTCGAGCGGGTGTCCATGATGGGTCAACTCGATGCTGACCCGCCCGACGCCGAACCGGTCCACCAGATCGGCCAGCGCCCGTTGCGCCGCTTCGGGCCCGCCTTCGGAAAATGCTTGGCGCACATGACCTTTACGGCACCCGGTCAGGATGTGCCAGTGTCCGCCGGCCGCCTCGGTCAGCGCGTCGAAGTCGTAACGCAGCTTCCCCTTCTCGCCGCCGGCCAGATGCGCCGCGGCCAGTTGTCGCGACAACCGTCGGTAACCTTCCGGACCGCGTGCGAGCACCAGCAGATGCGGACCGGGTGGATCCGGCTGCTCGGTGCGGGCCAGCGAAACCGACGAGGCGCCCAGCGACAGCTCAGCGCCGAATACAGTACGCATGTCGAGCTCGCCGGCCGCTTCGGCGAACCGCACCGCCCCGTACAGACCGTTGTGATCGGTCAGCGCCAGCGCGCGCAGATCCAGCCGGGCGGCCTCTTCGACCAATTCCTCCGGCGTGCTGGCCCCGTCCAGAAAGCTGTATGCCGAATGGGCGTGCAGCTCGGCATATGCCACCGAAGAGCGAGCCCGATCCCCGTTCGGCGCCCGATACGTCCCGCGCTTGTGCGACACCGGCGCGTCGTCAACCGGGGCAGCCGGACTCGGAGCACCGGCATGACGCGGCTTGCCGTCCAGCACCCGTTCCATTTCCGCCCAGCTCGGCGGCCCGTTGCCCCAGCCCATGCCGACAGTCTATCGAAAGTTTGTTCGAATCGCTGCCGCCGTTAAAAACAACTTCAACTACACAACACGTTCTTAACTTTGCAGACCTACCGCCGTACCCCGCCAAGATGGATACTGGTACGAATTCCTAAAACAACGGTGGGGACTTCTCATGGCACAACTGACGCCGGGCCCGGCGGTCGGCGCGGTCGCCATAGTCAGCGGCGGCGCTCCCGACTTCGATATGCTGAAAACGCTTCTGGCAGAACGGATTCAGTCGATCCCTCGCTGCGGTGATCATGCGCTCGACCTCACTCGGCAAGTACGGCGATGGGCGCTCCCCCAGCCCGGCGACGAAGGTGAACTCTTCCGCGCCGTCGCCCATGCGCTGGAGCGTCCCCTCGATGCCGGCCATCCCCTCTGGGAGTGCTGGATCATCGAGGGCCTCACCGGCAACCGGTGGGCGATCTTGATGAAGATCAATCACGACATGGCCGACGACATCTCCGCCGCGCGACTGCTTACCCTGCTCTGCGACGATGCCGACCATGACATGTTCGCCAACCACGCTGCCGCGCAACATGTTTCGTCTGCCCACAACCCGGGAAGCTGGGCCGATGCCCTGCGGCGGGCTCCCGTCACGGTCTTGAAGGCGGCGGCGCAGGTCGCCACCCTGCCCTTGGCGTGGACGTCGCCGCCGGCCCCGACCAGCACCAGGCGGCGGTACCGCACGGTGCGCGTCCCCCGCGCCGCCGTAGACGCGGTGTGCCGCAAGTTCGGTGTCACCGCCAACGACGTTGCGCTGGCAGCCGTCACCGAAGGCTTTCGCTCGGTGCTGCTGCGCCGTGGCCAGCAACCGCGCGCCGACTCACTGCCCACCAGCGCGGCAATGCTGCCGCATCTGCCCGTCGAACACCCTGACCCAGTCGCCCGGTTGCACACCGTATCCAGTCAGCTACACCGGCCCGGACGCAGTGACCAGCGACCGGACACCCCATTCGTCCTGTGCACCAAGGCGATTCAAGCGCTGATGCGGATACCGCAGCAAGGCCTTATCGCGCTGGCGACCAACGCGCCCGGCCCACGCCACCGGTTACGGCTCATGGGCCAACGACTCGACCAGCTGCTGCCCATCCCGCCGACCGCGTTGCAGCTGAGCACCGGAGTCGCGGTGCTCAGCTACGGCGACGAGCTGGTGTTCGGCATCACCGCTGCCGACGACGCCGCAGTCGAGATGGAGCAGCTGGCCGCCGGTATCGAGCTGGGCATGGCGCGGCTGGAGGCGTTGAGCCAGGATTCCGTCCTGTTGTTCAGCAGGGACCGCCGCAAGCGTTCCTCGCGCACGTCGCCCGGCGGCGCCGGGCGGCGCGCGACCAGCCCACCGGTGCGAGCGCGACACTGAAACCTACCGGCGTTGACCACCGTGAGAAGGTGGGTCAATGCCGGTCACCATCGATCCGCGCCGCCACGACGCGGTGCTGTTCGACACCGCCCTGGAATCACCGGCCACGCTGATTCGGCAACTGCACGAAGCCGGAGTCGGCATCGGCACTTTCTCGTCGGAAAGCGGCCCGTCGGAAAGCGGCCCGTCAGAAGGCGGCTCGTCAGAAGGCGATCCTTGTGGCGCGCTGATCGCGGCGGCTGACGGGCTGGCGGTTCGTCCCGGCCGTTGCGCCGTCGTGACGGCTGGCGCGACCGGCGTCACGGCCGGACGCGAGGCCGGCTTCGCGCTGGTGATCGGCTTGGACCGATCCGGACACCGCGACGCGCTGCGTCGCTACGGCGCCGACACCGTCGTCGCCGACCTGGACGAGATCAGCGTGCGCACCGGCGACCGTCGCATGTCGGAGCTTCCCGATGCCTTGCAGGCCCTCGGCCTGGCCGACGGCCTGACCGCGCGCCAGCCCGCGGTCTTCTTCGACTTCGACGGCACGCTGTCAGACATCGTCAACGACCCAGGCGCGGCCAAGCCCGCCGCGGGCGCGTCTGAAGCACTGCAGAAGCTGGCCGCAAACTGTCCGGTCGCGGTGCTCAGTGGCCGCGACCTCGCCGATGTCGCCGACCGCGTTGGCCTGCCCGGCATCTGGTATGCCGGCAGTCACGGTTTCGAGCTGACCGCTCCCGACGGCACCCACCACGAGAACGACGCCGCGGCGGCGGCCATCCCGGTACTGGAGCAGGCCGCGGCCCAGCTGCGCGAGCAACTCGGCTCGATCCCCGGTGTTGTGGTGGAACACAAGCGATTTGGTGTGGCCGTGCATTACCGAAACGCGGCCCGCGACCGCGTCGGCGAGGTTACCGCGGCGGTGCACGCCGCCGGCCAGCGCGATGCACTTCGGGTGACCACGGGCCGCGAAGTCATCGAATTGCGCCCAGATATCGACTGGGACAAGGGAAAAACGTTGCGCTGGGTGATCGATCACCTGCACCACACGGGATCGGACCCGCTGGTGCCGATCTATCTCGGCGACGACATCACCGACGAGGATGCATTCGACGCGGTGCGACACGACGGCGTGCCGATCGTGGTGCGCCACACCGACGACGGAGATCGCGCCACCGCCGCACTGTTTGCGCTGGACAGCCCCACGAAAGTTGCCGAATTCACCGACCGGCTGGCGCGTCAGCTCGCCACTGCTCGCGAAATCGCGAACGAGTCATAGGAAACACAAACTTCACGGCCTGTTCGGCGCTAGGCTCCCACCGTCGACGGGAGACAGCCATGTCATTTTTAGTTGCAAACACGGAGTCAGTGGCAGCCGCCGCAACGGACTTGGCTCAGCTCAGATCGATTATCAGCTCCGCGAACGCGGCGGCGGCGGCGTCCACGGCGCAAATCCAGTCCGCTGCCGCCGATGAGATTTCGCTGGCGATCTCGGCGCTGTTCGGCCAGCACGCGCAGGCCTATCAGACGCTGAGCGCGCAGGCGAGTGCCTTCCACGACCAGTTCGCCAGCGCGCTGGCCGGCGCCGGCGGATCCTACGCACTGGCCGAAGCCGCCGCCGCCTCGCCTCTGCAGAGCCTGCTGGACGCCATCAATGCGCCCACCCAGACGCTGCTGGGTCGCCCGCTGATCGGCAACGGCGCCGACGGCACCGCGGCGACCCCGAACGGCGGAGCCGGTGGCCTGCTGTACGGCAATGGCGGCAACGGCTTTTCCCAACCGGCTAACTCCGGGCTGGCCGGCGGTAGCGGCGGTTCGGCCGGCTTGATCGGCAACGGCGGTGCCGGGGGTAGCGGCGGGACCGGCGTGGCCACCGGCGGTGCCGGCGGAAACGGCGGCGCCGGCGGTGCCGGTGGATGGCTCTACGGCAGCGGCGGCGCCGGCGGCAACGGCGCGGCCGGTACTGCGGTCGGCGGCGGCGGTGGTGTCGGTGGAGCCGGTGGCAACGCCTTGTTGTGGGGCTCCGGTGGTAGCGGCGGCGCCGGCGCAGCGGGCGCCGCAGGTAACGCCACCACTGCGGGCGGGTCTGGTGGGGCCGGCGGGGCCGGCGGCAACGGCGGGTGGCTGTTGGGCAATGCCGGGGGCGGCGGAGACGGCGGCAATGCCGGTGCCGGCTTGAACAGTTTGACCAGTTCGGTCGGTGGCGGGGGCGGAACCGGCGGCCACGCCGGACTATTTGGCACGGGCGGGAGCGGCGGGG
>NZ_LQPW01000108.1 GCF_002116635.1 Mycobacterium szulgai | reverse complement strand
TGCGGAGCCGGCGGCATGTTCGGCGCCGGCGGCACCGGCGGCAGCGGCGGGCACGGCGCAACGGCCGGTGGGGCCGGCGGCGCCGGCGGCAATGCCGGCATGCTCAGTCTCGGCGCCGGCGGCGCCGGCGGAATAGGCGGGGAGGGCGTCACTCCCGGCGGCAGCGGCGGGGCCGGCGGAGCGGGGGGCAACGCCGGGATGTTCTTCGGCGACGGCGGCGCCGGCGGCGCCGGCGGTTTCGGCGCGGCCAACGGCGGGAAGGGCGGCGCCGGCGGCCACGCCGGCATGCTCGACGGCTCCGGCGGCGCCGGCGGTACCGGCGGCCAAGGCGGAACCACGAATGGCGGTGGCGGCGGCGCCGGCGGCACACCCGGGATGATCGGCAACGGCGGCAACGGCGGCAGCGGCGGCGCGGGCGGGAAGGCCGGCGGCACCGGAGGAGCCGGCGGCAACGCCGTGCTGCTCGGCGACGGCGGCAACGGCGGCCAAGGTGGAACTGGCACCACTGCGGGCAAGGCCGGCGCCGGCGGCATCGGCGGACAGCTGTTGGGTCTCGACGGCTTCAACGCGCCTTCCGGCAGCTCACCGATGCACACCATGGCGCAGCAGACCCTCAATGCGATCAACAATCCCGTCCAGGCGTTGACCGGGCGCCCGCTGATCGGCAACGGCAGCAACGGCGCTGCCGGCACCGGGGCCCCCGGCGGCGACGGCGGGTGGCTGTTCGGCAACGGCGGGGCTGGCGGATCCGGCGCGGCCGGCGCCACCGGCGGCACCGGCGGAACCGGCGGTGCCGGCGGAATCTTGTTCGGCTCGGGCGGGACGGGCGGCGCCGGCGGACCCGGTGTCACCACCGGCGGGGCCGCAGGCGCCGGTGGGTCGGCCTTCTTGATCGGATCGGGTGGCAGCGGCGGGACCGGCGGCACGGCGGTGGCTCCCGCCGGCACCCCCGGTCCATTCACCGGCGGGGCTGGTGGGCGCGGCGGCAACGCGGGCGCCCTGTTCGGTGCCGCCGGAAACGGTGGGGCCGGCGGCGGCCCCGGCACCGGCGGACCCGGTGGAGCCGGCGGCACCGGCGGGCTGTTCGCCAGCGGCGGAGTCGGCGGCTACGGCGGGTCCGCCGGAATCGGCGGAGCGGGCGGCGCCGGCGGCGGCGGCGGACTGTTGGCCGGCGGTGGGGACGGCGGCTCTGGCGGGTTCGGCACCACCACAGGTGGGATCGGCGGGGCCGGCGGCACCGGCGGGCTGTTCGGTGGCGGCGGTAACGGCGGAGCCGGTGGATACAGCCTTACCACCGGCGGGACCGGCGGCCACGGCGGGAACGCCGGGTTCCTTGCCGCCGGTCCGGCTGGCGGCGCGGGCGGTAGCGGCGGCGGCGCCACCACCGGTACCGGCGGAAACGGTGGAATCGGCGGCAACGGCGGCCTGCTCTTCGGCTCCGGTGGGGCCGGCGGCAACGGGGGTGAGGGATTGTCCAACTCCACCGGCGGGGCCGGCGGGGCCGGCGGGCTGTTCGGTGGCGGCGGTAACGGCGGAGCCGGTG
>NZ_LQPW01000107.1 GCF_002116635.1 Mycobacterium szulgai | reverse complement strand
CCGCCACCCCCACCCACCAGCGAAATTCCTACCGCGACGGAGACGCAGACAGTGACCGTGACACCACCGCCACCGCCGCCACCATCCCCGTCTCCGCCGCCACCGGCGACCACTGCGCCGCCTGCGACTACCAGCACCGCTGCGGCCCCGCCTCCCGTCACGACGACGACACCGGCCGGACCGCGGCAAGTCACCTATTCGGTGACCGGCACCAAGGCACCTGGCGACATAATCTCGGTAACCTACGTCGACGCCTCCGGCCGCCGACGTACGCAGCACAATGTGTACATCCCGTGGTCGATGACCGTCACCCCCATATCGAATTCCGACGTCGGCTCGGTGGAGGCGTCCAGCCTCTTCCGGGTGAGCAGGCTCAACTGCTCGATCACGACGAGTGATGGAACGGTGCTGTCCTCGAACACCAACGACGCACCGCAGACGAGCTGCTGATGGTCGGCAGGTACTCCTCATACCGGCGTGGACCCGACCCGGTCGTGTCGCCGGATCTCATCGACCGGATTCTGATGGGTGCGTGCGCCGCCATTTGGTTGGTGCTGATAGGGGTGAGCGTGGCTGCCGCCGTCGCGTTGGCAGACCTGGGCCGCGGCTTCCACAAGATGGCGCCGCACACCACGTGGGTGTTGTATGCCGTCATCATCGTGTCGGCATTGATCATCGCCGGGGCGATTCCCGTGCTGTTGCGGGCCCGTCGGCTGCCCCAGGACGAGCCGGTTGTCCGGTCGAAGGCGCTGCAGGGGAGCGGGATAGGCCGGCAGCCGTTGCGGCCAGGCCGGTCTGCGACGCGCAGTGTGACCGAGCCGGCGCGGCGAGCGAGTGTCAAAGCCGCGGGAGCGGGCACCGAGTGGTCCGGCGAGGCGGTGGACCGGGTGTGGTTACGTGGGACGCTCGCGTTGACCGGCACCATTGGCATTGCGCTGATCGCGGTCGCATCGGCGACCTATCTGATGGCCGTCGGTCATGACGGCGCGTCGTGGGTCGGCTACGGATTGGCCGGCGCTATTACCGCCGGGCTGCCCGTGATCGAGTGGCTACACGTGCGGCAGATTCGTCGTGTAGCTTCCGGACACTAACGCGTCAGGCGTCAGGCGCGGATGGCGAAGCGCGCTATTGCGTGTGCGCTGACGGTCTCGAGTGGGTATCCGCGGCGGGACCGATGCGATTCTCCCGCCCTGGACTCACACCCGAACTAGACCAACTAGCTAGTGCTCGCGGTGCTCGCCGTTTGAGCCAGCGACGCTCTCCTGGTGCTCACGCAATGCCGTTAGAGCACGGTGCTCCGAGGCATGCGCAGCCTCGCGCAGCGCGGCATCCTCGGACGCCGGGTCGGCGAACAGGAAGCTGCCGCTACCGGGCGATCCGGCCGAGCCCAGCTTGTTCATCCGGTTGGGCACCGCAGCACCCTGGTACTCGAGCGGTAGCGGGTGCCCATGGTCGTCGACCGGACCGAGCGGCTGGTGTAGCTCGATGTACGCGCCGTGCGGCAGCCGCTTGATGATGCCCGTCTCGACGCCGTGCTCGAGTACCGACCGGTCACTGCGCTGCAGGCCGATGGCCCACCGATACGTGATGAAGTAGACGAACGGCGGCAGGATCACCATGCCGATACGGCCGATCCACGTAGTCGCATTCAGCGAGATATGGAACTTGAACGCGATGATGTCGTTCATCGCCGCGAGTGTGAGCACCATGTAGAAGCTGATCGCCATGGCGCCGATTGCGGTGCGTACCGGAGCATCGCGCGGCCGCTGCAGCAGGTTGTGGTGGGCGTAGTCGCCGGTGAACCGCTTCTCCAGGAACGGGTAGATGATCAGCAGTACAAAGACCAGCCCCATGATGAGCGCCACCCACACCACGGCGGGAATGGTGTGGTGCCAGAAGTAGAACTCCCACGCCGGCCAGATACGCGCCAAGCCTTCCGTCCACATCATGTAGAAGTCCGGCTGCGAGCCGGCCGAAACCTGAGATGGCTTGTAGGGACCAAGATTCCAGATCGGGTTGATCTGCAACAGCCCACCCATCAGCCCCAGCACACCGACGATGCTGGCGAAGTACGCGCCGGATTTGAACGCGAACACCGGCATCACTCGCACGCCAACGACGTTGTGTTCGGTGCGGCCCGGCCCGGGGAACTGGGTGTGCTTCTGGAACCACACCAAGGCCAGGTGCATCCCGATCAGCGCCAGGATGATCCCCGGTAGCAGCAGGATGTGCAGCGCGTACAACCGCGGGATCAAGATGGTGCCCGGGAAGTCGCCGCCGAACAGCAGCCAGTGCAACCAGGTGCCGATCACCGGCATGCCCAGCGTGATCGACGAGAGCGCGGCGCGCAGGCCGATACCGGACAGCAAGTCGTCGGGCAGCGAGTAGCCGAAGTAGCCCTCGAACATCGACAGGATCAGCAGCAGCGAGCCGATGACCCAGTTGGCCTCACGCGGCCGGCGGAACGCCCCGGTGAAGAAGATGCGGGCCAGGTGCACCATGATGGCCGCGGAGAACATCAGGGCGGCCCAGTGGTGAATCTGCCGCACAAACAGGCCACCGCGAACTTCGAAGGAGATATCCAGCGCCGATTGGTAAGCGCGTGACATCTCGACGCCGCGCAACGGTTGGTAAACCCCGTTGTAGGTGACTTCGACCATGGAGGGGTCGAAGAACAGCGTCAGGTAAACGCCGGTAATCAGCAGCACGATGAAGCTGTACAAGGCGATCTCGCCGAGCAGGAACGACCAGTGCGTCGGAAAGACCTTGTTGAGCTGACGACGCACGGCCGCCGCGGGGTGATAGCGGGTATCGATGTCCTCGCCTTGACGAGCCATGACTTCGCTGATTTTTGGGGGACTGAATTTCGGACTCATGTTGTTGTGCGCTCCCAGAATGCCGGTCCGACGGGCTCGATGAAATCACCGTTTGCGACGAAATACCCGTTGGCGTCAATGGTGATCGGCAGTTGCGCCAGCGCACGCGCCGCCGGGCCGAATATCGGCTTGGCGAAATGCAGGGCGTCGAACTGCGATTGGTGACAAGGGCACAGGATCCGGTAGGACTGCTGCTCGTAAAGCGATGAGGGACAACCCAAGTGCGAGCAGACCTTGGTGAAGGCGAAGAACTCGCCGAAGTTGAAGCTCTCCTGGCCCTGGCGTTTGACGACACGGCCGACGTCGGTGGGCTTGATCCGGATCAACATCACGGGATTACGGATGCCCATCGCGATCGCATTCAGCTTTTCGTGGGATTCCACCGTGGTGCCGTCACCGTCGGATTCCCGCCACGGGAAGACGGTCTCCATGCCGCCGGCGTCGATGTCCGCAGGCCGCATCTTGATGAATGGCGGCCCGTCGTGTGCACCGGTCGCGCGGGCGAGGTAGATCGTTTCGCCCTTGAAGCGCGGGGTCCAGCCGGAGGTCCACAGCACGGCCTTCTTGCCTTCGGCGGTGGGCACGACGGGTTTCCACGGGTTCTTGATCAGGCCGCCGGCAAATGCCACCAAAGTACCGAGGCCGAACGCGCCCAGGCCCATGCCCAGCGAGAGTCCGACCAGCTTGCGGCGCCTGATCGTCGAGGCTTCCATGGCGTCGGTCAGGTTGGCGACCACCGTCTTGCGGTCGACCTCGCGGGAGGCGCCGTCGTGCCGCTCCTGGATCGTAATCTCTTCGGGGATAAACCTTTTCTGGAAGAGCACCGCGCCGATGGCGATCGAGAGGATGGACAGCCCGAAGGTCAAGCCGTACAGCGGGGTGGCGACGGAGTACAGGAAGCTACCGGCCTCCTCCTTCGGCTTGTACTCCCACGGCCAGAACAGGAAAATCAGCAGCAGAGCGAGCCCGAAACCGCCGCCCAGCAAAAGCCACACGGCCACGCCGCGCTCGGCGCGCTTCTCGGCTCTTGTGCCCTCGACCGGCCAGCGCGGTTCCTTGTAGGCGATCCGGACACCGTCGAGCTTGCCACCCAACTCGAGCAGTTCCTGCTGGGACATTGCTGCCAGCGCCGCCTCGTCGGGCTCACCGGCTGCCGCACCCTTGTCGGTGTCGGAGCCTTTGACGCCTTCGATTTCGCTCATGAGCGCGCCCCAATCCACAGTGCCAGCCCGATAGCGGCGACCATACCGATGATCCACATCGCCATGCCCTCAGGTGCCGGCCCGAATCCACCCAATCCGTAGCCACCCGGCGAGCGCTCCTCGGCGACCGTCCGCACGTAGCCGATGATGTCTTTCTTCGATTCGAAGGACAGCTGTCGATCCGAGAACTTCGGCATGTTCTGCGGACCGGTCAGCATCGCAGTGAGGATTTGCTGCTCATTGGCCGGCCCCAGGTCGGGCGCGAATTTACCGGAGGACAGCGCGCCGCCCTTGCCAGTGAAGTTGTGGCAGGAGGCGCAGTTGAGGCGGAACAAGTCGCCGCCGCGGCCCAGGTCGGTGCCGCGCAGCGACTGCATTGCCAGGCTACCGTCGGGGTTGCGGACCACGGTGGGGCCGCCGCCGTTGGCCTGCACGTAGGCACCGATCGCGTCGATCTGTGCCTCGTCGAAGATCGGGTCCTTGCGCGGTGCCTGAGCTTCGCCGCGCATCGCGGGCATCCGGCCGGTCGACACCTGGAAGTAGACGGCCGCTTCGCCGACACCGATCAGGCTCGGCCCGTGGTCGGGCACACCCTGCAAGTTGGCACCATGGCAGGAGACGCAGGAGGTGTCGAAAAGTTGTTTGCCGGTGCGCAGCAGGGCTGACCCCGACTCGTCGGCAACGGCCACCTGTGGGGTAGGGGTGAGTACGGCCGCCATCCCGCCGGAGATGGTGAGCGCGATCAATAGCAGCATCCCGCCGGACAACCGACGACGAAGCCGCCGCCGCGAGCGGTCACTGCTTCTTGGGCCACTCTCAGTACCACCGGATCGGGTGAACCTCAGTTTCAACTGAGCACTCCTGTTCTCGGGCTTCGAATCAGCGGAATCAGCGGATGAAATAGATCACGGTGAACAGCGCGATCCACACGATGTCGACGAAATGCCAGTAATAGGAGACGACGATGCTGGCGGTGGCTTGCGCCGGGGTGAACTTGCTCATCGTGGTGCGCAGCAGCAGGAAGATGAAGGCGATCAGACCTCCGGTGACATGCAGCCCGTGGAAGCCGGTGGCCAGATAGAACACCGTGCCGTAGGCGCTGCCCGGAATGGTCGTGCCATGGGTGGTCAGGTGGTAGTACTCGTAGGCCTGCCCGAGGATGAAGAACAGGCCCATCAAGAAGGTGATCACGTACCAGCGGCGCAGCCCGAACACGTCGCCGCGCTCGGCCGCGAACACGCCCATCTGACAGGTGAACGACGACGCGATCAACACCAGCGTCACCGGTACCGCCTGATACAGATTCAGCTCGGTCGGCGGTGGCGGCCAGTTCCCGCCGGCCTGAGCTCGCGCCGTGAAGTAGAACGCGAACAGGCCAGCAAAGAACATGAGTTCGCTGGAAAGCCACACTATGGTGCCAACACTGACCATGTTGGGGCGATTCAGCGAATGCACCCGCGACGTTATCGCAGTACCCGAAGTCCCAACAGCACTCGTCACATCCGCAAGTATGACGCTTTGTAGTTGTCGAACTCTACCCGGGTCGAAAATTCGGTTCCGCGCGTCGTGTCGTGGGACCATCGGCGCGTGGCTCTGTCGTCTGAAGCTTCTTCCGCCGGTGGTGCTCTCGGCTTGGCTGCAGCCGGGTCGGCGCCGACCTGGCCGCAGGTTCTGGGACGGTTGACCGAAGGGCACAACCTGGTGCGGGGGCAGGCCGCGTGGGCCATGGACCAGATTATGACCGGCCACGCGCAGCCGGCCCAGATCGCCGCGTTCGCCGTGGCGATGAAGATGAAGGTCCCCACGGCCGACGAAGTCGGCGAATTGGCCGGCGTCATGCTCAACCACGCGCGTTCGATGCCCATCGAGGCGATCCGCGAGGACACCGTCGACATCGTCGGAACCGGGGGCGACGGGGTCAACACCGTCAACCTGTCCACCATGGCTGCGATCGTGGTGGCCGCGGCCGGTGTGCCGGTGGTCAAACACGGCAACCGGGCCGCTTCGTCGTTGTCCGGTGGCGCCGACACGCTCGAGGCACTCGGCGTGCGCATCGACCTGGGGCCGGACCAGGTGGCGCGCAGCCTCGCCGAGGTCGGCATCGGATTCTGCTTCGCGCCGCAGTTCCATCCGTCCTACCGGCACGCGTCGGTGGTGCGCCGCGAGATCGGGGTGCCCACGGTATTCAATCTGCTTGGGCCGCTGACCAATCCGGCCCGGCCGCGAGCGGGATTGATCGGCTGCGCTTTCGCCGATCTGGCCGAGGTGATGGCGGGAGTGTTCGCCGCGCGGCGCTCCAGCGTGCTGGTCGTGCACGGCGATGACGGGCTCGACGAGCTGACCACCACCACGACAAGCACGATCTGGCGGGTGCAGGCCGGCACCGTGGACAAGCTCACCTTCGATCCGGCCGGATTCGGTTTCGCCCGCGCCGAACTCGACGATCTGCGCGGCGGCGATGCTCACGCCAATGCCGAACAAGCGCGCGCCGTGCTCGGCGGTGCCGCGGGACCGGTGCGAGATGCGGTGGTGCTCAACGCCGCCGGGGCGATGGTCGCTCACGCCGGGTTATCCAGCCGCGCTGAATGGCTGCCGGCGTGGGAAGACGGGTTGCAGCGGGCTTGCGCCGCGATCGACAGCGGCGCGGCCGAACAGCTGCTCGCGCGATGGGTGCGGTTCAGCCAGCAGGTCTAGCTCGCCAACCGCTTGTTCGGCTGCCAGTCGCGCCGATCTCGCCGCAGCCGCCCACGCCGCCCACACACCTGCCGACCGCAAGGGGGACGCCCACCCGCCGGCGGAACCGTCAGCGATCCGGACGATCCGCACGCCGGGTGCTGCCAGCCAGCGCGCAATGAGTGCGGATTCCTCGACAAGTGCCCCACCGAGCGGGGCCGGGGTCGGCAGGATCGATTGGGCGCCGGCACAAATGGCGTCGACGACCGGCATCGGCGGCACACCACGGGCAGCGCAGCCGGCCGCAGCCAGTTGCCCATGCCGGATGACGGCAAGTTGCCAGCCGCCACTTCCGTCCGGTTTGGCGGCGATCAGCTCGCCGACGGTGGCCAGCGCACGCAGTCGCTGGCCGCGCCAGAGGGTGTCCACCGCGGTGGCGAGGCGGTCACGCAGCCGTGCGGCGCTCTCGTAGTGACAGCGCTCGGCGAGCACGGTGACCTGGTGCACGGCTGCAGACAGGGCGGCGTTGTCCAGCCCGTCGATCAAATCCGCGGCGCGCTGCGTCGCCACGGCGTACTGGGTGGCCGTCACGTTGCGGTCGGCGGGACAGGGAGACACTTCGAGCTCGAGGCAAGCCGGACCGTGCAGGGCCGAACGCGCCAGGCGTTTGGTGCACGTTCGCACGCCGGTGAACCGTGCCAGCAGGGCCGCGGTTTCCATGGCATCGGCACGAGACCGGAACGGGCCGACGGCGCGGTCATGCCGCGGGGCGCGGACCACCGACAGACGTGGGAACGATTCGTCGCTGAGCACCACCCACCACCACCGATGCGGAAACCGCGACCGGCGGTTGTACGGCGGGGCATGTGCTGCCAGCAGCCGCAGCTCGCGCACGCCGGCCTCCAGCGAGTGTGCGCATTCGACATGGTCGACGGCGCCGGCCAGCGTGACCATCTCCTTGATCCGGCGACGCGGGTCGGCACCGTTGAAGTACTGGTTCACCCGCCGGCGTAAGTCGACCGCGGTGCCCACGTAGAGGACCTCATTTGAGGGCCCGCGGAACAGATACACGCCGGGGCGATGCGGCAGGCCCTCGGCGAGCACCCGCTTGCGGCGCTGCGTCGGTGTTACGTCCGGCAGGTAGGCACGCAGATCGGCGTAGGTGTGCACGCCCTGGTTCCCCACCCGCTCGATGAGCGCGTGTAAGACGTCGACGGTGGCGCGAGCATCGTCGAGGGCGCGGTGCGTCGGCTGGGTGGTGACGGCGAACAGTCGCGCCAGCGATGCCAGTCGCACGCTCGGTGCTTCCTCTCGGCTCAACACCCGGCGCGCCAGCCGGACCGTGCACAGCACCTTGGGCCGGGGCCAGGCGATATCGCATCGCTGCGCGGCGGCGCGCAGGAATCCGATGTCGAACCCGGCGTTGTGGGCGACCAGCACGGCGTCGCCGGCGAACTCGAAAAACATGGGTAGGACGGCTTCGATAGTCGGGGCGTCACACACCATCGCGGTGGTGATGCCGGTCAATTGGACGATCTGGGGCGGGATGCTGCGCTGCGGGTCGACCAGGGTGGCGAATTCGCCCAGCACAGCCCCGCCGCGGACCTTGACGGCCCCGATTTCGGTGATGGCGTCCGGCGGCGTCGCCTCGCTACCCGTCGTGCGTCCGCCGGTGGTTTCCAAATCGACCACCACAAAGGTGGTCTCGCGCAATGGCATTTCTTCGGCCGCGTTGAGCCCGGGAAAGCTCAGCTGCGTCGCACCCGTCGCGCCCATGGCGGTGACGTTAGGCATCGGCACCGACACCCGGCGGTTCCCGCGCCGGGCTCGGTCTGTCGGTGGTCGCCGCTAGCGTTCGCCACAGTCGACCGAACCCGAACCGAGAGGGACTGACCAGATGGCTTCCAGTAGCGGACCCGCGGGCCCCGTGACCATCGACTGCGACGATTGCGCGGTGCGCGGGCCTAGTTGCCGCGACTGCGTCGTCAGTGTGCTGCTCGGGGTCCCAACGACGTTGTCCTATGACGAACGCGCGGCGTTAGAAGTGCTTGCCGAAGTTGGATTGGCACCGAGATTACGTTTGGTGCCGATCCACGGGAATCGGCCTGGAGTCGCGTAGTGTGGCGTGGGTGCTGAATCGCCTTGGTGCCATAGCAGGTTCGCGGCGGTTCACACGGAAATGACAATTTTCTGTCCATTTTCTTAACTCCCCCCTTTGGACAAACGCCGATATCGTTTCGTAACCTGTTTGAGACCTAAACCAGCTCGACGTCGATACGTCGATGGCCGTTTAAGGAAGCAAATCTTGAGGCTCGACTCCAGGCAGTTGATCGCGCGCGCAATCAAGCGGTTTGCCATCGGTTCGTTAGCGAGCTTCACCGTCTTGTCGGGCATTATGGCCGCGAATGCAACGGCTGATCCGGCCGAGGACGCACTGGCAAAACTCAACGAGCTGTCTCGGCAGGCCGAGCAGACCACCGAGGCGATGCACAGTGCGCAACTCGACCTGAACGCCAAGCTGGCCGCCCAGCAGGCAGCGGAGAAGAAGCACGCCGACGATCAAGCTGCAGCGGATGCCGCCAAAGCTCGTTTGGCTTCGTTCCAGACTTCGGTCAACAAGATCGCGGCCGCCGCCTACATGGGTGGTCGCACCGACGGGATGGACGCCATCCTGACGGCCGAGTCTCCGCAGCTGCTCATCGACGGATTGACGGTGCAGCGCGTGATGGCCCATCAAATGTCCACCCAGATGTCCAGTTTCCGGGCCGCCGGCGAGCAGGCCGCCAAGGCTGAACAGGCATCGGCCAAGTCGGCTGCCGACGCCAAGGCGGCGGCCGAGCAAGCCGCGGCGGTGCGAGCGAGCCTGCAGCACAAGCAGAGCCAACTGCAAGTGCAGATCGCCGTCGTCAAGTCGCAGTACCAGGCGCTGACGCCTGGGCAGCGCGAGGCGCTCGCCGATCCAGGACAGGTTCCCGCCGGACTCCCGGGTGCCCCCGCCCCGGCTCCTGAAGCACAGGCCCCCGGCGCGCCGCAGGCGCCCGGCGAGCCCTTGCCGCCCGGCGGAATGATGCCCGGATTCGCCCTGCCCGGCGGTGGCGGCGGTGGTGGCGGTGACCGCGCAGCCGTGGTTCAGGCCGCATTGACCCAGGTCGGCATGCCCTATGCGTGGGGTGGTGCCGCGCCAGGCGGGTTTGACTGCTCCGGACTGGTGATGTGGGCGTTCCAGCAGGCCGGCATCGCGCTGCCGCATTCCAGCCAGGCGCTGGCCCACGGCGGCCAGCCGGTGGCGCTCTCCGACCTGCAGCCCGGCGACGTGCTGACCTTCTATTCCGACGCCTCACACACCGGCATCTACATCGGTGACGGCCTCATGGTCCACTCCTCCACCTACGGTGTTCCGGTCCGGGTGGTGCCGATGGACTCGTCCGGCCCGATCTACGACGCGCGCCGCTACTAAAGGCGTCGCTGCGCGACGCCGATGGGCCCGGATTCTGCTGGCCGCGATATTCGCGGCTGAGCTGATCGCGGCGGTCGTCGTGCCGGCTCCGCCGGTGCGTGACAAACCCGCGGCGCCCGCCCACACGCTGGTCGTCGCCGACCGCACCGTGCGGCTGATCAGTCTCGGCGGTCCACCCAGCGACCGCCTGCTGTCCCGAGTGGCAGGCGACATCGGCACGGCGGTCGATGCGGTGGTGGCCTTCTGGGGAGCCGACTGGCCGCACGATATCTCGGTGGTGGCCGCCGGCTCCCGCGAGCAGTTTCTTGCCGCGGTGGGCGGCGGGCCGGCGTCGCAGTGGGCCGATATCGCGGCGGTGACGGTCGCCGACAGCGTCGATCCGCAACGTCGGGTGGCCCTCGGCGAACGCATCGTGTTCGCACCTGACGCTGACACGATGAGCGCAGCCGCATTGCGGATTGTCCTGAGCCACGAGCTTTTTCACTACGCGGCCCGTGCCGTCACCGCCATGGATGCGCCACGCTGGCTGACCGAGGGGGTGGCAGATTTCGTGGCACGCCCGGCCACCTCGCTACCGACCGCCGCTGTCACCGCGCCACGGTCGCTGCCCTTAGATGACGACCTCGACGCTCCGGGTCGGCAACGCTCGCTGGCCTATGACCGTGCTTGGCTGTTCGCGCGCTTCGTCGCGGACAGCTATGGGCCGGCGAGGTTGCGTGAGTTCTACCTGGCCACCTGCGGCGTTGGGCACGCCGATATCCCCGCCGCAACCCGCGACGTGCTGGGGACCGACGAGGCCGGGCTGCTCGCCCGCTGGCAGCAGTGGCTCGCTGGTTGATAGCGCATGCGCTAGCACGATTTGAGATTGGGTATGGGCAGCCGTTGCGGTGCCGATGGGACCGATGTGACCGGTGGTGGGCGGCCTCGGACCTCTGCGCAGTCGGCGTCATGGTCGGGCTAGATTTACCCGGGTGAGTCGGGTCCTGCTGGTAACCAATGACTTTCCACCCCGGCGCGGCGGTATTCAGTCCTACTTGGGAGAGTTCGTCGATCGGCTGGTTCAGGCTGGATCGCATGACGTGACGGTGTACGCACCAAAGTGGAAGGGCGCCGAGGCTTTTGACGACGCAGCCCAGGCAACCGGCTATCGGGTGGTGCGCCATCCGAGCACGCTGATGTTGCCGGCCCCGACGGTCGATATCCGGATGCGACGGCTGATCGGCGAGCACGGCATCGACACCGTCTGGTTCGGCGCGGCCGCGCCGCTGGCTCTGCTGGCGCCGCGGGCCCGTGCGGCCGGCGCGACCCGGGTGGTGGCCAGCACCCACGGCCACGAGGTGGGCTGGTCAATGTTGCCCGTCGCGCGGTCGGTGCTGCGCCGGATCGGTGATGGCACCGATGTGGTGACATTCGTCAGCCGGTACACGCGATCGCGGTTCGCGCCCGCGTTCGGGTCTCGGGCCTCGCTGGAGTACCTGCCGCCAGGGGTGGACAGCGAACGGTTCCGCCCGGATCCGGGCGCCCGCGCCGAATTGCGGAAGCGCTACCGGCTGGGGGACCGGCCCACGGTGGTCTGCCTGTCCCGGCTGGTGCCGCGCAAAGGCCAGGACATGTTGATCAAGGCGCTGCCGGAAATCCGGCGGCGTGTTGACGGCGCTGCCCTGGTGATCGTCGGCGGTGGCCCCTACCTGGAGACGCTGCAAAAGCTCGCGCAGGACCGCGGGGTGGCCGAGCATGTGACGTTCACCAAAGGCGTGCCGGGCGATGAACTACCCGGCCACCACGCGATGGCCGACGTATTCGCCATGCCGTGCCGGACCCGCGGTGCCGGCATGGATGTCGAGGGCCTGGGCATCGTCTTCTTGGAGGCCTCCGCCAGCGGCGTACCGGTGATCGCCGGGCAATCCGGCGGAGCGCCGGAAACGGTGCAGCACAACAAGACTGGACTGGTGGTTGACGGCACCTCGGTGAACAAGGTCGCCGACGCGGTCAGCGAGTTGCTGAGAGATCGAGACCGGGCGGCGGCGATGGGCGCAGCCGGCCGGGAATGGGTGAGGGGTCAGTGGCGCTGGGAGACGCTCGCGGCCCGACTGGCCAAGCTGCTACGCAGCTAGTCTTTGCTGTAAATCGCCTCGATATCGGAGGCGAACTTCTCGGCCACCACGTTGCGCTTGACCTTCATGGTCGGGGTCAGCTCCCCGGTGTCCTCGGTGAAGTCGACCGGCAGAATCCGGAACTTGCGGATCGACTCGGCATGCGACACCTGCAGGTTGGCATGTTTGACCGCCGCGTCCACCTCGGCGATCAGATCCGGGTCGGTGGCCAGGTCACCGACCGAGGCGTCGACGGCTTTACTGTTGCGTTGCTTCCAGCCCTCGAACGCCTCGGGATCGATGGTGATCAGCGCGCCGATGAACGGCTTATTGTCCCCGACGACCATCGCCTGGCTGATCAGCGGGTGGCTGCGCAGCTGATCCTCCAGCACCGCGGGGGCCACATTCTTACCACCCGCGGTAACGATGAGCTCCTTTTTGCGGCCGGTGATCGTCAAGAAGCCGTCCTCGTCGACAGAGCCCAAATCGCCGGTGCGGAACCAGCCGTCGGTGAACGCCTCCTTGGTGGCTTGCTCGTTGCGCCAATAGCCGCTGAACACCACGCCGCCGCGCACCAACAGCTCCTTGTCATCGGCCAGTCGCAGACTGTTGCCGGGCACCAGGCTTCCGACGGTCCCGATCTTCAACCCGTTGATCTGGTTGACCGTGATGGCCGCGCTGGTCTCGGTCAGCCCATAGCCCTCGTAGATGGTCAGGCCCACGCCGCGGTAGAAGTGGCCTAGCCGAGCACCCAGCGGCGCGCCACCGGAGACCGCGGCATGACAGTTGCCACCCAGCGCGGTCCGTAATTTGTGGTAGACCAACCGGTCGAACAACGCATGCTTGGCGCGCAACACCAGACCGGGTTTGCCGTCGTCCTGGGCGCGGCTCCAGTCGACCGCGGTCTGGGCGGCGGCTTTGAAGATTGGGCCCTTGCCGTCGTTCGCGGCGTTCTGCTCGGCGGTGTTGTATACCTTCTCGAACACCCGGGGCACTGACACCACCACAGTCGGTTTGAACACCGCGAACAACGGCAGCAGATTCTTGATGTCGCTGGTGAATCCGACGGTCACTTTGTTGGTGAACGCGGCCAAGGTCAACGCCCGAGCCAGCACGTGGGCTAGCGGCAAAAAGACCAACAGCCGCTGACCTTCGTGCAGTAGCGACGGAAGGCAGTCCTTGGTGCCGCGGATCTCGTAGAGCAGGTTGGAGTGGGTGAGCTGGCAGCCTTTGGGTCGTCCGGTGGTACCCGAGGTGTAGATGAGTGTGGCCGGATCCTTGGCGCGCAGCGCGTTCAGCCGGGCGGTCAGCTGCGCGGGGTCGGCCGACGCCCCCTCCTCGGCTAGCTGGTCGAGGGCTTTGGGGCCCGAACCGTTGATGTGCAGCACCCGTCGCAGGGCGGGCAATTCACCGGTGAGCTCCGTCACCGTCGCCGCGTGCGCGTCGGTTTCGGCGAACGCCAACACCGCCTCGGAGTCCTGGAGTACCCAGCGCACCTGCTCGGCCGACGATGTCTCGTAGATCGGCACGGTGACCGCACCCACCGACAGGATCGCGAGATCGAGAATCGCCCACTCGTAGCGGGTGGCCGAAAAGATGGAAACCCGATCGCCGGGCTCCACCCCCAGCGAGATCAAACCCAATGCGGCAGAACGGATCTGGTCGGCGGCCTGGGCGCACGTGACGTCCGTCCAAACGCCGTCGACCAGCCGCTGATAGATCACGAAGTCGGGATCGTCGCGCTCATGCTCGAAAACCGCGGCGGCGACGTTGTCGTGCTCCTCGACGGAAAAGCGGGCAGGGACACTGTACTGACGCACTCTTCAAACCTCGCTTGACCTTGGGTGACGATCGGATGGCCGGGTTGCTGTCGCCCAGCCTAATCACGAGGTTGACGTTGCATCGAGACGGCCGGTCTGGCCGTGCTGGACTCATATGTGAAGCTGAGGCAATGTACAGCATCCAGATCGCCGACGAGACGTACATCGCGGCCGATGGCGCGCGAGTGGGAGCCGCGATCGCCGACCGGTCGCAGTGGAGCCGGTGGTGGCCAGATCTGCGGCTGCAGGTCACCGAGGATCGTGCCGAGAAGGGGATCAGGTGGGCGGTCACCGGCGCCCTGACCGGGACGATGGAGATCTGGCTGGAACCATCGCTGGATGGGGTGGTGCTGCACTATTTCCTGCACGCCGAACCGACCGGTGTTGCGGCCTGGCAACTGGCCCGGATGAAGCCGGCCAAGATGACGCATCGGCGCAGGGTGGCGGGCAAGAAAATGGCGTTCGAGGTCAAGACCAGACTGGAACAGTCGCGCCCCGTTGGGGTTTCTCCGGTAGTTTAGCCGGGTCAAGGTTTGGCACGGAGGGAAGTAGCCAGGTGGCGGAGAAGACGACGCAGACGATCTATATCGAGGCAGATCCAGGCACGGTGCTGGAGGTCATCGCCGATATCGATTCCTACCCGGAGTGGATTTCGGAGTACAAGGAAGCCGAAGTGCAGGAGAGAGACGCCGACGGCTATCCCAAGACCGTGCGATTCGTGATGGACGCCGGCGTCATCAAAGACACGCTGGTGATGTCCTACGAGTGGCCCAAGGACCGCAATTCATTGAGCTGGACCCTGGTTTCCAGCTCGCTGTTGAAGGCGCTCGACGGCTCATATGACTTGGCGGCCAAGGACTCTGGCACCGAGGTCACCTACCAGCTCGCGGTCGACCTGGCTGTCCCGATGATCGGGTTGCTCAAGCGCAAAGCTGAGCGCAGGCTGACTGACACCGCCCTGAAAGATCTGAAGAAACGAGTTGAGGGCTGAGTGACTCCAGTGACTCGTTGGTGCCCCCCCAGGCCCGAATCAGTCTCTTTGTCGGCAAGGGTGGGGTAGGAAAATCCACCCTGGCGTGCGCCACCGCGGTTTGTGACGCCGGCGCCGGTCAGCGTGTGCTGGTGGTTTCCACCGACCAAGCGCACTCTCTGGGCGATGTGTTAGGTGTTGCCGTCCCCGCCACCGGCCGCGGCGAACCCGTGCGGGTCCTGGCCGATCTGGAAACCGAGACCGGCGGTGGCTTCCTGGATGCGCTGGCCCTCGATACGTTGGCGCTACTAGAGGATCGCTGGCGAGACGTGGTCGATGCGCTGGATCGGCGCTTCCCCGACTCAGAGTTGGGCAGCATTGCGCCCGAAGAGCTTTCGGCCCTGCCCGGGGTCCAGGAAGTGCTCGGGCTGCACGCGGTCGGCGAGCTAGCCGCCGCTGGACGATGGGATCGCATCGTGGTCGACTGCGCCTCGACGGCGGATGCGCTGCGGATGTTGACCCTGCCCGCAACGTTCGGGCTGTATGTGGAGCGCGCGTGGCCGCGGCATCGCAGGCTCAGCATCGGCGCCGACGACAGCCGCTCAGCCGCGGTGGTGGAACTGCTGGAACGCACCAGCGCCAGCGTCGATCGGCTCAGCACCTTGCTGGCCGACGGCGCTCTGGTCAGTGCGCATCTGGTGCTGACCCCAGAGCGGGTGGTCGCCGCGGAGGCCGCCCGGACGCTGGGGTCGCTGGCCTTGATGGGTGTGCGCGTCGAGGAGTTGCTCGTCAATCAGGTTCTCGTCCGCGATGAAACATACGAGTACCGCAGTTTGCCCGACCACCCCGCGTTCTACTGGTATGCCGAGCGCATCTCCGAGCAACGTGCCGTGCTCGAAGAACTCGACGCCACGATTGGAGACGTGGCGCTGGTCCTGATTCCGCACTCGTCCGGAGAGCCGATCGGCGCCAAGGCGCTGAGCGGACTGCTCGACAGCGCGCGTCGGCGGCGGGGCGCCGAGCCGCCCGGTCCGCTGCGTCCGATCGTCGACCTGGAATCCGGGTCCGGCCTGGAATCGGTATACCGGTTGCGGCTAGCCTTGCCCCAGCTTGATCCGGGATCGTTGACGCTCGGCCGGTCCGACGATGACTTGATCATCAGTGCCGGCGGGGTACGGCGCAGGGTTCGGTTGGCATCGGTGCTGCGGCGGTGTACGGTGCAGGACGCGCGTCTGCGGGGGACTGAGCTGACCGTTCGTTTTCGACCAAATCCGGAGGTGTGGCCACAATGAGTCATGCCGACATAGGTCCGGAGCTGCGGAAACTGGCACAGGCGATCCTCGACGGAATTGATCCCGCGGTCCGCGTGGCGATGGCTAAGGCTGCTGGGGCATCCAGCTCGATCGGCGGTAAGGGTATGGGCAAGTGCCAGCAGGTGTGGTGTCCGGTGTGCGCGCTGGGTGCGTTGGTGACCGGCGAACAGCATCCGCTGGTGACCGTCATCGCCAACCACAGCGTTGCTCTTCTCGACGTGATCCGCGCCATAGTCGACGACATCGACCGATCAGCGAAGCCGCCGCCGGACGACCCGCCCGGCGGGGGCATGAGCACCGAAACCCTTGGCGAAACAACAAAATCTGACGGTGCCGTAAAAAACCGCTACCAGCCCATCCCCGTCGCCGTCCAAGACTGAGCCAACCCGTCGCGAGGTGGTCGGAGCCGTCGCGGATGGGTACAGTTGGCGCAGACCACCATTCGGTGCGGGCGAGAGGGAGCCATGTGGTACTACCTATTCAAGTATGTCTTCATGGGTCCACTTTTCACGCTGCTCGGACGACCGAAAACTGAAGGCCTGGAAAATATTCCGAAATCCGGGCCGGCCATTCTGGCGAGCAATCACCTTGCGGTGGCAGATAGCTTCTATCTTCCGTTGGTGGTGCGTCGGCGCATCTGGTTCTTGGCGAAAGCCGAATACTTCACCGGCACCGGCCTGAAAGGCTGGATCAACCGTTGGTTCTACAGCGTCTCCGGCCAGGTGCCCATTGACCGCACCGACGCCGATTCCGCGCAGGCCGCCCTTGACTCCGCCCAGCGGCTACTGAGCCAGGGCAGGCTGCTGGGCATGTATCCCGAAGGCACCCGTTCTCCCGATGGTCGCCTCTACAAGGGCAAGACGGGGCTGGCACGGCTTGCCCTGCACACCGGGGTTCCGGTGATTCCGGTCGCGATGATCGGTACCGACGTGGTTAATCCGCCGGGAAAGAAGATGCTGCGGTTCGGCCGGGTAAAGGTGCGGTTCGGCAAGCCGATGGACTTCTCCCGGTTCGAGGGTTTGGCCGGCAACCATTTCATCGAGCGTGCCGTTATCGATGAAGTGATGTACGAGCTGATGGAGCTTTCGGGTCAGGAGTACGTCGACATCTACGCGGCCACCGTCAAAGACGGCAGCAAGTCGGAAACCGACGCCGCGCGGATTCCCGAGACAGCCGCCGGCTGAATCAACTCGCAGCCGGCACCGGCGTAGGCGTTGGCTCGGGGCAGCGTACCGTGGCCCTCGCGGTGCTGACGGTGAGTCCAGCCACGACGATGACCGCCAGCGCCCACCACACATAGGACATCCCGACCAGCTGGCGCCACCACGCTGCGGCCACCTCGTGGTGTTTGGGTAGCAGATCGATCGGTGTCCAGCGCATCAGCGCCACCCCGGCGACAGTGATGACCGCCAGCGCGACGTTTCGGCGTCGCCAGGCCAGGACGGCAGTGACCAGGACCGCCGGCAGCATCCACACCCAATGGTGTGACCACGACACCGGTGAAACCACCAATCCGAACAGTGCGACGCAGATCACCGCCAGCGTCGGCTCGCCGGCGCGCAGTACTCGTCGCATCGCCCACACAGTCGCGGCCAGCACCACCAGGCACGCAACCAGCCACAGCAGCTTGGCGGCATGCTCCCCGAGACCCAGACGGGCCAGGGCGCCGGCAATGTTCTGGTCGGTGTTCAACGCCGCCTCACCGATACGGTCGGTGTGATGCAGCGTCTGGGTCCAGTACTGCCAGGAATCGCCCCAGGCCAGCACGAAACCAAGGAGCGTTGCTACCACGAACGACACCACGGCCGTCACCGCCGCCCGGTTGTCCCGACGCAGCAGGAAGTACAGCAGAAACACCGCCGGAGTCAGTTTCAGGGCTATGCCCAGGCCAAGCAGCAGTCCGCGTGGCCACGGCGTGCGCCGGGGGAAGCAGTCGAGGATCACCAGGGTCATCAGCACGGCATTGATCTGGCCGAATGCGAAGTTGGAGTTGATCGGCTCCAACCAGATCGACGCGGGGGCGACGATGATCACCGACAACCACAACCGGCGCAACCAGGCTGGTCCCGGCAGCACCTTCGACGTGTTCCACACATCGAGGCGGGACAGCACGACCGCGGTCGACAGGATCAGCAGCACCAATGTCAACAGCGTGATCACGACGCTGGCGGCCGGCATCTGCAGCCAGGCGAACGGGCTGAAGACGATGGCCGCCAGCGGGGGATAGGTGAACGGCAGGTCCACGATGGGTGTGTGGAACAACACGTCGCCGTTTTGCAGGCCGCCGTGCGCGCCGCTGTACAGCGGGTGTCCGTCGAGCCACGCCTGGGCGCCCATTTGATAGATGTCGATATCGATGCGGTACGGGGTATGGCCGAAGAGCTGCCAGGCCAGATGACTCAGCGCCACCGCCGCTACCAGCCAGAGCAGGCACCACAACAAGACCCGCCCGAGTCGACCGCCCACCTCGGGCAACTGCCATTTACTCATGTCGCAAGACAGCCTAATCGGTATCGCAGCAACACCATGTCCTGCAGCGCGGCTTCCGGCCCGCCGCGACGCGGCAGCGTACGTTTTTGTTGTGCTCCACTGGCTGCAGCATGACATCGTTGATCGCGGCCGGCTGCCGTTGCTGTGCTGTCTGGTCGCGTTCATCCTGACCTTCTTCGTCACCCGCAGTTGCGTGCGGTTCATCCGTCATCGCTCCCACCGGGGCCGGCCGACCAGGTGGTGGCACCCGCGCAATGTCCATGTCGGTACGGTGCACATCCACCACGTGACATTCGGGGTGCTCCTGGTCATGATCTCCGGGCTGATTCTGGTGACTTTGTCGGTCAACGGTCAAGAGCCCGAATTCACTATCGCGGCAACGCTTTTCGGAATCGGGGCGGCGCTGGTGCTGGACGAGTACGCGCTGATACTGCACCTTTCCGACGTGTATTGGGAAGAAGACGGCCGCAGCTCGGTGGATGCGGTATTCGCCGCGGTAGCAGTGGCCGGGCTACTGATGTTGGGCCTGCACCCACTGATGCTCTTCCTGCCCATCCGGCACGGCAGCAATTGGGTGTTGTTGCAAAGCACGCTGGTCGGCGGGCTGGTGCTGACGCTACCGCTGGCGGTAGTGGTGCTGTTGAAGGGCAAGCTGTGGACCGGTTTGCTGGGGATGTTCATCGTCGTACTACTGGTCATCGGGGCGATTCGGTTGTCGCGTCCGCATGCCCCGTGGGCCCGGTGGCGCTACACTCAGCGACCGGCCAAGATGCGACGTGCAGTGCAGCGGGAACGCACCTTGCGCCGGCCGGTGGTACGCGCCAAGCTCTGGCTGCAGTGTGCGATCGCCGGCACGCCTCGCTTGCCAGACGAGCGCGCCGTCGACGCCCAGCTCGACATCGACGTGCACCCGGCCCCGCCCCCCGAAGGCACCGGACCCATTCTGATCGCCAGATAGCGGCGGCTGGATTACCCCTAAGCTTTCTGGGTGCGGTATTTCTACGACACCGAGTTCATCGAGGACGGCAGCACCATCGAGCTGATCTCGATCGGTGTGGCGGCCGAGGATGGCCGGGAGTATTACGCGGTGTCGACGGAGTTCGATCCCGAGCGCGCCGGGAGCTGGGTGCGTGCCCATGTTTTGCCCAAGCTGCCGCCGCCGGCCTCGCAGTTGTGGCGCCCGCGCCGGCAGATCCGCGATGACCTGGAGACGTTCTTCGGTGTCTCGACCGCTGGGGACGCCGATCCGATCGAGCTGTGGGCCTGGGTGGGCGCCTACGATCACGTCGCTTTATGCCAGTTATGGGGTCCGATGCCCCACCTGCCACGCTCCATACCGCGTTTTACCCGCGAAGTACGGCAGCTTTGGGAGGACCGCGGGCGTCCACGGCTGCCACCGCGCCCTCGCGATGTGCACGACGCGCTGGTCGACGCCCGCGACCAGTTGCGCCGATTCCGGATCATCACGGGCGAAAGTGATTCGCAGCAGCGTTCGCCCTGATCAGCCGCTGCGAAACCGCGGTTACCATAGACCGATGAACTGGACTGTCGACATTCCGATCGACCAGCTGCCGCCGTTGCCGCCACTGCCCGCCGAGTTGCGGGCGCGGCTGGACGCCGCGCTGGCCAAGCCGGCCGCCCAGCAGCCCAGCTGGCCTTCCGACCAGGCCGCGGCAATGCGTAAGGTGCTCGAAAGCGTGCCACCCGTGACGGTGCCGTCGGAGATCCTGCGGCTGCAGGAACACCTGGCCTTGGTCGCAAAGGGCCAGGCCTTCCTGTTGCAGGGCGGCGACTGCGCGGAGACCTTCACCGACAACACCGAGCCCCACATCCGCGGCAACATTCGCGCGCTGCTACAGATGGCCGTGGTGCTGACCTACGGTGCCAGCTTGCCCGTGGTGAAGGTGGCTCGCATCGCGGGCCAGTACGCCAAGCCGCGCTCGGCCGACACCGACGCCCTGGGCCTGAAGTCCTACCGCGGCGACATGATCAATGGCTTCGCCCCGGACGCCGTAGCCCGCGAGCACGACGCGTCGCGGCTGGTGCGCGCCTACGCCAACGCCAGTGCGGCGATGAATCTAGTGCGAGCACTGACGTCGTCGGGATTGGCGTCGCTGCACCTCGTCCACGACTGGAACCGGGAATTCGTCCGGACGTCGCCGGCCGGCGCGCGTTATGAAGCACTGGCCACCGAGATCGACCGGGGCCTGAGATTCATGAGTGCCTGCGGGGTGGCCGACCGCAATCTGCAAACCGCCGAGATCTACGCCAGCCACGAGGCTTTGGTGCTCGACTACGAGCGGGCGATGCTGCGGCTGGCCGAAGACGAGAACGGCGAACCGCAACTGTATGACCTGTCGGCGCACACCGTGTGGATCGGCGAGCGGACGCGGCAACTCGATGGCGCGCATGTCGCGTTCGCCGAGGTGATCGCCAACCCGATCGGTGTCAAGATCGGCCCGACGATGACCCCGGAATTGGCGGTCGAATACGTCGAGCGGCTCGACCCGCACAATAAGGCCGGCCGGCTCACGCTGGTGAGCAGGCTGGGCAACAACAAGGTCCGGGATTTGCTGCCGCCTATCGTCGAGAAGGTCCAGGCCACCGGTCACCAGGTGGTGTGGCAGTGCGACCCGATGCACGGCAATACCCATGAGTCGTCCACCGGCTACAAGACTCGCCACTTCGATCGCATCGTCGACGAAGTCCAGGGCTTTTTCGAGGTGCATCGTGCCCTGGGGACCCACCCCGGCGGCATCCATGTCGAGATCACCGGTGAGAATGTCACCGAGTGTCTCGGTGGGGCACAAGACATTTCGGATCACGACTTGGCCGGCCGCTACGAGACGGCCTGCGATCCGCGGCTCAATACCCAACAGTCGCTGGAGCTGGCGTTCCTCGTCGCCGAAATGCTGCGCGACTGAGTTATATGGTGGCGACCCGCTTCGCCCGGCTTCGCCGGGCTTGCGATCGCCACTGGGTTATATGGTGGCGACCCGCTTCGCCCGGCTAAACGCCGGACAGCAGCCCGCTCAGGTGGACACCAATGGTGAACGCAGCCGTTGCGACCAGTCCGGTTAGCGCCAGCACGATCGCCACCCAGACCAGCACCATGCGCCGCGAGTGCTGACGCGCCCACACGAACTCGTCCATCGCGATACCGGCGAATTGCCCTGACACCGGTTCGTATTCGTATTCGTCGGCTTCAGAGTCAGAGTCGGAGTCGGAGTCGGAGTCGGCGTCGCGGAACTCGGGCTGGGGCCAGTCCTCTGGGTCGCGGGTGAACTGCCGGGTGGGGTGCGGCGCCGGCGGCTTGACGGCCGGTTGCTGACTGATTCGGCTATGGTGTAATGCCGCGGACCGATGCTGGGCGGAGTTGCGTGGCGCGGGTACCCGGAAGTCCGGCAAGCCCAGCTCCTCGACGATCGCGTCCAGATCGGCGGCCATCTCGATGGCATCGGCGTAGCGTTGCGCGGGATCGCGGGCCGTAGCGCACGCCACAAACTCGTCGAATTGGTTTGGCACACCATCGATTAGGTCGCTGGCTGGCGGCACATCGTGATCCAGCCGCTGATAGGCGATCGACAACGCGGTATCGCCGGTGAACGGTGTGCTTCCGGTCAGCAGCTCGTAGGTGAGAATGCCGGTGGAGTAGACGTCGCTGCGGGGTCCGGCGTTGCCGTCGCGAACCTGCTCTGGCGAGAGATACGCCGCGGTACCCAGAATGACGCTGGTAGACGTGATCCCCGCGGCGGCGACGGCGCGGACCAGCCCGAAATCGGCGATCTTGACCTCGCCGTCGTCGGAAATCAGGACGTTCTCCGGTTTGACGTCGCGATGCACCAGCCCGGCCCGGTGCGCGGCGGCCAGCCCGCCCAGCACCGGCCGTAGCACCGCCGCCACGGCGTGCGGCGGCATCGGCCCCCGCTCGAGCAGCAGCTCGCGCAGGGTGCCGCCCTCGATGAGCTCCATCACGAGAAATGGGTGCCGGGCATCCAGACCCTGGTCGTATACGGCGACCAGCCCGGGGTTCTTCAGCCGGGCCACGGTGCGGGCCTCGAGCTGAAACCGGGTCAGAAACTGCTGGTCGCCCGCATAGCGCGCATCCATCACTTTCAGCGCGACCGGGCGATCGAGGCGGACGTCGAGGCCCCGGTACACCGTCGAAGTACCGCCGCTGGCGATCTTGCTCTGGATCAGGTAGCGGCCATCCAGCAGGGTGCTGTCCAGCGGGTCAACCACGCCGCCATCGTAGGTGGCGGCGCAAAATGAGTAAGAGAACGTAGCGCAAAGGCGCAGACTCGGCGCCCGACCAGGATCTACACTGGCGCGGTGGGCAGTATTCCCGCCGGCGACGACGTTCTGGATCCCGACGAGCCAACCTACGACCTGTCTCGGGTCGCCGAATTGCTTGGCGTGCCGGTCAGCAAGGTGCATCAGCAGCTACGGGAAGGCCATCTTGTCGCGGTGCGGCGCGACGGAGGCGTGGTGGTACCGCAGGTGTTCTTCACCAACACCGGCCATGTGGTCAAAAGCCTGCCGGGCCTGCTGACGATCCTGCACGACGGCGGCTACCACGACACCGAGATCGTGCGGTGGTTGTTCACCCCCGACCCGTCGCTCACCGTCACTCGTGACGGCTCACGAGATGCCTTGAGCAACGCGCGTCCGGTCGACGCACTGCATGCTCACCAAGCAAGAGAAGTGGTGCGGCGCGCCCAGGCTATGGCGTACTAGCCACCTCAGGCTCGGCAGCAGCGGCCTTCGGCGTCATATACAGGTAATACCAGGCGATCAACGCAAACGCGGTCGCCAGACCCACGTGCAGCCAGGAATACATGCCGTGCGATCCGTCCGGTTTGAAGATCACCATGATCCAGGTCGAGAAACCCGCGATGGCCGCCATGGCGGGTCGCGACTGGGCCAATGGCGCCAGCACCGCCAGCGGCCAGGAGTAGTACCACGGTAGGGCGGCGGGGACGAACAACACCACGATCAGCATCGCCCAGACGATGCCCAGCAGTGCGGCCCGGTCGTCGCGCCGGTATCGCCACCACAACACCGGCAGTGACACCGCGATGATCAAGATGCCCATCAGCCTGTTGATCCGCAGCAACGTATAGAAATCGATCGAAAACAAGCCATGGCCGAAGGCGTGGATCAGGTTCGCCGCCGCCGTCGGCACCGTCAGCCAGTTGATGATCTTGACCGAACCCGCCAGTGCCGACAGCCAGCCCAGGCCGACGCCGGCGACCGCGGACAGCACCGCGAAAACCACTAGGCAGATCACCAGTGATGACAGTGCGGCGGCCAGGAACGCCATGATCGGCCGGTAGCCCCGGTCTTCGCGCAGATGACGCATCCATACCCAGAACAGGAATGGCAGCGCCAGCCCGGCGGTGGCCTTGACCGCGATAGCGACGGTGAGCAGCGTGATGCCCGCGACATGGTGGCGCTGCAACGTCAACGCGATGCCGGCCGCCATTAGACCCACCATCAGCATCTCGTTGTGGACACCGCCCATCAGATGGATGAGCACCAGCGGGTTGAGAACGCAGATCCACAACGCCTTGGCGCCGTCACCGCCAACGTGGTGGGCCAGTCTGGGAGCAGCCCAGATCAGCAGCGCCAGTCCGGGCAGCATGCACAGGCGCAGCAGCATGGTCCCGGCGACGACGTTGTTGCCGACGATGATCGTGACGACCTTGGCCACCAGGATGAACGCGGGGCCGTACGGTGCGGTGGTGATGGTCCAGATGGGGCTGACTTCGTCCAGCAACGGATTCGGGTTGCCAACCGGACCGACCGCGTAGGGATCGAAGCCGTCGCGCAGCAGGGCGCCCTGGGCCAGGTAGGAGTAGGTGTCGCGGCTGAAGATGGGCACCGACACCAGTAACGGTGCCAGCCAGAAAGCGGTGGTGGCGCGCATGGTGAACTCGGTGGTTTCACCGGCCAGCGCTTGTCGGCCCAGCTTCAGCCACGCGATCACCATGATGCCCACACCGAGCCACAACAGAATCGACGACAGCACCAGCCCGTGGCCAAAACGCATCCAGGACAGGTGAATCGACTCCAGCAGCGGGTCATGCTGGCGGGTGCTGCCGGCCCCCAGCCCGCCGGCGGTGATCAGTAGCGCGCCCAGCAACCCGAGCCGGGCCGGGCCGCCCTCTGGGCTGGCGGCGAAGGTACGGAGCCGCGAAAGACGTTGGCTATTCATCGGATTCAAGCGGACCGATCCGTGGCCATCCTGGCCAGTTCGGACAACCCGGCTTTGGCTGCCGGGTTGATCGGCGCCGACACCAGTGTGGCCAGCGCCCGTTGGGTGAGCGCGGCGATGCGGCTCTCCGCGGCGGCCAGCGCGCCGACCCGCTCGATCACGTCACGCAGTTCGTGCACCTGCGCGTCGGTCAGCTCGGTGCCGATCGAGGTCCGTAACAGGTTGGCTGCAGCGGGATCTGATTTCTCCGCCAGTTCGGCCGCCTCGGCTACGAGCACGGTGCGCTTGCCGGACCGCAGGTCGTCGCCGGACGGTTTGCCCGTCACCGCGGGGTCGCCGAACACCCCGAGCACGTCGTCGCGCAATTGGAACGCGACCCCGAGGTCGGTTCCGAACTGACCGAAGATGTCGATGACGTCGGGCCGGTCGGCGGCGGCGGCCGCCCCGAGCTGAAGCGGGCGCGACACGGTATAGCAGGCGGTTTTGAAGGTAGCGACGTTCATTGCCGAGGCGATGGACTCGGCGCCGCTTGCTTCGGCGACGATGTCGAGGTATTGACCGCCCAGAACCTCGGTACGGATGTCGGACCAGACGCGCCCAACGCGCCGCTGCGCGTCCGGCGAGAGGCAGGCCTGCGAAACCCGCGACACGATGTCATCGGCCCACGCCTGAGCCACGTCGCCGAGCAGGATGGCCGCCGACATGCCGAATTGGTCGGCCGGGCCGCGCCACTTGCGTTCCCGATGCAGGGCCGCGAAGTGCACGTGCGCCGTCGGTTTGCCGCGGCGGGTAGCCGATGCGTCGATCACGTCGTCGTGCACCAGCGCCCAGGCGTGCAGCAGCTCCAATGCGGAAAACAGCAGTAGCACATCAGGATCGGGTTCCTGGGTGGCTACGGCGCGCCAGCCCCAGTAGGCAAAGACCGGCCGTAGCCGTTTGCCCCGGCTGAGCGTGAACTCTTCCAGCCAGGCAGTCAAGACACCGTAGTCGTTGCCCTCTGGCGAATCGATGTAGGCGGCCTCGCTGCGGCGGTCGCGCAAATACTGTCGCAGCTGGTCGGTTATGGCGCCGGCCAACTCCACGGTTGCCGATGCCGCCGATGCGTCCAGGCTCAGGGCGGCACCCCTTTCTGCTCGGCATCTCTGTAGCCCGACAGTGTATTCGGCCGGGACGCGGGTGGCGCTGATTACCTGACGCCGCCGTTTACTTAGACTGGCTCGCTACTCCCCGGCAAGCGAGTAGTGCCTCCACGCACATATGCTGTCCTGGTGACCTGAGTTAGCTGGCCGATCAGGCTCGGCAGCACAGGCTGGCGCGGCGTAGCGCGGTCGGTGAGTCAGCAATCTGAGAAAGAGGAGCTGTGTGACGCTCAACACCATCGCGCTGGAGCTGGTGCCGCCGAACGTCGACGGTGGCAAAGAACGGGCACTGGAAGACGCGCAGAAAGTGGTGCGGTACTCGGCTGAGTCCGGCCTGGATGGCCGCATCCGGCACGTGATGATTCCGGGCATGATCGCCGAGGACGACGATCGGCCCGTCCCCATGCAGCCGAAGCTGGACGTACTGGATTTCTGGTCGATCATCAAGCCCGAGCTGCCGGGACTCAACGGCCTATGCACACAGGTCACGGCGTTCCTGGATGAGGCAACCCTGGGCGATCGCCTTGCCGACCTGACCGCGGCCGGCATGGAGGGTGTGGTTTTCGTCGGCGTGCCGCGCACCATGAACGACGGTGAAGGTTCGGGCGTAGCGCCCACCGACGCGCTGTCGATCTATCGCGGGCAGGTCGCCAACCGGGGAGTCATCCTGATCCCTACCCGCGAGGGCGAGCAGGGCAGGTTCAATTTCAAGTGCAATCAGGGCGCCACTTACGGGATGACCCAGTTGTTGTATTCCGACGCGATCGTGGGTTTCCTGACCGACTTCGCCAAGGAGACCGATCACCGGCCCGAAATCCTGCTGTCGTTCGGGTTCGTCCCCAAGATCGAAACCCGGGTCGGTCTGATCAACTGGCTGATCCAGGATCCGGGCAACGCCGCGGTGGCCGCCGAGCAGGAGTTCGTCAAGACGCTGGCCGGCGGCGAACCCACGCACAAGCGCCAGCTGATGGTCGATCTTTACAAGCGGGTGATCGATGGCGTCGCCGACCTTGGTTTCCCGCTGAGCATCCACTTCGAAGCGACCTACGGAGTGTCGGCGCCGGCCTTCCAGACGTTTGCCGAAATGCTCGCCTACTGGGCACCCGACCAGCGGGCTTAGGTGGTGGTTGGCTAACTGGGCGGCTGGTCGCCCGGGGCGGTGAACCTGGGCGAGCGGTCGCGGCTCATCCAGGCCAGCAACGCCACCACACCGGCCACCACGAACGACGCAATACCGAGCCAGATGCCCGCTCCGGTGAACGAGCGGGTGTTGGGGTCGGTGTAGCGAGCTTGTGCGGTCATAGTGCTGACCACCCCCGGTTTGAGCTTCCACTGCACGACCTCGGGCTCGATGCGGTCGCCGTTGGTGGACGTGACCGTCCCCGGGAAGGCGACGGTCAGCTCGATGTCGGCGTCGGGGTCGGTCAATGAGGTCAGGTCGGCCCGGCCCTCCAGAATGACCAAATTGCCGTTGCGCCGCAGCGACAGATTGACCCCGGCCGCGTCGGAATTCATGTGGGCCAATTGCGGCAGCTCGGCAAAGGTCAGATCGGAGAACACCGCCTGTGACCCCACATAGCCGTCGCTGTCGTAGTTCGACACAGCCACTTTCTGACTGAACGGCACATTGTTGTCGAGCTGAGGCCCGGGGTCCTTGCTGGTTTTCGGTTTGGCTGCGGCGATGATCTCACCAGAAACCAGGTCGTCGGGCGAGATGGTGAGCGACGCCCGGACCCGCAGGCATCCGGTGGCCAGTGGCACCAGCATCAGCAGCATGACGAGGGCCAGCACGCGGCGCCGCCGGGCCGAACGGCGGCGGGCTGGGGCGGAGGGGGAGCTGGCGCGCACCAGGTCATCGTGCCAGACCCGGTGTGCCCCTTCGGCAAGCCGTCTGGGGTTATAGCGGTAGCGCGCGGCCAAGGATCGCAAACGCTCGAGGGTCGCCGGCGAAGTGGTAGCCGCGGATGACGTCGCTGAAGCCCAGCCGCCGGTACAACCGCCAGGCCCGGTTGGCCTCGCCGTTGGTCTCCGGCGTGGACAGCAGCACATGCTCCTCGCCACGACCCGCGAGCAGCCGTCGGGCCAATGCCTCACCGAGACCACGGCCCTGCGCGCGTGGATGAATGTGCAATTCGGTCAACTCGAAGTAGCTGGTCATCAGCCGGGTGATGGCATGGGGCGGAAAGCCGCTGCGTTGCAGACCCAGCACCACCTGCTGCTGCCACCATTGACCCGGCGCCCCGGGATAGCCGTAGGCCACACCGAGCATCGGCGCGCAGCTCAATTCCTCGGGCGACGGCTGGTAGTCCTGGGGCGCGCTGCCGGCATCCTCGCCGTCGCTCTGCCCACCGGCCGCCTCGACATCCACGGCCGCCACCGCCTGCCAGCCACGCCGCCGGATGTGCTCCAGCCACATCGCCGAGCGCTGGTGCTCAGTGCCCCTGGGGTAACGCATGGCGTCTACATAAACACTGAGGGCTTCACCGAGACGGCGCTCCATATCGTCCGGCGGCAGATCGATGAGGAATATCGCCAACTCGGTGTTGCCCTCCTCATGCGGTGAACACGTGTGGTGCTTTTGAACCAGTATCAGACGGGGCGCCTGCGCACCTACGAGCGGTCCATGTGACCGATCATGTGATGAGTTGCACCGAATGACCATGGCGACCCATCGCGTCCCTGTGGTATTGGCGGGATAGAATCGCCGACGAACCAGTGGTACGGCGCAGATTGACCTCGTATCATCTGAGTTAGTTGCCCGCACAACGGGCATCCGCGTTTTATCGGTCGTTACGGGACAGTCTGTCGGCAAGGAGGGACGAATGCCACTCTCCGATCATGAGCAGCGGATGCTCGACCAGATCGAGAGCGCTCTCTACGCCGAAGACCCCAAATTCGCATCAAGTGTCCGCGGCGGCGGCTTCCGGGCCCCTACCGCGCGGCGGCGTTTGCAAGGTGCTGCTTTATTCGTCATCGGTCTCGGGATGCTCGTTTCCGGCGTCGCGTTCAAAGCGACGATGATCGGCAGTTTCCCGATTCTCAGTGTGTTCGGTTTCGTGGTGATGTTCGGCGGTGTGGTGTTCGCCATCACCGGTCCTCGGTTGTCCCGCGGCTCGGGTCACGGCGGACCGATGCCCGGTGCCTCGCGTCAGCGCCGCAACAAGGGCGCGGGCGGTTCGTTCACCAGTCGTATGGAGGACCGGTTCCGGCGTCGTTTCGACGACTAGCCGCAAGACAGGCGGGGCAGCGTAAGCTGCCCCGTTTTTTGTGCACCGATCCTGTGGTGGTGGACGCGCATCTGAGGGTGCGCCGTCGGGTGCGCACGTCGATGTCCGGAGCGCGTTGAAATAGGGCGCAGTTGCCGTCTCGTGTCGCACCTGTGGCGCAGTTGTGCCCAAACCGCCCCACTTGGCCCCACTCAATCCCCCAATTCCGCTTTTTGCCTTTTGAGGTGCGGTTTTTCGGTCTCGCACCGAGTCGGCGCCGTGGCCGATGGTCACGCGTACCGGAGCTGACGTGGGGGATTGGCGGCCTGACGCGACATAGACACTCGCAGAAGGGGTGTTTCTGGGGAAAAGTGGGGGATTGTGGGGTATGGTGGCCGAAGTGTTTGGGAGAGGGCAGAGCAGCACTAAGTGGGAGGTGCCGCAGTGTTTCTTGGCACCTACACGCCCAAACTCGACGACAAAGGGCGGCTCACGCTGCCAGCCAAATTTCGCGACGCATTGGCAGGGGGGTTGATGGTCACCAAGAGCCAAGATCACAGCCTCGCTGTGTATCCCAGGGCGGAGTTCGAGCAACTGGCCCGCCGGGCGAGCAAGGCACCGCGAAGCAACCCGGAGGCCAGGGCGTTCCTGCGTAACCTCGCCGCCGGTACCGACGAGCAGCACCCTGACGGTCAGGGCCGGATCACGTTGTCGGCCGACCACCGTCGCTATGCGGGCCTTTCCAAGGATTGTGTGGTGATCGGTGCCGTCGATTACCTCGAGATCTGGGATGCACAGGCCTGGCAGAACTACCAACAAATCCATGAAGAGAACTTCTCCGCGGCCAGCGATGAAGCACTCGGCGACATCTTCTGAGGTGCATGCCTATGCACCGTGGTCTCTGCCCGAACCGGCCCTGGCGTACTTCCCCAACGCCAGGTTCGCGCCTTCGGACAGGGACCTCGGTGCAGAGGTGGCACTGCGGGTAGGCGTTGCGGTGGCTGACGAACGAGGTTCGGAGGCAGGCGATTTCGGACATGTGCCGGTCTTGGCGCAACGTTGCTTCGAATTGCTCAGCCCGGCGCTGACCCGCGAGAACGCGGTGCTCGTTGATGCCACCGTGGGTGCGGGCGGACATGCGGAGCGGTTTCTCAGCGAGTTGCCGGGGCTCAAGCTGATCGGACTGGACCGCGACCCGACTGCCCTGAGCATCGCCGGGGCGCGGTTGGCGCGTTTCGGCGACCGGGTCACGCTGGTGCACACCCGCTATGATGGCATCGCTGCGGCTCTGGACGAATCCGGTTACGCCACAACCGAATCCGTTGATGCGGTGTTGTTCGACCTCGGTGTCTCCTCGATGCAGCTCGACCGCGCCGAGCGTGGCTTCGCCTACGCCAAGGATGCGCCGCTGGACATGCGGATGGACCCGGCGGCGTCGCGGACCGCAGCCGACATCGTCAACACCTACGACGAGGCCGCACTGGCTGACATCCTTTACCGCTACGGCGAGGAGAAGTTTTCCCGCCGGATTGCCGCGCATATCGTCCGTCGGCGGGCCCGCGCGCCGTTCACCTCCACCGCCGAATTGGTCGAGCTGCTCTACGAGGCGATTCCGGCTCCGGCGCGGCGCACCGGCGGGCATCCGGCCAAGAGGACATTTCAGGCGCTGCGCATCGCGGTCAATGACGAGCTGGACTCGTTGCGCAGCGCCATTCCTGCCGCACTGGACGCGCTGACCGTTGCCGGACGAATCGTGGTGCTGGCCTACCAGTCGCTGGAGGACCGGATAGTCAAGCGCTACTTCGCCGATGCGGTCGCCTCCCGGACGCCGGCGGATCTGCCGGTGGAGCTTCCCGGCCATGGGCCGCGATTCCGGTCGCTCACGCGGGGCGCCGAACGGGCAGATGCTGCCGAGATCGAACGCAATGCCCGCAGTGCGCCGGTGCGGTTGCGTGCTCTGCAACGAGTTGGGGAGGGCGATTGATGAAGGTGAAGCGCGACACGCCAAAGCGGCGCGGCGGTGATCGCCGCGCCGGGCGCGAGGGGGCTACCCGGACGCGCACGGCTGAGGCGGCGTCCCGGCGCACCCGCAAGAGCACCGCGCCCAGCCGCGAGGTGCGCGCGCCGAAGTCGGGACCGCAGACCAGCCCGATTCCCCGGCCCGTCGACCGGCCCGCCCCGGCCAAGAACAGCAGTCAGGCAAAGGCCCGGGCAAAGGCACGGAAAGCCAAGGCGCCCAAGGTTATTAGAGCCAAACTGAGTGAGCGGTTGGCCGCTAGGCTGGCATCCATCGACCTGCGGCCGCGCACCTTGGCGAGCAGGGTTCCCTTTGTCGTATTGGTGATCGGTTCGCTGGGCGTCGGCTTGGCTCTGACGCTGTGGTTGTCCACCGATGCCGCCGAGCGTTCCTACCAACTCAGCCATGCCCGCGAGCGGACCCGGATGCTGCAGCAGCAGAAAGAGGCGCTGGAACGTGATGTGCGCGAGGCGCAATCGGCGCCGGCACTGGCAGAGGCGGCCCGCAAGCAGGGCATGATCCCGACGCGAGACACCGCCCACCTGGTGCAGGCCCCGGACGGCAACTGGGTTGTCGTGGGCACCCCCAAGCCGGCCGACGGAGTTCCGCCGCCGCCACTGAACGCCAAGCTGCCTGAAGAGGGGCCACCGCAGCCACCGAAGCCGGTGGCTCCTCCGCCGGAGGTTTCGGTCCGGCTGTCGCCCGGTCCCGGTGATCCCGCGGCGCCCGCTCGGCCCGGTCCGCAGTTGTTGCTGCGCGCGCCGGACGGTGCGTCGACGCTGGGCGGCACGCAATTGCCGGCCCCAGGCGGCCAATTGCTGCCGGGTCAGGCGCCGGTGATCCCCGGTCAGGCACCGGTGATCCCTGGTCAGGCGCCGGTGATTCCCGGTCAGGTGCCGGGGATCCACGATCAGGTGCCAGGCCAGCTGCCGCTGGTCCAGGTGCCGCCGGGCCAGGTGACCGCACCGTTGGGTGCGACGCCCGCCCCGGCACCGGCCGAAATCCCGGTTCCGCAGCAACCCGCGCCGGTCCCGGCCGCACCCCACGCGTTATCGCCGGGCACACTGCTGGCCCCGCTGGCTCCGATCCTGGGGCCGCTAGTCCCGGCGCTGGCGCCGCAACCGGCGCCGGCACCACCGGCCGTTGCACCGGCGCTGCCGCCACCGGCGGTCGCACCGGCACCGGCCACCGGTGAACAGTTCGGGCCCGTAACCGGAACGCCGCCGGGAGCCCCGAGGTGAGCCGCGGCGACTCCCGGCGGCCCCGGCCGGCGCAGTCGGAGCGGCCGTCGCGCGCCGGCCGCAAAGCCCCAAAGCCGCAAAAGCCCCAGAAGGCCCAGCGGGTCAAGGAAACCCGCGAGCCCACCCGGATGCGGAAAGCCAAAGAAGCCAAGAAGTCTCGTCCGGTGGTGCGCACAGAGGACGCCCAGTCGGGTCGCTCAGCCCGGGAGCGGCGCACCCGTCAGGCGGTGGAGGTGGCCGGCCGTGGCGCCTCGTTCGTCTTCCGGCACCGGGCCGGCAACGCGGTGATTTTCGCGTTGATCATGGTGGCCGCGACTCAGCTGTTCTTCTTGCAGGTATCCAATGCCGCGGACTTGCGTGCCCAGGCGGCGGGCCAGCTCAAGGTCACCGACGTCGAACCCGCAGTGCGGGGCGCAATTGTCGACCGTCACAACGACCGGCTCGCGTTCACCACCCAAGCGCGCGCGTTGACGTTTCAGCCAAAGCGGGTTCGCCAGCAGCTGGACGAGGCCAAGAAGAAGTCTCCGCACGCGCCAGACCCGCAGCAGCGGCTCAAGGACATCGCCAAGGAGATCTCGGGCAAGCTGAACAACAAGCCCGACAGCGCAACTTTGTTGAAGAAGCTGGAAAGCAACGAATCGTTCGTCTATTTGGCGCGTGCCGTCGACCCCGCCGTAGCCAGCGCCATCTCGTCAAAGTATCCCGAAGTGGGTTCCGAGCGGCAGGACCTGCGCCAGTATCCGGGCGGATCGCTGGCGGCCAACATCGTCGGTGGCATCGACTGGGACGGCCACGGCCTGCTCGGTCTGGAGGACTCGCTCGACGCAATGCTTGCTGGAACCGACGGTTCGGTCACCTACGACCGCGGTTCGGACGGCGTCGTCATTCCCGGGAGTTACCGCAACCGGCATAAGGCGGTGCACGGCTCGACCATCCAGCTGACGCTCGACGACGACATCCAGTTCTACGTGCAGCAGCAGGTGCAGCAGGCCAAGAACCTGTCTGGGGCGCACAACGTTTCGGCGGTGGTGCTCGACGCCAAGACCGGCGAAGTGCTCGCCATGGCCAACGACAACACCTTTGACCCGTCCCAAGACATCGGGCGGCAGGGCGATAGGCAGCTGGGCAACCTCGCGGTGTCCTCGCCCTTCGAGCCGGGATCGGTGAACAAGATCATCACCGCCGCCTCTGTCATCGAGTACGGGCTGTCCAATCCCGACGAGGTGCTGCAGGTCCCGGGTTCGATCCAGATGGGCGGGGTCCCGATTCATGATGCCTGGGAGCACGGCGTGATGCCTTACACCACCACCGGTGTATTCGGGAAGTCGTCCAACGTCGGCACGCTGATGCTGGCCCAACGGGTGGGCCCGGAGCGCTTCTACGACATGGTGCGCAAGTTCGGGCTGGGGCAGCGCACCAGTGTGGGGCTACCCGGTGAGAGCTCCGGGCTGGTGCCGCCCATCGACCAGTGGTCGGGCAGCACCTTCTCGAACTTGCCTATCGGACAAGGCCTTTCGATGACCCTGCTGCAGATGGCCGGCATGTACCAGGCCATCGCCAACGACGGTGTGCGGATACCGCCGCGAATCATCAAGGCCACCATCGGCGCCGACGGCACCCGGACCGAGGAGCCGCGTCCCGACGGCATCCGGGTGGTGTCTCCGCAGACCGCCCAGACCGTGCGCCAGATGCTGCGTGCGGTTGTGCAGCATGACCCGATGGGCTACCAGCAGGGCACCGGGCCTGCCGCCGCGGTGCCGGGCTATCAGATGGCCGGCAAGACCGGCACCGCGCAGCAGATCAATCCCGCCTGCGGCTGTTATTTCGACAACGTCTACTGGATCACGTTCGCCGGCATGGCCACCGTCGATAATCCCCGCTACGTCATCGGCCTGATGCTGGACAACCCCGAGCGCAACGCCGACGGCACCCCCGGACATTCGGCGGCTCCGCTGTTCCACAACATCGCGGGCTGGCTCATGCAGCGTGAGAATGTTCCGCTGTCACCGGATCCCGGCCCACCACTGCTGCTGCAGGCAACGTAGAAAAAATTTGCGGGCGCGCCCATAACGCCTTTTGCTCGGCCGCCAGTATTTTATGTTTCACGGTGGCTGGATGCTGGCTAGCATGAGTGCGACCGAGGAGCGATGGGCGTGAGCGAGTTGCTGCCGCAGGGCACGGTGACATTGCTGTTGGCCGATGTCGAGGGCTCGACGCGGCTGTGGGAGGCCCAGCCCGACGAAATGGCCGCAGCGATGCAGCGCCTCGATACCGTGGTGTCCGACGTGATCGCCGCCCATGACGGAGTCCGCCCGGTCGAGCAGGGCGAGGGTGACAGCTTTGTCGTGGCGTTCACGCGTGCCTCTGATGCGGTGTCGGCCGCGCTGGACTTGCAGCGAGCGCCGCTGGCTCCGATCCGGTTACGCATCGGCGTGCATACCGGCGAAGTGCGGCTGCGCGACGAGGCCAACTACGCCGGACCGACCATCAACCGGACTGCGAGGGTGCGTGACCTGGCGCATGGCGGTCAGACGGTGCTATCGGGCACGGTCGAGAGCCTGGTCGCCGATGCGCTGCCGGAGGGTGCCTGGCTGACCGATCTTGGTACCCACCAACTGCGTGACCTACCGCGTCCGGAGCGGGTGGTACAGCTTTGTCACCCCGATCTGCGAAACGAGTTCCCGCCGCTGCGGGCTACCAATGAGGTTGTCGCCCAAGGCCTTCCGGTACACCTGACGCGCTTCGTGGGGCGCGGCGCGCAGATCAGCGAGGTGCACCGGCTGCTCACCGAAAACCGGCTGGTGACGTTGACGGGCCCCGGCGGTGTGGGCAAGACGCGGATGTCCGCACAGCTCGCCGCCCAGACGGCGGGAGAGTTCGGCGGGGCGTGGTTTGTGGACCTGGCGCCGATCACCCACCCCGATCTGGTGCCGATCACGGTGGCGCGAACGCTGGGTCTACACGACCAGCCCGGCCGCTCCACGACCGACACCGTGCTGCGTTTCCTCGGTGCGCGTCGGGCCCTGGTGGTCCTGGACAACTGCGAGCACGTGATGGATGCGGCCGCAGCCCTGGTGGTGGCGCTGGTGGAGACGTGCCCGGGGGTGCGAGTGCTGGCGACCAGCCGGGAGCCGATCCGGGTTCCCGGCGAGGTGAGCTACCGGGTGCCGTCGCTGTCGCTCACTGATGAAGCCATTCAAATGTTCAGCTTCCGCGCTCAGCGCGTTCGGCCCGATTTCTGTCTGACCGATGACAACCGAGCCGTGGTGACCGAGATCTGTGACCGGCTCGACGGTTTGCCGCTGGCGATCGAGCTGGCTGCCGCGCGGGTGCGGGCGCTGTCGCTCGAGGAAATCCTGGACGGGCTGCGGGATCGGTTCCAGCTGTTGACGGGTGGGGCGCGCACCCTATCGCGCCGTCAGCAAACGCTGTGGGGCTCGGTGGAGTGGTCCTACGACATATTGACCGATCACGAACGCGCGTTGTTCCGCCGGCTCGCGGTGTTCGCCGGCGCCTTTTCGCTCGATGACGCGCACGCCGTCAGCGGTGGTGATGTACCGCGCTACCAGGTCCTCGACGACCTCACCCTGCTGGTGGAGAAGTCGCTGGTGGTAGCCAGCGAAACCGGCGGCCGGACGCGCTACCGGCTGCTCGAGACGATGCGTGAGTACGCACAGGAGAAGCTGGCCGAGGCCGGCGAAGGGGACGCGGTGCGGACCCGCCACCGCGACCACTACACGGCGCTGGGCACCCTGCTCGACGACCCCGGCCGTACCGACTACGCCCAGCGTCTCGATCAGGCCGAGGCAGAGATCGACAACATGCGGGCCGCCTTCGCGTGGAGTCTGCAGCAGTCCGATACCGAGACGGCGTTGGCGCTGGCGTCTTCGCTGCTGCCCGTGTGGATGACGCGCGGCCGGATTCGGGAGGGTCGGGCCTGGTTCGACATCGTCCTGCAAGTCGTCAGTTCCCAACAGATCGAGGTGTCGCCCGCGGTGCGGGTGCGTGCGCTGGCCGACAAGGCGCTGCTCGATATGTTCGTCGACGCCGCTACCGGCATGGATCAGGCCCAACAGGCGCTGCAGATGGCGCGTGCAGTCGGCGACCCTGCGCTGCTGGCCCGGACCCTGACCACCTGCGGTCTGATCGCGGTAGCGGTGGCGCAGGCGCAGGTCGCGGCGGGTTACTTCGCTGAGGCGATCGACCTTGCGCGCGCCGTCGATGATCGCTGGCGGCTGGCCCAGATCCTCACCTACCAAGCGGTGGACGCGGTCGTGGCAGGTTTCCCGGTCGCAGCGCGCGCCGCCGCCCAAGAAGGCCGCCAGCTGGCCGACGCGATCGGTAGCCGGTCGGATTCGCTGTGGTGCCGTTGGTGTCTTGGGTTCGCACAGTTGATGCGCGGCGATCTCGCCGACGCCGTCGCCCAGTTCGGCGAGGTCGTCGAAGAGGCTGAGGCGGCGCAGGAAATCATGCAGCGAGCCAACAGCGTGCAGGGCCTGGCCATTGCCCTCGCCTACCAGGGCGATGTAAGTGCCGCTCGAGCCGCGGCCGACCTTGCCCTCGATGCGGCGGAGTTGGGCGAATACTTCGCCGGTATGGGCTATTCGGCGTTGGCCACCGCGGCCCTGGCCGCCGGTGACGTGGAGACGGCTAAAAGCGCCAGCGAAGCGGCCTGGACGAACCTGGGCTCGGTGTTGCCGCAGATCGCGGCGCCACAGCGGGCTTTCAATGCGCAGGTGGCGCTGGCGGCCGGGGATGTGGCCGCGGCGCGCCGCTGGTGCGACGACGCCATGAAATCGATGACCGGCCGCCACCTGATGAGGGCTCTGGCAACGCGCGCCAGGATCGCGAAAGCCGAAGGTAAGCGGGAGGAGGCCGAAACCGACGCCCAGAACGCGCTGTGCTGCGCTGCGGACAGCGAAGCGCATGTGGACCTGCCCGACGTGCTCGAATGCCTGGCCGGTATGGCGGTCGAGGACGCCATGCACACGGGTGCGGCGCGCCTTTACGGCGCGGCGGACGCCATCCGCAAGCGCCTCGGGGTAGTCCGTTTCATGATCTACCAAGCGGAGTATGAGGCGGCGCTGGCTGCACTGCGAAATGCCATGGACCAGAACGCTTTCGACACCGCCTGGGCCGAAGGTGCGGCGTTGACCACCGAGGAGGCGATCTCCTATGCCAAGCGCGGGCATGGCTGGCGTAAACGACCGGCCACCGGTTGGGAGTCGCTCACGCCGACCGAGATCGATGTGGTGCGACTGGTAAGCGAGGGACTGGCCAACAAGGACATCGCCACGAGGCTTTTCGTGTCACCGCGAACCGTGCAAACTCACCTGACGCACGTGTACACCAAACTCGGCCTCACCTCTCGCGTCCAACTCGCACAAGCGGCCGCCAGCCGCGTCTGAACGCCTCACCCCCGCGGGCTAGGTAGGGTGTCAGGGCCGATCATGGCGGCAGCGCCGGATCGGGTTGAGTTGGATGGAGGTGCTGGCAGACGTGGAGTCGACCCCCGCTGACCTGCGCCCCCACCCCGGCGCGGGCGTACAGCTGGTGACGCTGGCAGACCAGGTGGGGGCGGTCCTGGCCGACACCACGGCCGCGCGCGCAACCGTTCCGGATGTGCCGATCACCGGTATGACGCTGCGCGCCCAGGCGGTGCGGCCCGGAGACTTGTTCGCCGCCCTGGCCGGCTCGGCCACTCACGGCGCCCGCTACGCCGGCGAAGCGATCGACCGTGGCGCCGTCGCGGTGCTCACCGACGCAGCCGGGGTGGCCGAGCTGGGTGCGCGCGCGGACGCGGTGCCGGTACTGGTGCATCCCGCGCCCCGAACCGTGCTGGGCGCTCTCGCGGCCACCGTGTATGGACATCCGTCCGAGCGCGTGACGGTGATCGGAATCACCGGGACCTCGGGTAAGACGACCACCACTTATATGGTCGAGGCCGGGTTGCGCGCCGGTGGCCGGGTCGCCGGCCTGGTCGGCACGATCGGCGTTCGCATCGACGGAGCCGATATTCCCAGCGCGCTCACCACTCCCGAGGCCCCCGCCCTGCAGGCGATGCTGGCGGCGATGTCCGAACGCGGGGTGGACACGGTGGTCATGGAGGTGTCCAGCCACGCCCTGACGCTGGGTCGGGTGGACGGCACCGAATTCGCGGTCGGCGGCTTCACCAACCTGTCGCGCGACCATCTCGACTTTCACCACACGATGGCGGATTACTTCGAGGCCAAGGCACTGCTGTTCGATCCGGGCTCGGCGTTGCGTGCCCGCCGAGTGGTGGTATGCGTCGACGACGAGGCCGGGCGCGCGATGGCCGCGCGAGCCGGCGACGCGATCACCGTCAGCGCCGCAGACCAGCCCGCTCACTGGCGGGCCACCGACATCGCGCCGCTGGGCGCCGGTGGACAAGAATTCAGCGTCGTGGACCCCGCCGGCGTGCGGCACCGGGTCGGCATCCAGTTGCCGGGGCGCTACAACATAGCCAATTGTCTTGTGGCGCTTGCCATTCTAGATTTGGTCGGGATATCGCCCGAACAGGCAGCGGTTGGCCTTCGCGATATCCGGGTACCGGGGCGCCTCGAGCGGGTCGACCGCGGGCAGGATTTCTTGGCGCTTGTCGATTACGCCCACAAGCCCGAAGCGTTGCGTGCGGTGCTGACCACCTTGCTGGGCGCCGACCGCCGGCTGGCGGTGGTTTTCGGCGCCGGCGGCGATCGCGACCCGGGCAAGCGAGCCCAGATGGGCAAGATCGCGGCAGAACTCGCCGATCTGGTCGTCGTCACCGACGACAACCCGCGCAGCGAGGATCCCGCGGCCATCCGTCGCGAAATCCTGGCCGGTGCCGAAAGCGGCGGGGCGAAGGTGGTCGAGATCGGCGACCGCCGCGAGGCGATCGGGCTAGCGGTGGCCTGGGCGAGGCCGGGCGACGTGGTACTCATCGCCGGCAAAGGCCACGAAACGGGTCAGCGGGCGGGCGACCAGGTGCGCCCGTTCGACGACCGGGACGAACTCGCCCGGGCGCTGGAGGCCCGCGAATGATCGACCTGACCGTCGCCCAGATCGCCGAGATCGTCGGGGGGCAGCTGGCCGACATCTCGCCGGAAGATGCCGCGCAACGCCACGTCACCGGCACCGTGGAATTCGACTCACGTGCGGTGGGTGCGGGCGGGCTGTTCCTGGCGTTGCCCGGCGCGCGCGCCGACGGCCACGACCACGCGGCCTCGGCGGTGGCCGCGGGGGCGGTTGCGGTGCTGGCCGCGCGGCCGGTCGGTGTTCCCGCGATAGTCGTTGCGCCGCAACCAGGTTCGGCCAGGGATGCGCTCTCCGGTGTGCTCGAGCACGATGCCGACGGATCGGGTGCGGCGGTGCTGGCCGCGCTGGCCAAGCTAGCCCGGGCGGTGGCCGCGGAATTGGTGGCGGGCGGGCTGACCATAATCGGAATCACCGGCTCGTCGGGCAAGACGTCGACCAAGGACCTGGTGGCCGCGGTGCTGCAGCCGCTGGGTCAGGTGGTGGCCCCGCCCGGATCGTTCAACAACGAGCTGGGCCACCCCTGGACTGTGCTGCGCGCGACACGCGACACCGACTACCTGGTTCTGGAGATGTCGGCCCGCCATCCCGGCAATATCGCGGCGCTGGCCGAGATCGCGACGCCGTCGATCGGAGTCGTGCTCAACGTGGGCACCGCGCACCTGGGCGAGTTCGGCTCCCGGGAGGTCATCGCGCAAACCAAATCCGAACTGCCGCAATCTGTTCCGTCATCGGGTGTGGTCATCCTCAACGCCGACGACCCAGCGGTGGCCGCGATGGCCCAGGTGACCGCGGCCCGGGTGGTCCGGGTCAGCCGCGGCGAGGGCGGTGACGTCTGGGCCGGACCGGTGTCGCTGGACCAACTGGCCCGGCCACAGTTCACCATGCACGCCGGCAGTGACGCGGTGAACATACGGCTCGGTGTGTACGGCGACCATCAAGTCAGCAATGCACTGACCGCCGCTGCGGTCGCCCTGGAATGCGGCGCCGGGCTGCAACAGGTGGCGGACGCCCTTGCCGTGGCGGGCCCGACGTCGCGGCACCGCATGCAGGTGACCACCCGCCCCGATGGCGTGACGATCATCGACGACGCCTACAACGCCAACCCCGACTCGATGCGCGCCGGTCTGCAGGCGCTGGCCTGGATCGCCCACGGCGAAGCGCAGCGGCGCAGTTGGGCGGTGCTGGGCGAGATGGGCGAACTCGGTGACGACGCGATAACCGAGCATGATCGCATCGGCAGGCTCGCGGTGCGCTTAGATGTGTCTCGACTCGTTGTCGTGGGAACCGGGAGGTCGATGAGCGCCATGCACCACGCTGCGGTCCTGGAAGGGGCGTGGGGGGCTGGAGATGACAGGGGAGCCGTCAGCGTCCCCGACGCCGACGCCGCCCTGGCGCTGTTGCGGGCCGAGGTCCAGCCCGGGGATGTGGTCTTGGTCAAAGCCTCCAACGCGGTCGGGTTGGGGGCGCTGGCCGACGCGCTCGCCAGCGAGGGCGCCGCAACATGAGACAGATCCTGATCGCTGTCGCCATCGCGGTGACTGTGTCCATCCTGGCGACCCCGGCGCTGATCCGGTTGTTCACCAAGCAGGGATTCGGCCACCAGATCCGCGAGGACGGTCCACCCAGCCACCACACCAAGCGCGGCACCCCCTCGATGGGCGGCGTGGCGATTCTCGCCGGCATCTGGGCCGGTTATTTAGGCACCCACCTGGCGGGGTTGGCGTTCGACGGAGAAGGCATATCCGCCTCTGGATTGCTGGTACTGGGCCTGGCCACCGCGCTGGGCGGCGTCGGATTCATCGACGACCTGATCAAGATCCGCCGGTCGCGCAACCTCGGCCTGAACAAGACGGCCAAGACGATCGGGCAGATCACCGCGGCCGTGCTGTTCGGGGTGCTGGTGCTGCAGTTTCGCAATCCCGCCGGGTTGACGCCGGGCAGCGCGGATCTGTCCTATGTGCGTGAAATCGCCACCGTCACACTGGCTCCCGCGTTGTTTGTGCTGTTCTGTGTGGTCGTCGTCAGCGCCTGGTCCAACGCGGTCAACTTCACCGACGGTCTGGACGGGCTGGCCGCGGGCTGCATGGCGATGGTTACCGCCGCCTACGTGCTGATCACGTTCTGGCAATACCGCAACGCGTGCGTCACCGCGCCCGGCCTGGGCTGCTACAACGTGCGCGATCCCCTGGACCTGGCGCTCATCGCGGCCGCAACCGCCGGCGCCTGCATCGGCTTTCTGTGGTGGAATGCCGCACCCGCCAAGATCTTCATGGGCGACACCGGCTCGCTGGCGCTGGGCGGCATCATCGCGGGGTTGTCGGTCACCAGTCGCACCGAAATCCTCGCGGTGGTGCTGGGTTCGCTGTTCGTCGCCGAAGTCACCTCGGTGGTCTTGCAGATCCTGACCTTCCGCACCACCGGCCGCCGGGTGTTCCGGATGGCGCCCTTTCATCACCATTTCGAGTTGAGTGGCTGGGCAGAGACAACGGTGATCATCCGGTTCTGGCTGCTCACTGCGATCACCTGCGGTCTTGGTGTAGCCCTGTTCTACGGTGAGTGGCTCGGCGCGATCGGTGCCTGACGTGCTTGGCCCCCTGGCTGCGGGCGCGCCCGTATTGATCGCCGGTGCCCGGGTGACCGGGCGCGCGGTGCTGGATGCGCTGACCCGCTTCGGAGCGGCGCCCACCCTGTGCGACGACGACCCGGCCATGCTGCAGCCCTATGCCGAACGCGGCGTGGCGACGGCCGACACCTCGTCGGCGATCCAGCAGATCGCCGACTACGCGCTGGTCGTCACGAGTCCCGGCTTTCGTCCCGAAGCGCCCGTACTGGCAGCGGCAGCGGCGGCCGACGTGCCCATCTGGGGCGACGTCGAGCTGGCGTGGCGGCTGGACGCGGCGGGCAGTTATGGGCCGCCGCGTCGCTGGGTGGTCGTGACCGGCACCAACGGCAAGACCACCACGACGTCGATGCTGCATGCGATGTTTACCGCGGGGGGCCTGCGCAGCGCGCTGTGCGGCAACATCGGCAATCCCGTGCTGGAGGTGCTCGCCGAGCCCGTAGACCTGTTCGCCGTGGAATTGTCCAGCTTCCAGCTGTTCTGGGCGCCGTCGCTGCGTCCGGAGGCCGGAGCGGTGCTCAACATCGCCGAAGACCATCTGGACTGGCACCCCACGATGGCTGAATACAGCGCCGCCAAAGCCCGGGTACTCACTGGCCGGGTGGCGGTGGCGGGGCTGGACGACGCGCGGGCGGCCGCACTGCTGCATAGCGCGCCGGCGCAGGTGCGGGCCGGTTTCCGGCTCGGCGAGCCGGGTGCGGGCGAACTCGGCGTGCGCGACGGCATCCTTGTCGACCGTGCCTTCGCCAACGACCTGCCCCTGTTGCCGGCCGCTTCGATACCGGTGCCCGGGCCGGTCGGGGTGCTCGACGCCCTGGCCGCGGCGGCGCTGGCCCGGTCGGTTGGGGTATCCGCCGACGCGATCGCGGCGGCGATCGCGTCGTTCCAGGTCGGTCGGCACCGGGCCGAGGTGGTGACCGTTGCCGATGGCATCGCGTACGTCGACGACTCCAAGGCCACCAACCCGCACGCCGCCGAGGCATCTGTGCTGGCTTACCCGCGGGTGGTGTGGGTGGCCGGTGGTCTGCTCAAGGGTGCCTCTTTGGACGCAGAGGTGGCCCGGATCGCGTCTCATCTGGTCGGAGCCGTTCTGATCGGTCAGGACCGAGCAGAGGTTGCCGAGGCGTTATCGCGACACGCCCCCGATGTCCCCGTCGTCCAGGTTGTGACAGGCGAGGATGTTGGGATGCATGCGACTGCTGAGGTTCCTGTTACTAATGTGACTCGAGATGATAACGCCGGGGAAACCATCGGCACTCGCGTGATGGAAGCGGCGGTGGCCGCTGCCCGCCAGCTGGCCAAGCCCGGCGACACCGTGCTACTGGCACCGGCCGGCGCATCGTTCGACCAGTTCACCGGCTACGCCGACCGGGGCGACGCGTTCGCCGCCGCCGTGCGTGCCGCGGTTCGGTAGGCGGGTGGCTAGCGCACTGACCCGGCTGTTACGCCGGGGCAAGGGGGATCAGGCCATGAGCGGGGCCAGCAGCGACGGCGACCCCGAGCAGGACGAGGTGGCCGAGGCCCCGGCTGAGCCGCCGGCGCCCACCGAAGCGGCCGGTCCCGCCGAAGCAAAGGCCCAGCCGAAATTCGACGGGCCACGCACTCGCTTCGGCGCCTGGCTCGGCCGGCCCATGACGTCGTTTCACCTGATCATCGCCGTCGCCGCGCTGCTGACCACGCTGGGTCTGATCATGGTGCTGTCGGCGTCGGGGGTGCGGTCCTACGACGACGACGGATCGGCGTGGGTGATTTTCGGCAAGCAGGTGCTGTGGACCGTCGTCGGGCTGATCGGCTGCTATGTCTCGTTGCGGATGTCGGTCCGGTTCATGCGACGCATCGCTTTCTCCGGCTTTGCCATCACCATCGTGTTGCTGGTGCTGGTGCTGGTTCCCGGAATCGGCAAGGAGGCCAACGGTTCTCGCGGCTGGTTCGTGGTCGCGGGCTTCTCCATGCAGCCCTCCGAGCTGACCAAGATGGCGTTCGCGATCTGGGGCGCACACCTGCTGGCGGCCCGGCGGATGGAGCGGGCCTCGCTGCGCGAGATGCTGATTCCGCTGGTGCCGGCGGCCGTCGTGGCGCTGGCGCTGATCGTGGCGCAGCCCGACCTCGGGCAGACGGTGTCGCTGGGCATCATCTTGCTGGGCCTGCTCTGGTACGCCGGCCTGCCGCTGCGCGTCTTTCTCACCTCGCTGGGCGCGGTCGTAGTCTCCGCAGCGATCCTTGCGGTGTCCGCGGGTTACCGATCCGACCGGGTGCGGTCCTGGCTGAACCCCGAAGACGACCCGATGGACTCCGGCTACCAGGCCCGGCAGGCAAAGTACGCACTTGCCCACGGCGGAATCTTCGGCGACGGGCTGGGCCAGGGCGTCGCCAAATGGAACTACCTGCCCAACGCTCACAACGACTTCATCTTCGCCATCATCGGCGAGGAGCTGGGCATGATCGGCGCACTCGGGCTGCTCGGACTGTTCGGGTTGTTCGCCTACACGGGTATGCGGATCGCGCGCCGCTCGGCCGACCCGTTCCTGCGGCTGCTGACGGCCACCACCACGCTGTGGGTACTGGGGCAGGCGTTCATCAACATCGGCTACGTCATCGGCCTACTGCCCGTCACTGGCTTGCAGTTGCCGTTGATCTCGGCCGGTGGAACCTCCACTGCGGCAACACTTACCCAGATCGGCATTATCGCCAGCGCCGCGCGGCACGAACCCGAAGCGGTGGCCGCGCTGCGGGCCGGACGCGACGACAGGGTGAACCGGTTGCTGCGGTTGCCGCTACCCGAACCGTACGTCCCGTCGCGGATCGAGGCGTTCCGCGACCGCAAACGCCCACAATCGGGCAAGCAGCCGGTCGACCGCAAGGCTCCCCGGCAAGCCCCTCGGCAGGCTCCACGGCAGCTGAAGAAGCCCCCGCGACCGGCATTTCCCCGAACGGCTGATCGCACGGCACGGCGGTCAGTGCATCATGGATCTGGCCAGCGCCGCAGTAGCGAGGCGGCCGGTCAGCGTCAAACACGGCGCGTTCGCGCACTGGAAGGTCAACGTTACGGGTGAACGACACCGTCAATGAGCCGGCCGGCGGGCAGGGGGCAAGTCCCCGGCCCGCCGGTATCGCGTTGTCGGTTGTGCTCGCCGGTGGGGGCACCGCCGGCCATGTGGAGCCGGCAATGGCCGTCGCCGACGCCTTGACCGCTCTGGATCCGCAGGTGCGGATCACTGCGCTGGGCACCGCACGCGGGCTGGAGACCCGGCTGGTGCCCGAGCGGGGCTACCAACTCGAGTTGATCACCCCGGTCCCGTTACCGCGTAAACCCAGCGGTGATCTGGCCCGGCTGCCACCACGAGTCTGGCGCGCCGTCCGGGAAACCCGGGCGGTGCTGGACACCGTCGACGCCGACGTGATCATCGGATTCGGCGGATATGTGGCCCTACCGGCCTATCTGGCGGCCCGCGGGTTCGGCCGACGGCGCCGCATTCCAGTGGTGATCCACGAAGCCAACGCCCGGGCCGGGCTGGCCAACCGGGTCGGCGCCCGCACCGCCGATCGGGTGCTTTCGGCGGTACCGGGTTCCGGGCTGCGGCGCGCCGAGGTGGTCGGGGTGCCGGTCCGCGCGGCGATCACATCGCTGGACCGCGCGACACTGCGCGCCCAAGCCCGGGCCCACTTCGGGTTCGACCCGGACGCGCGGGTATTGCTGGTGTTCGGCGGCTCGCAGGGTGCGGTCTCGCTCAATCGGGCGGTAGCGGGCGCCGCCGCAGGCCTGGCCGCCGCGGGCGTATCCGTGCTGCACGCCCATGGCCCCAAGAACATCCTCGAGCTGCGCACTCCCGGCCCTGGTGACCCGCCGTACGTCGCGGTGCCTTACCTGGACCGGATGGACCTGGCCTACGCCGCCGCCGACATGGTGATCTGCCGCTCCGGAGCGATGACGGTGGCCGAGGTGTCGGCCGTGGGCTTGCCGGCGATCTATGTTCCGCTGCCGATCGGCAACGGTGAGCAGCGGCTCAACGCCCTGCCGGTGGTCAACGCCGGTGGTGGCATGGTGGTGGCCGACGCCGCCCTGACACCGGAGTTGGTAACTCAGCAGGTAGCCGGGCTGCTCACCGATCCGCCTCGACTGGCGGCAATGACGGCCGCCGCCGCACAGGTCGGGCATCGGGATGCGGCACAGCATGTGGCACAGGCGGCGCTGGAAATCGCGCGCACGGTGGGAGGGCGCCGATGACCGCCGAACAACTACCGCCCGAACTGCAGCGGGTGCACATGGTGGGCATCGGCGGGGCCGGCATGTCGGGCATCGCCCGCATCCTGCTGGATCGCGGCGGGCTGGTGTCGGGTTCGGACGCCAAGGAATCGCGTGGTGTGCACGCGTTGCGAGCGCGCGGTGCGGAGATCCGGATCGGCCACGACGCGTCGTCGCTGGACCTGCTGCCCGGTGGTGTCACAGCCGTCATCACCACCCATGCCGCCATTCCCAAAACCAACCCCGAGCTGGTCGAAGCCCGCCGTCGCGGCATCCCGGTGATACTGCGACCAGTGGTGCTGGCCAAGCTGATGGCCGGGCGCACCACCTTGATGGTCACCGGCACGCACGGCAAGACCACCACGACCTCGATGCTCATCGTTGCGCTGCAGCACTGCGGGCGGGATCCGTCCTTCGCCGTCGGCGGGGAGCTGGGGGAGGCCGCAACCAACGCTCACCACGGCAGCGGCGAATATTTCATCGCCGAAGCCGACGAAAGCGACGGCTCGCTGCTGGAATACACCCCCGACGTCGCCGTTGTCACCAACATCGAGTCCGATCATCTGGACTTCTACGGCAGTACCGAGGCATACGTCGGCGTGTTCGACTCCTTCGTCGAGCGCCTCGCGCCCGGCGGTGCGCTAGTGGTGTGTACCGACGACCCCGGCGCGGCAGCGCTGGCCCAGCGCACCGACGAACTGGGCATCCGGGTGCTGCGCTACGGCTCTGCCGGTGCGAACCTGGCCGGCACTTTGCTGTCCTGGGAGCAGCAGGGTACTGAAGCGGTTGCCCACATCCGGCTGGCCGGTGAAACCCAGCCGCGGGTGATGCGGCTCTTGATACCGGGTCGGCACATGGCGCTCAATGCGTTGGGTGCGCTGCTGGCGGCCATCGACATCGGCGCCCCGGCCGACGAGGTGCTCGACGGTCTGGCCAGCTTCGAGGGTGTGCGGCGCCGGTTCGAACTGGTCGGTACCTCGGGAGTCGGCGACGCCTCGGTGCGGGTGTTCGACGACTACGCCCACCACCCGACTGAGATCGGCGCCACCCTGGCCGCGGTGCGCCAGGTGCTCGAGCAAGGCCCGAAGCCACATGCCGGTCGGTCGCTGGTGGTGTTTCAACCCCATTTGTATTCGCGGACAAAGTCTTTCGCCGCCGAGTTCGGTCAGGCCCTGGATGCCGCGGATGAAGTGTTCGTATTGGACGTCTATGGCGCGCGCGAACAGCCGCTGGCCGGTGTCAGTGGCGCCAGCGTCGCTGAGCACGTAAGCGTTCCGGTGCGCTATATGCCGGATTTCTCCGCGGTCGCCGAGGAAGTGGCTGAAGCCGCCGGCCCTGGTGACGTCATCGTGACGATGGGCGCCGGCGACGTGACCCTGCTGGGTCCGGAGATTGTGACCGCACTGCGGGCGCGCGCCAACCGCAGTACGCCGGGTCGTCCGGGAGTCGTGCAGTGAGCGAGCCGAACGAGGGCCGCCAAGGCTTGGCTGAGGACCAAGGAGCCGAGGTTGCAGCCGAAGGTCCTACCGAGCCCATCGCTGCTCAGTCGCAGGAGGCCCCGGAACAGCCGGAACCGGAAGAGGACGAATTCGAGGGGCCGCGGCGGCGCGCTCGACGGGAACGTGCCGAACGCCGCGCCGCGCAGGCTCGTGCGACCGCGATCGAGGAGGCGCGCCGCGAGGCCAAGCGACGTGCCCGTGGGCTAAGCGCTGCCGGGGCAAACCCTCCCAAGAACACTGCGCGGGGCGTGGTTCGCGGCTTGAAGATGCTGCTTGCGACGGTGGTGTTGGCCATCGTCGGGGTCGGCCTGGCGCTGATCCTGTATTTCACGCCGGTGATGTCGGCACGCAATATCGTCGTCACCGGGATCGGCGCGGTAAGCCGCGAGGAGATCCTCGACGCGGCTCAGGTGCGGCCGGGCACGCCGCTATTGCAGATCAACACCGACCAGGTCGCCGACCGGGTGGCCGCGATCCGCCGAGTTGCCAGCGCACGGGTTCAGCGGCAGTACCCGTCGGCCTTGCGGATCACCATCGTGGAGCGAGTTCCGGTGGTGGTCAAGGACTTTCCCGATGGACCACACCTATTTGATCGCGACGGCGTCGACTTCGCGACCGATCCGCCGCCACCGGGGCTGCCCTACATAGACGTCGAAAATCCCGGGCCGACCGATCCGCCGACCCTGGCCGCGCTGCAAGTGCTGACCGCGCTGCGTCCGGAGGTGTTAGGGCAAGTGGGCAGGATCGCGGCCCCTTCGGTGTCCTCGATCACTTTGACGTTGTCTGACGGCCGGGTGGTGATCTGGGGGAGCACCGACCGCGCCGAGGAGAAAGCCGAGAAGCTGGCGGCGCTGTTGACCCAGCCGGGCCGGACTTACGACGTGTCCAGTCCCGACCTGCCGACCGTCAAGTGACGATATCGCTGAGCGTCACGCCAGCGTGACGCTCAGCGCCGGATGCCACGCTGGCGTGACGCTCGGCGCTAGGCGCGAAAAAAATGCCCGCGGCGCGTCGGCGCGCCTGCGCGTTAAGTCCGCGTCATACCCATACGGTTCTGGTTACGCGGAACTACTTGACATAACTCTAACTCTATGGTTGAGGTTGAGAGTTTTGCAAGCAGACACACCGCAGCGAGAACTGAGCCCACTCAGGGAGGAAGACGAATGATGACCCCCCCGCATAACTATCTGGCAGTCATCAAGGTCGTGGGTATTGGCGGCGGCGGCGTCAACGCCGTCAACCGGATGATCGAGCAAGGTCTCAAAGGCGTGGAGTTCATCGCCATCAACACCGACGCGCAGGCGCTGTTGATGAGCGATGCCGACGTCAAACTCGACGTCGGCCGCGACTCCACCCGCGGCTTGGGCGCCGGCGCCGACCCGGAAGTCGGGCGAAAGGCGGCCGAGGACGCCAAGGACGAGATCGAGGAGCTGCTGCGCGGTGCCGACATGGTGTTCGTCACCGCCGGGGAGGGCGGTGGTACCGGCACCGGCGGGGCGCCCGTCGTCGCCAGCATCGCGCGCAAACTGGGGGCGTTGACCGTCGGCGTCGTCACCCGGCCGTTCTCCTTCGAGGGCAAGCGGCGCAGCAATCAGGCCGAGAACGGTATCGGCGCGCTGCGGGAGAGCTGCGACACCTTGATCGTGATCCCCAACGACCGGCTGCTGCAGATGGGCGATGCCGCGGTCTCGCTGATGGACGCGTTCCGCAGCGCCGACGAGGTGCTGCTCAACGGCGTGCAGGGCATTACCGACCTGATCACCACGCCGGGCCTGATCAACGTCGACTTCGCCGACGTCAAGGGCATCATGTCCGGCGCGGGCACCGCGTTGATGGGCATCGGCTCGGCCCGCGGCGAAGGCCGCTCACTCAAAGCCGCCGAGATCGCCATCAACTCCCCGCTGCTGGAGGCCTCCATGGAGGGCGCGCAGGGCGTCTTGATGTCGATCGCCGGCGGTAGCGACCTGGGGCTCTTCGAGATCAACGAGGCAGCCTCGTTGGTGCAGGACGCCGCTCACCAGGACGCCAACATCATCTTCGGCACGGTCATCGACGACTCCCTGGGTGACGAAGTTCGGGTTACGGTGATTGCTGCCGGCTTCGAGGCCAGCGGGCCCGGACGCAAGCCGTTGGTCAGCGAAAGCAGCAGTGGCGGTGCGCACCGGATCGAGACGGCCAAGGCCGGCAAGCTCACCTCGACGCTGTTCGAGCCGGTCGACGCCGTGAGCGTGCCGATTCACACCAACGGCGCGACCTTGAGCATCGGTGGCGACGACGACGACGTCGACGTGCCGCCATTCATGCGCCGCTGAGGTCTCAATTTGCTTGCCAGTGCGCGACAAACCGGCCGCGCTCGGACAGCGTTGCGGCCTGGCCGCCAAGACATTCCGGATACTGGCTACGTGAGCGTTCACATCCGCCGAGTGACCACCACCCGGGCTGGCGGTGTGTCGTCGGCGCCGTTCGACTCTTTCAACCTGGGCGACCACGTCGGTGACGACCCGGCCGCGGTCAAGGCCAACCGGGCTCGGCTGGCCGCGGCCATTGGGCTGCCCGACGATTCCTTGGTGTGGATGAACCAGGTCCACGGTGACCGGATCGAGGTGGTCGAAGGGCCGCAGAGTGCCGCGGTCGACAACACCGACGGCCTGGTAACCAACACGCCACGACTGGCGCTTGCGGTTCTAACGGCCGACTGCGTGCCGGTCCTGCTGGCCGACGCGCGTGCCGGTGTAGTGGCCGCGGTTCACGCCGGTCGCGTCGGGGCCCAGCATGGGGTGGTGACCCGCGCGGTGGAGACGATGCTGGACCTCGGTGCGCAGGCCGGCGACATTTCGGTGCTGTTAGGGCCGGCGGTCAGCGGTCGCAACTACGAGGTGCCCGCCGCGATGGCCGACGAGGTCGAGGCCGCATTGCCCGGCAGCCGCACCACCACCGCCGCCGGAACTCCCGGTCTGGATCTGCGAGCCGGAATCGCTTGTCAGCTACGCGATTTGGGGGTGACGTCCATCGAGGTCGATCCACGTTGCACGGTGGCCGACCGGTCCCTGTTCAGCCATCGACGCAGCGCGCCCACCGGGCGGCTGGCGTCGTTGGTGTGGATGGAATGAACGCGATGACGGTGGATCTTTCCGGGCAAGCGGATCGCCAGTCGGAATTGACGCATGCGTTGGCTGCGGTGCGATCTCGGCTCTCGGCGGCCGCCGAGGCCGCCGGGCGCAATGTCGGAGAAATTGAACTTCTCCCGGTTACCAAATTCTTCCCAGCAACCGACGTAGCGATTTTGTCGCGATTGGGTTGCCGCTGCGTTGGCGAATCGCGAGAACAGGAAGCTTCGGCGAAGGTAGCCGAAGTCGCTCGGTTGCAAGCCGCGTCACCGTGGGCGGGTTCTCGCGATTTGCACTGGCACATGGTGGGCCGGATCCAGCGCAATAAGGTTCGCTCGGTGTCGCAATGGGCGCACACGGTTCACGCGGCCGACAGTTCGGCGGTGGTGACCGCGCTGGATCGAGCGGTAGCGGCAGCCCTCGACGAGCACCGCCGCGACGCCTCGATGCGGGTTTATGTTCAGGTCAGTCTCGACGGCGATGCGTCTCGCGGCGGCGTCGACATGACGGACCCGGGCGCAGTGGACCAGATCTGTGCTCAGGTGGAGGAATCGCAGAGCCTGGACCTGATCGGATTGATGTGCGTCCCGCCCCTGGGCTGGGACCCGGATCAGGCCTTTGAGCGGCTGAAATCCGAGCACAGCCGGGTGCTCGAAACCTTCCCGAACGCGCTGGGACTGTCCGCGGGCATGTCCGACGACCTCGAAATCGCCGTAAAACATGGTTCCACGTGTGTGCGTGTCGGTACCGCGCTATTGGGTCCGCGGCGGTTACGGTCACCGTGAATAGTCACTGTAGTCACACCTTCATCACAGACACCAACTTTCTCAGGGCTAGAAGGGGCACGCAATGAGCACACTGCACAAAGTCAAGGCCTACTTCGGTATGGCTCCGATGGAGGACTACGACGACGAGTACTACGACGACCGTGCTCCTTCTCGCGGTTATTCGCGTCCCCGTTTCGAGGACGATTACGGTCGCTATGAAGGGCGCGACTATGACGACCCGCGCCGGGACCCGCGCGGCGATCCGCGCGGGGATATTCGTGGTGATCTTCGTGGCGAACCGACCGATTACCCGCCGCCGAGCAGTTATCGCGGCGGTTACGACGAGCCGCGCTTCCAGCCCCGCGAGTTCGACCGGCCCGACATGGCGCGCCCGCGCTTCGGCTCGTGGTTGCGCAACTCCACTCGCGGCGCGCTGGCGATGGACCCACGCCGGATGGCGATGATGTTCGAGGAAGGCCATCCGCTGTCGAAGATCACCACGCTGCGGCCCAAGGACTACAGCGAGGCCCGCACCATCGGGGAGCGGTTCCGCGACGGTACGCCCGTCATCATGGATCTGGTGTCGATGGACAACGCCGACGCAAAACGCCTCGTCGACTTCGCGGCCGGGTTGGCCTTCGCCCTGCGCGGCTCCTTCGACAAGGTCGCGACCAAGGTGTTCCTGTTGTCGCCGGCTGACGTCGACGTCTCCCCGGAGGAGCGTCGCCGCATCGCCGAAACCGGTTTCTACGCTTACCAATAGACCAAATTCCGCTTGCGGGCCCGGCGCGCCACAGGGTGGATCGCCGGGCCGGGCGCTTGCCTGGCCCGGCCCGGACGGGGCCAACGGCGGCCACGCGATGTGTGCCGCCGGTTCGAGTCGGTAGGCTTGCGAGACGTCGCCCAAATGGCGGCGACAGACGTTCTTGACATCCTCATCGGTAAGGTCGGGCTTTCGTTGGTGCTGTTCTTTGAGATCCTTGGGTTCGCGCTGTTCGTCTTCTGGCTGCTGCTGATCGCCCGGGTCGTCGTCGAGTTCATCCGCTCGTTCAGCCGGGACTGGCGTCCCACCGGCATCACTGTGGTGATCCTGGAGATCATCATGTCGATCACCGATCCGCCGGTGAAGTTGCTTCGCCGGCTGATCCCGCAACTCACCATCGGTGCGGTCCGCTTCGACCTCTCCATCATGGTGCTGCTGCTGGTCGCGTTCATCGGCATGCAACTCGCGTTCGGTGCCGCGGATAGGCCGCATTAAGGTCACCGCGCGATGAAGTTATGAGACGATTCGGCTTCGTTTTGGCGACAGTTTCTAAGGCGTGATTTCAAATCTAAGGAATGTGATTTTATGTCCTTAGACATTGAATTTCGGCCTTATTTATTACTCCAATCGGCAACCGCCGAGTCTGGTGTGACAGGATGGACGCTAGTTGCGCGACGGCTACCAGTCCGTTCTACACTTTCCAGATCGTTTGACCGTCCAGGAACTCGAGGGGACAAAGAATGCCGCTTACACCTGCCGACGTCCACAATGTGGCGTTCAGTAAGCCGCCTATCGGCAAGCGCGGGTACAACGAAGATGAGGTCGACGCCTTTCTTGACCTGGTGGAGAACGAGCTGACGCGCCTCATCGAGGAAAATTCCGATCTGCGTCAGCGGATCAATGAACTGGATCAGGAACTAGCCGCCGGAGGCGGCGGTGGTGCCACTCCGACCATTGCCCAACCGGTTCCTACCTTCGAGCCCGAGCCCCCCGAGCCTGTCAAGCCGGCGCCGGTTGCGGCTCCCTCCGGCACGAATGAGGAACAGGCCCTTAAGGCTGCCCGGGTGCTGAGCCTGGCTCAAGACACCGCCGACCGGCTCACCGGCACCGCCAAAGCGGAGTCGGACAAGATGCTGGCCGACGCCCGCGCCAACGCCGACCAGATTCTCAGCGAGGCCCGCCACACCGCGGAGACGACGGTCGCCGAGGCACGCCAGCGCGCCGACGCGATGCTTGCCGACGCCCAATCCCGGTCGGAGAGCCAGTTGCGTCAGGCCCAGGAGAAGGCGGACGCTCTGCAGGCCGATGCCGAACGTAAGCATTCCGAGATCATGGGAACCATCAATCAGCAGCGCACCGTGCTGGAAGGCCGCTTGGAGCAGCTGCGCACGTTCGAGCGCGAGTACCGCACCAGGCTCAAGACGTACTTGGAATCGCAGCTCGAGGAACTCGGTCAGCGTGGTTCAGCGGCGCCGGTCGATTCCAGCGCCGACGCCGGCGGGTTTGAGCAGTTCAATCGGGGTAACTAGCCGCCGCAGGGACCGACACGCGCCGCGTTACGCGGTGGTACCGGAGTCAATGATTCGGCCCTGGTAGGTTGGCAGTCGCTGCTCAGGGGCTGGAGGATGACCGAATGCTGATCATTGCGCTGGTATTGGCCCTGATTGGGCTTGTCGCGCTGGTGTTCGCGGTGGTCACCAGCAATGAGCTGGTGGCCTGGGTGTGCATCGGGGCCAGCGCGCTGGGTGTGGTGCTGCTGATCATCGATGCGGTGCGTGAACGTCAGCAACGCGACGCCGGCGGCGAAGAGGCTGAGACCGAAGGCGGGGACGCAGCCGGTCCCGAAGCAGAAGCCGTCGACTACCCGGACGAAGTTCCGGGTGAGGACGAGCCGGCCACCGAGGAGACGGATTCCGAGGCGACCAAGGAATCCACCGTGTCCGGCGACGAGAGCGCCAAGTAGCGCCCCTCAGCCGCCTTTCATCGCTCCATCGGTGGTAGGTGTGTCGAGGAAGTCGCGTACCTCATCGTCGCTGACCTGGTGAAAGTCGGCGTAAACCTGTCCGACCGCCTCAAACGAGGGCGGCATGGTCGCGCAGACGACGTCGTCGGCCGCTGCGGCGAGCTCCCGGCACGCGGTCTCCGGCCCGACGGGAACCGCGACGACGATCCAGCGCGGGCCGGCCGCACGAACGGCCCGCACCGCAGCCAGCATGCTCGCGCCGGTGGCGATGCCGTCGTCAACCAAGATCACGCACTTGCCCGCCAGCTCGGCGACCGGGCGTCCGGCCCGGTACGCGTGCTCGCGGCGGCTAAGCTCGGCCGTCTCGCGTGCGATCACCCCGCGGACCTGCTCATCGGTGATCTGCAGACTCGACATCACGTTCTCGTTCATCACCACCCGGCCGCCGCTGGCCAGCGCGCCCATCGCGAGCTCGGGCCACTGCGGCACCCCGAGCTTGCGAACCAGGAATACATCGAGGTCGGCTTGCAACGCCGCGGCGACCTCCCAAGCGACCGGAACACCGCCACGGGCCAGTCCGAGGACGAGCAAACCCTGTTTGCCGCGGTAGGGAGCGAGGCCTTCGGCGAGCACCCGGCCAGCTTCGCGCCGGTCGCGGAACCTTCGCGTCGGCGTTCGCCGAAGAAAGCCATTCGATGGGGTCATGAGCCTCGCATTCCCGGCTACTGGCTCATCAAGCCTACGACCGGGTGAGCGGGTCCGGGAATCATAAAATGTGTCCGAGGGGGGACTTGGCCACTTGCGACACGGGTTGAGACCTTTCAACTGCGTCTCTGACCAGTGAGTTTACGGCGTTAGGCGTCTGGGGTGCAGTGGACGCAACGGAGCGATCTCTGGTGGTGTTGCAGAGGTGGCCGAGTTCGGTATTCGTGCGCTCGAACCGTCACGCGGTGCCGAGTTTGCGAGGGCAGGCAGTAACGATGTACACGCGACCGCCGAGGCGGCGGATAGGTAATTCAGCGGTCTTCACCGTGCCGTAGGCAGACGCCGTTCGCCAAGAAGAAGAGCCGGCACGGGGCCGTCAGTGTTCATCAAAGGCATCGTCGCGACTGGGTGGTCAGAAAGGTCCGCGGCGCAGCTGCGCGACGGTGGCCGTCCATACGGTGTCGACGGCTTCCTGTAGCCGTTTCTTTGATCCCCCGAACAGACCGGCTTCTACGGCTGGCCACTGGTCGCCCGCGTTTCGAGCATCCACCAACATGTGCGCGACCTCGGTCTCCTCGAAGGGGTAGCTCTCGGCCGCGTGCGCGACGAACAGCCCCAGCCAGGGCTGGTCGAGGAGGCCTGGGCTACGTTGAGCCGCGAGATCGGTGACTAGAAGGGCAAAAAGTAGCTCGCTGGCATCGAACAGCCTGATGTACTGAGAATCGGTGTGGTCGGGAAAGTACGACCGCAGCGCATCGAACAAGAAAGCCGAGACCGGGTAGACCGGTCGGCGCGGAAGTCGACCCGCTGCGAGGGCGTCCAGCAGCAGCTCGGTGAGTACACCTGTCTGGGCGGCACGCAGGGCAAGTCCGAGATGCCGCTCGCGGCCGACTATCTCCCAGGGGCCAGCCTTATCGAGGACCGCCACCTTGCGGTTCGTAAAATGGGACCAATCGACGGTGGCGTCGACGGTCAGAGCGCGGACGGCGCCATAGTTCTCGTGTTCAATTGCCGCGATTGTGCCGGCGTAGATCGTGAGCGTCGCTGGCAGCAATGCCAACGCCTCCAGCTGTTGGTTTCGGACAGCCGTGATGAGCGAACCACTGTCTTGGGCAAGCGGTCTCGGCTCGGCGAGCGCGGTGATGACCTGTCGATATTCGACTTCAAGCGTAGTGCTTTCGACCCGACAACCCTCGATGACGAGAGGAAGCAAAGGCGCCGCGGTCTTGCAGTAGCCATCAGCGATCTCGACGTATTGGGTGATCTGCTTCGTCGGCACTCGACTGGCGAAGCCGGGTGGGAACTGTTCAGGGTTGCTGCACGCGTCGATCACACCGCGGGCGGCGCTGCGCATCAGGCGGCCGGCCAACCGGTAGTTGCCGTTACCGATCGACTCGTCGAACGCGTCACTGTCAGAGACCGGAGGGTCCTGCAGGAGCCGGTTCTGCAGTTCGTTGAGCTCTCGATGGGTTGCCGGCTCGGAGCCGGAGATGCCGCGGCGGAAAACAGTTCCGGACTTGTAGCTCTCGTAGTCCTTGATCAGGGAGTGGATCCGGTGGCCGGGCTGCGGTGGTGCGACCGTGATGATCAGGACGTGTTGCCCGTGGAACTCGACGTAGTCGACGTCCCAGTGTGGTCCGTCGACGTAGGTTCGCAGCATCCCGGCGAGGTCCGCCGCGTCGTGCACCGCGACGGCGCCGAGCACGCCGTCAGGCGAAACGCCCACGACGAGGTACCCCTCGCCCTCGCACTCGCGGGCCGCGTTCGCCGGGTCGCGATTGGCCAAAGCGATGATCGCTTTGGCCGCGCTGACCTTGTCCTTGGCCTTGGAGAAATCCAGGGTGCTTTTCCACTCCACCCAATGGGTCTCGGGCGTGGTGGTCGAGGTGGCGTGATAAATCGCTTCGACGAGTTCGCCTAAGCGGTGGCTGCGTCGAAATGACATACTCGTGTCTAGGTTGAGACCCACAGCGGTCGAGCATATTCCCGACCCCGCGCTAGGAGCGTCGGCCTGGGGACTCTCGCGGGCGAGACCAACGGCGGAGCGGTCGGAATGTGGTGAGGCACCAGCGTGTGAAACCCCGGCTCTGCGAGCGCAGTTCCGAGCCGTCGAAAAAGTCGAACAAGATCTCTGGATCTGAACATCGCCCAGCCACGGGCGCGTCGGGCGATGTGGCGATTAACGGAGATCGCTGGCCAACGACGGGGTGCCCGCGATCGCCAGTTTCATCGAGAATCAGCGGGCAATCCGCCAGCCGCCAGGTTGAATGCGATAACCGCCAACTCCACTGACTCCGGACACAACCACCATCGCCCGCTGCCTATCTCCGTCCCGGGATGAATGTGCGCTTGACGGAGCCGAGGATTATCGGCCCTGTCGACGACGACCCGGTGCAGTGCGTCTTTCGTGGCCGGATGACGGCGGTCTTCAGTTGGATTGATCCTCTAGTCCGGCGATGCGTGCCGTCCAGGTTGACAGAAACTCGCGCCCTTCCGCAGTCGACAGCACAGACAGGAGCCCGGCATAGACATCGCAGACGGCCCCCACCAATCGCGGGCCAGCTGACTCACGATTCACGGCGTCGAAGACGTTGTTGAGTCTGGCGCGATCTTCAGCGCGCATGGCTTCGATCGCCTGTGCTGCATACCGGTTGTAGACATCAAAACTGTCCGCCGCCGGCGCAGTGCTGAACCGGTGGATCTGGCTGTCGATCGTTTGAACGTCTAGACCGAAATACTGGACTACGACTCGATAAGCGAAGTCGACTGCCCGTAGCAACTGCGCCAGCCGCCCGGATTCCGCCGCTTCAGTAAGCGACCAGTGCAGGCCGTCGGAATGGTTCGTTCCGCGGTGGGAGATCAGGGCGGCGGCGCGTCGGAGGTCGCTGAGGTCTGGATCATCACCCGTGACTACTGGCCAGCGCTCGACAATCACACCATCGCAACGTAATTGGACCGTCGCATACTCCAGCATTTCCGCCACACGAACCGTGTCAGCGAAGACCTGACGCGCAGCGGCCTCCGATGACTGATCCACGGCGACGGTGATATACCCCGCCGCAGGGTTGCGACGATCGTTCGGCTCGAGATGTGTCACAGTCCATTGGCTCATGAATGCGGATCATTCCATGGGGGTGCGACACAATCCTCGTCGTGACGGGACGGCTATAAGGTCAACACACTGGTGCGATCCACCTTCAGGTGCGCTTTCTTCGACGAGTGGACCCCAGCCGTCCTGATCTGCCGAGAGCTGCAGATATTCGAAGGTGTCTGCGAGCACCGCTCGCTGAAAGGCTTCGTCCGCCTGATCGCCAAGTGGCGTGAAGTGTGCACCAACGAGACGCCGATGCAGCCGCAGACCTTCCTAGACTTGACCGCCCTCGCCGCCCGATGAGCAACTACCTAGCCGTAGCGCCGTCGCGCCTCATCAAAGCGCTCCAAGGCGACGCTTAGAGCAGGCGAAGTTCGCCGCATCGTCGGGCTGTCGATAGCGTCAGCCAGCGCTGTTGTCCCAGGGTTGCTCACCAACGGAAGCGCCTGCCGCAGTCAGCTTGTGCGGCCGGGGTGGGCAGTGCGGCAGCCGCGGGCGATGCGCTGGAGCAATCGTTCGCGGTCGGTCAGGATGTCGAGGAGATACACCATGGGCACGAACACGATGTCTGCCGGCAGGCGGCCGGTGTGTTCGGCGAGGATCTCGGCGTTTTCGTTGAATCCGTGGGTGGTGTTGCGGCGGGCGTTCCATAGGTGAATCAGTCGCGACTCCGTTGTGGCGTCGGGGTTGGAGCTGGGGGCGAAGAACTCGTCGGAGACCTGCTGCGCTGCTGTGAGTGCGCGATAGGCCGGCGCCATGACGAGTGGTTTGATCCGGGTGGGTACGTGTTCTTCAATTGCGTTGATGCGCTTCGCGAGTCGCGTCGGTGTCATAAGTTGGCCGATGCCGTTGGCGCCAGTAAAGCTGTCGGCTAGAAGGTCCATGGCTGGGAACATGAGCATGAGTTGTGCTGACCGGTCGCGAGGATGGCTGAGGATCGCCCCGATGCGGGTAATCAATTGTTCGAGGTTCAGCATCCAGCGTTGGTGGGCCTCGGGCACGTAGGTGTTGTTAGCGTCGAGATACGTTGTGGGAGAAAAGATGTCGTTTATTGTCTTGTCGACACGTGAGGCCCACCAGTCAACGGTCTCAGAGAAGATCGCCTGTGCATGTCCGACGCGTCGGCGATTGTGTTCGCGAAGTCGTGGGTGGGGGAGTGGTGGATAAGCACCCGGAGGCAGTCGAGCGGGTCGCGGCTTGCTCCGAATCCTCTTCCGTTAATCAGGCGGCCGAAAGTGTAGACAATGACCTGTCCGACTCGTGGTACGCCTATTCCCCACATCGATGGACTCTGACTGCCGAGTAAGGGAGCAAAATAGAGGCCTCCGAAAACAGTGCCTTCTAACAGCGCTCCCGACGACTGGAACGTCGCCTTCTCGGGGTTTTGTTTGGACTCCTCGACCAGTTCGGCTGCGGTGGTGTGTCTGAGGCGTAGGAGCACCTGGGGGAGTTTGGACCAGCGGTAGGCGAGAGGGTCGATCCGGACGTCGTGGACGGAGAGGCGCGGGAACAATGGCTCAGTGGTGCCGTCAGCCCGTTCTAGGGGTATGCGGGAGAGCGCAGCGCTGCCCCATTCGATGGCGGCAGGGACTTGGTGGTCGGGGACGGCGATCAGCGTGGTGATGATGCGGTCAAGGCGGGCCGCCAGCGCGGGGTTTTCGTCGAGGGCTTGGGTGATCTTGTCGAAGGTGTCGGACAGTTTCGGTGGCATGCCTCCTGGCACGTCGGGGGTAGGTGCTGGCGAGACATCGAACCTGCTGCGTTTGAGGGCGGGGCCATGCAGGGTCTGCGCGGAGACGAGGTCGGTGTGCTTGGCCGATACTTCCCACACCGTGTCAGAGCCGATGGGGCGTCGCTGGACGACGAGGCCGAGGTGGTCGATGAATCCGGCCGGATCGTTGCCATACATTTCGGGCGGGACTTCGATGTTCATGATGGCCCGTTTTCGATTTGGTACGCCAGCCAGCGGGTGGCCGTCTCGATAGCTGTGGTGTAGCGGGCGTTGACGGTGCCTAATCGGTCAGTGATCACGACGGGGTCTACAAGGTGCTCTTGGATGAGTGCCTGAACGAAGTTCTGGTCCTTGGGACGGAATGCGCAGAGTTTGGCGACGCAGAGGTCTTCTTTGTCCAGGCACCAGCCGATGAATTGGGGATCACCGGAGGGGGCGGCGGTGTTGGCGTTCTGAATTTTGACGAGGCGGTCTCTCCAGCCCTCGGGTAGGGCAGCGGTGGTGAGGTCGACACCATCGATGCTGAATCCGTGCGTTTGTTCGAATGGTGAGAGTTCGCCGGCAACCCCGACGATGAGGTCGGCAAGTTCAATGGTGGTGTTGTTGTCGTCGGTGATGGGCAGGATGTCGACTTCCATTGAGCGGGTCGCAAGGTGCGGCAACTCGTATTCGGGGTAGGTGCCAAGGATGGCCTGAGAGCCAATCACGATGACTTCGGTTTGGCCGGTGATCTGGCAGGCGGTACGGATTGCGTGTTCCAGTTGGTCGCGGCGCATCACACAGCGTTTCGGAGTGCTTGCCGGCGTTCTTCGTCAGTGAGAATCCCGCCCATCGGTGTGACCTCGCGCATTTCGATCGAATGGCGGTCGACGCCGGTCAGGATGCGGCGCAGCGCGGGGACATCCTTGGTACTGACGAGATGCTGCCAGTGGTCGAGGTTGGCGAGATGCGGTTGGCCACGTACACCAGCGCGTAGGCGGGCTATGTTGGCAAAGATCGTTGGCTGCCAGGCAGTTAAGGATGTGGCATTCAGGTGCGTCGCCAATTGCCGGTGCATGCTCCAAGAGCGGCGCTCGGAACGCGTGAGGTTCGCGTTTACGGCCTGGCGGCTGACTTCGAGTCGATAGCCCATGCACGACAGCAGTCGGTCGATCTGGTCATCGCTGAAATCGATTGTGCCGCTTAGAAACTGGCTGATGCTGGGCTGTCGGACACCACTGATTCGCGCGAGCTGCGATTGGCTCATCCCGGTTGCAGCCATGACATGGCGAAGGTCACGGGGACCCATCTTGAAACTATAGCATCCAATACTATAGACGTAGCCACGCAGAGCGGGCATCTTTGCACAGGGGTGCCACCGTGGTGCAAGTGCGGAGCGAGCACAGGACGACTGCCGCGGTATCGCACCGCAATGGGATATTCTCCGTTCCTACCGTCGGGCAGAATTAGGACATCGACGCGATGCCCACTCGGCATCAGCAAATATTGGAAACTAGCTTCGACCGAGCTCAGAGCGGATATTCTATCCGTGCAGCTAAGAAATTGTGTCGGAGGGGACTTGGCCACCTGCGACACGAATTGAGACCTTTCAACTGAGTCGTTGACCAGCGATCTCACGGCTGGTGAAGGGACGTCCGGATACCTGGTGGTGACCTTAGAATGGTTCGACCAGGTTCCAACGCGGTTCAGTACCGCCTCGCGCCGCCGACCGAAGAAGGGTTCGTCACCATCGAACCCGGCGAAACCACGGACCGCGCTCGCCTGCATCATGCCTTCCTGGAGCAGCTACCCGGGATGCCTTCGCCGACTGCATGGGTGTCCACTGGACATACATGGGGAGGCGTCGAGCGAGGGGAGCCGAATATCACCTCGCGGACGCTGGAGAAGATCGCGGACTTTCTGGAGGTTGATCCGCGGGAGTTGCTGGGCGACCTACCTGCCGACGAGATTCTGATCGCGCTGAAGCTGGGCCCGCGCTGCGATGTCGTCGGCCAGCCACACCGACTCTTTATGCGTAGCACCGTGATCGAGTCGCCACGATGTCAGTACCCTTGTGACGTCGTAGTTCAAGGGAATCCGTTGGGTCTTTAGCTCGAGGGCCAGCACGGGATCGAATGGCAAGCGAATATCGATCAACCGTGCACTCGACTGTGCAGCAGCCTTGACGTGGCTCGTCACAGGGGTACTGAGAAGGATCAGCTCTTGGATCGGCGTTCTTAAAGTCAGTGCACGCGCCGCGATCTCGCCACCGTAACTGTGGGCGAATAATGACTGAATGCCGGCCGGCGCACGGTCGGTTACCCACTCGGCGAAGAACTCTGCTGCCCGGGCGCGGTGGCGCGCCCTGTAGTTGCCACTCCAATGAAAATGCGCGCCGCCGCTGTACAGGTTCCGCCGGTATTTGTCGCCGATGAATCGGTGGAAGTCGCCGACACGCGGTCGCCACCAGTCGCCCATGTATGCCCAGGTGCCGTGAATCATCGTTGATACCGAGGGTGATGTCGAAACTGCGTCTGACGGGGCCTGCAGATCGGGTTCCGATGCCGGTTCGTCCGCGTCAGCTTCACGAACTAAGGCGGCAGCCCCGAGCGATCGGGTGATGGTGTCGGGCGAGCGAAGCGCTTGATTGAGCCTGGCAAACGCCAGTGCTGCGATGAAGTAAGCATCGACGTCGCGGTCACCGGGCCCGAGTCGGTACGAAAATCGTTGGTAGGTTTCCGACCAACGGTCCGAATCCCATCGCACCGGCGCGTCGGAATCGACGGCCGACAGCGGGGGCTCCCAGAGCCCGGGCGGATACAGCGGCCAGAAGCCGCCGCGCCTGTCGAAGTCGAAATCCACGTCGAAGTACAGCGGCTCGAAAATCCGTCGGCGGGCGCTGGCCGACGGCGGCGGTAACTGCGTGGCCAGTCTCAATCCGCGCCAGAGGGCGGCGGCTGCTGCGGCCGACTCTCGTTCAAGCGCACTGCCGAGCATCGCGAAAAGGAAGCCGACCGCTCCCGCAGGATCGGCGTTCTCGTTCAGCTCGGCCCAGCCGCGCATCCGTATGAGGTCGAAGTTGGTGTCGGGCCTGGCCGTGTAGCTGCCCAGTCGGTCAAGTGGATTTTGACCCGCCCAGTCGCGGGCGTTGTCTTGGAGAACGAGATCGGAAAAGCCCAGCGCGCGCAGCTCGGTGGTGAGCCCGCCTGCCGCGGTCGCAGCTCCTCGAAGCAGGAATGCGAGCGCTGCCGCGCGGCACACGTTGCTGCCTTCATTTGGTGGGCTTGAACTGGCAGTTACGCCGTCGGCAAACGGCTCGAACACACCATCGTCGTCGCTGGGTGCTGTCATCTGACCGCCTTCGTGAGCATCGGCCATTTTCGCCGTTAATGGATGGAGCGCGCTTTCCGCATCTTGTCACCAATAGAGGTCAGGCTCGTCTGTTTCAACGCACACGGGGCGATGACGCTTCTGCCCTCCGACGTGAGTATCTGACTTGATCCAACGACATATAGAAAACGGCCACCGAGCTTCCCAATCCCGGTGGCGGTATTCCTTTGGTGGTGTTACTTGGATCCGGTGCCCGACTTGTTCTTCGGTCAGATCCGGCTTCTCGTAGGTCTCGGCGGGCCGCGAGGTCGGGGGCATTGGCCGCCCCAGTCGGCACGGCCGTCGTGATTGGCACCTCAAGTCGAGGTGACATCAAAATGCGGCATAAAGCACCGGCTCAGTCCGCGTCTACCGCCGGTACGGCCCGTACGTGCTCCAGCCATTCATGTGCGGCCCGAGTTCATCATGGCTGGCGGAAGTGACACGGAGAAGGCGGAGCGGCCTGTTGAGCAGATCGATACGGTCGGCATGCGCTCTAATCCACGCGGCCCACTCGGTGGATTCTGTCCGCGCTGGCTCGTCGAGTTCTTCCGCGCGATTCGATGTCCTCGGCGTACATTCGCATCGCGGCTGCAGCTTGCCTACGGTCAAGCTGCTCGTCGAGTTGAGCAGCGTTGCGGTCGTAGGCGACCTTGACGAGGGCTTCCTGTTTGACTTCTTCCCAGCGGACTTTGCGGATCTCAGCACGGCGCTCCTCCTCCTTGTGAGACCACTCCGCTTCTGCCTCGGCGATTTCGAGTGCGCGGATTAGCGTCGGCAGCTGGTCCTCGATCGGCGCACCAAGCTCGTCGCGCATCGCCAGAACCGTCTCGTCCTCCCATTTCCTCGATAGTTTGACCTCCAGCTTGCCGGAGGGCTCGAAGTGCTTGTTAGCGATCGTCCGAGTCGCACGCGTGTAGTAGTCCGTCTCGGTGATGAAGGCCGTCACTCGTCTTCCGCGCTGGTCCAGTTCCCGAATCGACACCACCAGTTCGCGCGAGGGAAGCTGCAAGATCAGATCCGGATCAGGCAGGTTTCGCCCGTACCCCTCGTTGCGTGGTCGGCCGGTGACCTTCCAGCCGACTGTTGTCGAGGCCGTAGCGAGGGCCTGCAAGATCCGGGCAGCGCGGCCGACCTCGGCCCTTGAGACGAGGTCCTTCTTGTCCCGAAACGCCGCAACCGCCGGATGCGGCTCGCGGAGCTGTCCTGGGACCGTGAAGGTACGACGGGCGGTCAGAGCCGCGAAGTCCGGCTCCAAGTAGACCGTGACGCCGAAGACCGGATCCATGCGCGTCGGCTCCTGTGCCAGTCGTTGCCCAACGGGCAGTGCACCCGACAATCGGAGACCGGTGCACAGCTTCGTGACCTCGTCGGCAGAAAATCGCGTTCCGACGTCGAGCCGTCCGCCAGCCGCAACGACTTCACTTAGCAGCTCGACCGCCTGCTCGCGGAGTTGCGCCTGCTCACGTTGTTTCTGCGCCGTGACTTCTGCCTCGCGGCGAACTCGTTCACGTTCGGCTTCGACGCGCTTCGCCTCGGCCTCGAGCATGCGGGTGCCCTCCGGGGTGATGCTCGCATTCCACGTCGCGCTCTTGCCCGTGACGCGCACCAGGCCGTGGTTATGCAGACTCCGCGCCGACACGCGGTGCGAAGTGCCCTCGTACACACCGTCCTTGCAGCCCCCGGATACCCAGCGCAGGAGGTCGAACTGGGCCACGGTCAGGCGAGGCGCGGCATTGGCCAGGGCTACTCCCATCTCAGTCCGACAGGTTCCATCTCACCACGTCAGACACCATCAAGCATCAGATCGTCCGGTCCGTCGCGGGGCGAACGAGGACGCTCCTGGCCACCGGGGCGTCAGAGCATTGATGGACGCGCATGTCCCGCTGTCCGGATGCAGCAACATGCAGACCCGCAGAGACACCGCCGGCGCCAGCTCCGGTCATGTGACCGAAGCCCCTCAGTATGGAGCTGCTCGCCCACAGACCGTCGGACGCAGCCCGCGACACGCCGGTAGTTACAGAATCAAATACCGCGCGTTGTCGGCGCGCCGCTGTACGCTGAGCAGCCGGAAGGAAGTGATCGACCGTGGCGCGCCCCGCACGTTGGAAGGCGTTGGTCGATGCCGCGCGCGCCGAGGCATGCCTTGCTGTTCGCCTGTACAACGACCCCTCGGAGCCGCGCTCTTTCGAGGGCTTCATCGTGCATATGCACCTGGCGTGGCTCTACGTGCTGCACGCCGAGTTTCAACGCGACGGCATCGACTATCGCTACCGCATGAAGGCCAACCCGCGACGCCTTGAGAAGGTCGATGGCGAGCCGAAGACGTGGGAGTTGGCCAAGTGTGTCATTGAACGCTGGCCTGACCAAACCGCCGTGCGGGCGAACATCGAGTTCTTCATCGCGCTGCGAAACAAGGTCGAGCACCGATTTACCAAGTTCCAGCAGGAACTCGCCCTGGCGGTTGGTGGACGCTCGCAGGCGCTGCTGCTGAACTTCGAGGAGGAGCTGACCGACCAGTTTGGCATCCGATTCTCGCTCGCAACCAAGCTGCGGTTCCCGGTCTTCATCGGTTCATTCACGGCCGAAGGCCAGCAGGCGCTCGAGCGGCTTCACTCCAAGCTGCCCAATGAGCTCAAGCGCTTCATCGTTCACTCCGCCGACAGCCTCCCGAACGACGTTCGGGACGACGACAAGTACGACATGCGGCTCCGCGTCTACCTAGAGCTTGTGAAGAACCCGGCGTCTGCCACGCCGATTCAGTTCGTACGCGCCGCCGATATGACCGACGAAGAGAAGGCGCTGATCAGGGACACGGGTCTGGTCATTGTCCGCGAACAACAGCGTGACGTGAGCAACTGCGGCTGGATGAAGCCGCGTCAGGTCGTCGAAGCCGTCGCCGCACGAATTCCGTTCGTGTTCAACATGGCCCACTTCGTGAGGGCGTGGAAGGCCGAAGCCGTACGCCCCGGATGGGGTGGCAACAACCCTGAACGGACAATTGAACAGTACTGCCGCTATGACGAGCCGCATCGGGACTATACATACAGCTCGGCATACGTGGAGCATTTGGTGCGTCGGCTCGAAAATGCTGACGGATTCCGGCAATTGGTGGGGATGACGCCCCAATCCCTCCCCACACGGCAGGCAGTCGCGTCATGACAACAGCCAAGAACCGCCGACGGATTCCGATCGCCTCTCGCGGATCGGTCGCAAGTTGCGAGGTGTTCCGATGGTGGAGCTGAAGATGATTGTGTGTCTAGCGAACTCCTACAAGCCTGATGGAAGATGTATCGCGGGAATCGACGGCGCGCGCCATTGGATACGCCCGGTGAGCGCTCCTCCCAGCGGTTCGGTCCCGGAACAGGTGCTCTCCGACGGGGCGGCCCTGCGGGTGCTTGACGTCGTTACGATCGGTCTCAGCAAACGAGTGCCGTACAACTACCAGACGGAGAATTGGCTTCTCGACGCAAGCTATTCTCCATGGCAGAAGGACGGACAAGCCGACTTGGAAATCCTTGCCGCACTTGAAGAGCACCCTGAATCGCTATGGACCAACAACGACAAAACTCAAACTGGCGTCAACGACCTGGTATCCCCAGAGGATGCGAGCAGCCTAGGGACATCGCTGACGTTCATCCGCGTCGAAAATGTTGACCTTAAGGTGTTCACCGACTACGGGAAGACGAAGATGCTAGCGCGATTCCATCATGCCGGCACCGAATACGCATTGAAAGTCACTGACCCTGTGTATTGGGAATCATATGGACAGTCGCTGGGCGTGCACCAGCTTGGCGAATCATTCTTGACTGTGAGCCTCGCGTTGCCATTCAGAGGATATTCTTCCAAGTTGGTGGCCGCTATCATCCAGAAGGCGAAAGTGCATGGGGGGAGCAACAATTGAACGCGAACAACGTGTTCACGATTGGCCACTCAACGCACGACTCCTCGACTTTCCTGAGATTGCTTCAGCGAAACCGGGTTACCGCGATCGCGGACGTCCGTTCGGTGCCTATGAGTCGGCATAATCCTCAGTTCAACAAGCAGGCAATTGAGGGCACGTTGGATGCAGCGGGCATCAGATATGTGTTCCTAGGAACGCAACTCGGCGCCCGTACCAACGACCCAGCTTGTTACGTAGACGGTCAAGTCCAGTACCAACGCCTATCGCATACTTCAGAGTTCCGCAACGGCATCGAACTCCTTCTCCGGGGCATCAAAGTGCATCGGATTGCGATCATGTGCAGCGAGGCGGAGCCACTCGACTGTCACCGAACGGTTCTCATCTCACAGGTTCTCATTCACCACGGGTTGACAATCGAGCACATCCACCGCGACGGGCGCACAGAGAGCCATGCGATGGCAATGCACCGGCTAATGATTCGATTTGGCCTCCATCAAGCCGACCTGTTCCGCTCGCCGGCTGAGCTCTTGCAAGAAGCTCTCACTCGGCAGGAACAGCGGATTGCTTACGTACAACCGGAATTTGGCGCAGAAGTAGCAGCCGATCGATGAAGCTGTACACGATTGGATTTACCAAGAAATCCGCTGAACGATTCTTCGGTTTGCTGAAGGAAGCGCAGGCCACACGGCTTGTCGACGTGCGACTGAACAATGTGTCGCAATTGGCAGGCTTCGCAAAGCGGGATGATCTGAAGTTCTTCCTCAGAGCGATCTGCAACATGGACTATGTGCATTGCCCGGAGCTGGCACCGACGCAAGAGATGCTCGACAGCTACAAGAAGCGCGGCGAAAGAACGTGGGCAGAGTACGAATCTCAGTTCACAGACCTGATTAAGGCGCGTCGCATCGAGGAGACGGTCCCGCAAGCACTGCTCGACAACGCGGTCCTGTTGTGCAGCGAAGACAAACCTCACCATTGTCATCGACGGCTCGTCGCCGAATACCTCGCACAACGTTGGGGCGACATGAACATCGAACATCTGGTCTGACTCATCCTGACAGGAGACTCTGCCCGCACAGCTGGATCTGCACCCACTTCGACCGTAGTTGTCGGTGAGTCTCAAAACAGCAGTGGATCTTCAGAGCTACGACACACGAGCCTCGTAACCGAGTGACGAGCCGGGATACCCATAATCGTCAATTTCTATGTACCGCAGCTTTTTCGCCGCGGCACCAAGCCTGTCGGCAGTACAGCTGATTGGGCCAGCGATCTATCCTGCGGTCGGGAGCGAGACGACATGCTGGAATGAAAGACCCGCGTCGGTAGGGACTCCGTCGGCTCTAATCAACAGACCGCTGGATACCATCTCGCGGACCACGACCATAGCCTGACTCTCTTTAAAAACGGTGTTGTAAAGCGCAAACTTTCGGATCTCGTGTATTGGAGATCGGTTACCCGGGAGCAGGTTCAAGTGATCTACTACCAAGCGACGCAGCGGGGCCGTGTGCGGCTCGAGTTCGATCGCCAACGTCTGTTGGGCAGGGTCGCGCGGGTCCCGATAGCCGATCCCCGCGATGTCATCGACCTCCCACATCGCTTCCTTCATCTTGGTGAGGCCCTTCGGGTGCGTCGTCCCGAAAACGAGAAATAGCGATTCTCCACGTGCGTCAACCAGCTCGAAGTCAAGAACATACGGGAAGCCGGCCGCATGGACCGAGCCTCGGTATCGCTGTAACAGCCAGCGCTCCTTTGCTTCGGATGACTGTTGCGCTACCTCGCGCCACGCCGTCCCGCCGAAGACTTTGTCGCCGTGGGTGATGTCGGAAGCGTTGGCGAAGCGTGAGAAATACTGAGGTTTCATTGTAATGATGACTTCGCTTCCAGGGTTGTCCGCTATGCGCCGCACCAGATCAAACGACACCGCTCCGCCCCAGGTGTCGAGCACAGCCAAAATTGGCCGCTTCCAGGCATTCTCTCGGGTCAGCACTTCCGCAAGCCGCGGTTCGCACTCTCCCTTTTCGATCGAGACATGCACCCCGTGTTGTGCCAGTTCATCGAGCGGTACTGGGGCTGCCGCCTTGGACAGCTCCCCGGGAAGCATGCTGATGCATCGCTGATCGTGATCGACGAAAATGAAGCGAATACCGCCGGTCTTGACCTTCGTCCTGATCTTGGGATTGCCGACAAGGGTTTGCAACGCAATCACGGGGGACCCAGGCGCGCCATCCAGGTAAACGCCGGGCCCGGCGAAACCCTCAGCGTAGGTGATGTTTGCTCCCCAACCGTTCACCATGATCGGCATCCATTTGCCAAGGTATTGTCTGTAGAGCGCGTGTTTGGTCTTGGTGTGTGGATCGGCTTCCCATGGCACTGGGTTCTTTCCCGACATGTCACGCTCCTTCGGTAACCGAGGTCTAACGCTCGGCCGACTGCTACCGACGCCCAGGACGTTCGACAAGATTCCCCGACATTCAGATCAACTGTGCGAATTATCCCGCAATCTGTGGCATTTCATTCCACATCCTGCCCTCGAGGATGCGACCGTTTGCTTTCGAGGTACGACCACCCCACTGCTTGAAGAAGAAAGCCACGTTGGCGGCAAGACACTGGTCACGGATTTCTGTAGCCCAAGCAGCGTCCATCGGTCGGGCGCGTGGCCCTGATTCGCCACCGACGATTACCCAATGAATGCCATCGAGATCCAGATTCGGAAGAGGACCCAACAATGGTTCGCAAGATAGGAATCGGCGAGCGCTCGGAACACTACGGAGCCGCTCTATTCGTCTGGTGACCTGGCAGGACTCGACTGACACACCCATCCATAAGTTTTCAGGCCATTCCAGGCGATCACTGACCCTCTCAAGTCGCTGAGCACGTTTGGTCAGGATTTGATATGTGTGCTGCGGGGTTTCCCGGACGACCTCAAAAACGTTACGTATGAAGCTAATTGGAACCTTGGCATGGAAAAGGTCACTCATCGAGTTCACGAATACCAATCGCGATCCTCCCCAACCGTAGGGCTCGCGGAGCGAATTGGGATGAACCGTCACGCCGAATCCGGGCCCACTAGTTCGGGCATCACCGTCATTTTGGTACTTAGCGACGCCCATTGCCTTGAGCCGCTTGGCCAAGGCCAGCGCATAGCAGTTATCACATCCAGCTGCCACCCTGTCGCACCCTGTGACAGGGTTCCAGGTGGTCTCGGTCCACTCGATCGCGCTCTTGGTGGCCACCTTTGCTCCTCGTTGTTGTGGGCAGCACTGACAGGGTATTCACATGAGCCGAACGTGACCAGTGTGACAGGTGCGACTCGTCGTGCGGCAATAAATCAACATTGCGGAATCGCTTATCGATACTGATCGACGCGCTGTTCAGCCTGACTTGAACGCGTTCACATTCTGACGTGCGGCCGGTTGTAGATAGAAGCTTAGAGAATAGCCACATGAACAGAGGTCCCGAAATATCCGATGAACGCCCAGGCGCCGGCAGGTGGCGCCGCCTGGGAAGGGAGGGCACCGACCTGGCCACTGAAATCAGCGATCGAATCGGTGAATCGCCATCGTCTTCGTGTGATAGCAGTGTGCGATCGATACGAACCTCGCCCTCTCTTGCCCTGTTCAGCGACTACGGAGGAACACACAAAGACGCCCACTTTGAGGTCTTCTCGTTCTTGGCGACCACCCCTCGTGGACTTTCAAGTTGGCGGAGCCTACGTCAGCAGTTGCGTGAAGGCGAGCTAGGAACGCAGCGTCGGATGTCGTACAAACGACTCAACGACAAGGTGCGGCTAAAGTCTCTGCCCAACTATTTGGAGGCTGCAGATCAGCTTGAGGGCCTGTTGATCAACTTCGCTGTCGATAAGAACGCGACGCACCGCCTCAGCGAGGAGCCCTGGACCGAGACAGCATTCGGACGAATAGGGCTCTGGGCGCCACGGGCTTTCCGAAAGCTGACGGTAATTGGCCATTTGGCTGGGATCCTTGTTGAAGGCGTCCGGGCCGACGGCCAGAACTTGCTTTGGATCACCGACGAAGATGACATCGCACCGAATCCGGACAAGCACGCAGAGGCGACCCGCCTCCTCGCCCACTACATCAGCTCCTACTGCACAGGGCCTTTGGGGCACTTCCGATTTGGCACGACAGCATCAGATCCGGGAGATCTCCACATCGAGGACCTCGCTGCAGTGCCAGATCTCGCCGCGGGCGGCCTCAACGACATACTGACAGAAGTCTTCCCGCACCCACAGTCGCAGTCGGTCGAGAGACTATTTGTCCCTGTCGGTGTTCAAACGCCTGCGAAGGTTGGACTCGTGGCCGGTTGGCTCGCAAGAGTCGCAAGTCCACTGGCGAAGATCAACATCGTCGTCGACGAGAGGGCTGGTCTTTGCTCAGTTAGACGCTTCGCAGTGGTCACAAACCTGACAGAACTCTAAGCTTCGCAATCCCGGAGTTAGCCTTGATACCAGTAAAGAAAGTTCTCACATCGCAGGTCAGAGGCCATCGATTCGTGTTGATGCACCTGTCCCATTCGGCAATCCGCGCGATACTCGACAACCCGGCGTATCGCGGTATCCGTGTTTGGGGCAAGCAGGAGAAATACGAGGTCCTGGTCAACCCCGACGATGTCGCGGCGGGGTATAAGACCCGGATGCGGTGGCGTGATGAGGCCGACTGGATCGCACCAGACCGCCGCACGCACGAAGCGCTGATTTCCGATGAACTGGTGCAGGCTGTTCTTCTTCGGACGCAGGCACGGCGTGGTCCCGGTCTTGTGTGTAGCAGAGAATCGACGGTGCCGTATGCGCTGCGCGGGCTGCTGTTCTGTGCCGCGTGTGGACGGCGAATGCAGGGCGCCGCTCGCCTGGGGAAACGAACGACCCGCATCCTCTACCGTTGTGAACTGGGTAAATCACGTTCTGTGCCTGTGGACCTGAGTGATCATCCGCGCACCGTCTATCTCCGCGAAGAGGAGGTGACAGCGCGACTCGACGAATGGATCGCCACCCTGGCGGATCCGGAAGACCTCGCACGCGGACAGGAGATGGACCCGGCAGCAGGCAGTGGGTATGCCGCTCTGCAGCGCCAGCTCAGCGAGGCCAATGGCAAGGTCGCTGCGCTAGTTACCGCGCTGGAGTCTGGCGTCGCCGTGGAGGACCTGACCGCCGCATTGCGTCGCCGCACCGCCGAGCGCGACGAGCTGAAGGCCCGTCTTGAGCAAGCGGAGCGGCCCCGCGTCATGTCTGCCGCACAGATCAGCGAATTGGTCGAGGAGTTGGGCGGGCCGTCTGCCGTGCTCGGTCAGGCAACCGGGGCGGAACGCGCACAGGTGTACGCGAGCCTGGGACTCCGCCTTGACTACGATCCGCATCTGAGACAAATCAAGGCGACGGCCGATCTGAGTCGTGTCGCCGGATGTGTCCGAGGGGGGACTTGAACCCCCACGCCCATTAGTAGGGCACTAGCACCTCAAGCTAGCGCGTCTGCCATTCCGCCACTCGGACAAAGCAACCACATGAGTTGGCAGCTAAGGCTATCGGATAGGTCTGCGCAGGCCCAACCCGGCTCGGCGATCATCATCAGTCACACCAGCACCGCCATCAAGTGGTAGGAAAGGTGACTGTGACCCGTGAGACTGAGGCGCCAGCCCGCCCCGCCGATGACGTTGCCGAGGTTGTCAGCAGGCTGATCCGGTTCGATACCTCCAATACGGGTGAACCCGAGACGACCAAGGGCGAAGCCGAGTGCGCGCAGTGGATCGCTGAGCAGCTCGCCGAGGTCGGCTACCAGACCGAATACGTCGAGTCCGGGGCGCCGGGCCGGGGCAATGTGTTCGCCCGCCTCGAGGGCGCCGATCGCTCGCGGGGCGCCCTGCTGATCCACGGCCACCTCGACGTGGTGCCCGCCGAAGCGGCCGATTGGAGTGTTCACCCGTTCGCCGGTGCGATCGAAGACGGGTATGTGTGGGGCCGCGGTGCGGTCGACATGAAGGACATGGTCGGCATGATGGTCGTGCTGGCGCGGCATTTCCGGCGCGAGGGCATCGTGCCGCCCCGCGACTTGGTGTTCGGATTCGTCGCCGACGAGGAGCACGGCGGTACCTACGGTGCCCAGTGGCTGGTCGACCACCGGCCCGATCTTTTTCAAGGCATTACCGAGGCAATCGGTGAAGTCGGCGGCTTTTCCCTGACGGTGCCGCGCCGCGACGGCGGCGAGCGCCGGTTGTACCTGATCGAGACGGCCGAGAAGGGCATCAATTGGATGCGGCTGACCGCGCGGGGCCGGGCCGGCCACGGCTCGATGGTGCATGACCACAACGCGGTCACAGCTGTCGCGGAGGCGGTCGCCCGGGTGGGTCGCCATCAGTTTCCGCTGGTGCGTACCGACACCGTGGTCAGCTTCCTCGCCGCGTTGAGCGAAGAGACCGGCCTCCCGTTCGACATCGACTCACCCGATCTGGACGGATTGATCGAAAAGCTCGGCCCCGTGGCTCGCATGCTCAAAGCCGTCCTGCACGACACGGCCAACCCGACGATGCTCAAGGCCGGATACAAGGCCAATGTGGTTCCCGCCGTCGCCGAAGCAGTGGTGGACTGTCGCATCCTGCCCGGTCGCAAAGCGGCGTTCGAAGCCGAGATCGACGCGCTGATCGGCCCGGATGTGGCACGGGAGTGGGTCAGGGATCTGCCGTCGTACGAGACCAGTTTCGACGGCGAGCTGGTCGATGCGATGAACGCCGCGGTGCTCGCGATCGACCCGGATGGCCGCACGGTTCCATACATGCTTTCCGGGGGTACTGACGCAAAGGCGTTCGCGCGCTTGGGTATTCGGTGTTTCGGCTTCAGTCCGCTGCGGCTGCCGCCGGATCTGGATTTCTCATCGCTGTTCCACGGCGTCGATGAGCGGGTACCCATCGACGCGTTGAGGTTCGGCACCGACGTGCTGGCGCACTTCCTGACACACTGCTAGAGATTCCGCCCGATTACCCGAGAGGACTGTCCATGGCATCGCCGTCCGACCCGTATGACGCACTGCCCAAGCTGCCGTCTTTCACGTTGACTTCGAACTCGATCACCGACGGGCAGCCGCTGGCCACTCCGCAAATCAGCGGAATCATGGGCGCCGGTGGCGAAGACGTCAGCCCGCAGCTGAGCTGGTCGGGATTCCCCGAGGAGACCCGCAGTTTCGCGGTCACTGTCTATGACCCCGACGCGCCGACGTTGTCCGGCTTCTGGCACTGGGCGGTCGCCAACCTGCCCGCCGACGTCACCGAATTGCCCGAGGGGGCCGGCGACGGCGGGGAGTTGCCTGGGCACGCGCTGACCCTCGTCAACGATGCGGGCATGCGCCGCTATGTGGGGGCCGCGCCGCCGGCGGGGCACGGACCACACCGCTACTACGTTGCGGTGCATGCGGTGAAGGTGGAAAAGCTCGATCTCACCGAAGACGCCAGTCCCGCCTTCTTGGGGTTCAACTTGTTCCAGCATGCGATCGCGCGGGCGGTCATCCACGGAACGTACGAGCAGACCTAACCACACCGCCGTCGGCTCCGAATCACCATCGTGACGCGACGCAACCAGGGGTGCGTATTGGTTCTGCCGGGCGGCAAGGTGCGCAGCGATGAAGCGTCGCACTGGTGGCAGCTGGCCAACCTGCGGATGATGTTCGTCGCCCGCGCGCTGCGCCGGCGACTGGGCCCCGATGTCGTCGTGCGACGGGTACAGTACCGCCGTCGCGGATGGAACAGTCCGAATCTGGACGCTGTACGCGACGCCGATCGGGCGCTCGACGAGCTCAGCGAGCGATGCGCTCCGAAAAACATTGTCCTGGTTGGACATTCGATGGGCGGCCGGGTCGCGGCGCGGTTGGCGGCGCGCAGCGACGTCGGTGCCGTCGTCGCGCTGGCGCCGTGGTGGGTGAACGGGGCCGGCGATCGGATCCCGGCGCACACACGCCTGCTCGTCGTGCACGGGACCGGCGACACCTGGACGGATCCGACCGATTCACGTGCCCAAACATGTCGCGCACGCGCTCGCGGCCTCGATGCGCACTGGGTCGGAATCGAGGGCGCCGGTCACTACATGGTGCGGGGGTGGCGTGAATGGCATCGTTGCACAACGGATTTCGTTGCCGGCTACCTCGCGGGCAGTGGATGAGCGTCTTATCGAGGCGTGTCGTCGTCGCTGATAGGGGAGAGCGGGTCGATGGCAAGACCAAGTGCGCGTACCGTGCTGGCGAGGTGGGTTCGCACTGCGGCCAGGGATCGTTGCAGATCCCCGTCGCGCAAGGCCTCGGCGATCGTGCGGTGTTCGTTCATGATCGTGGCCATGCGGTGCGGATCGCCCATTGCCGATTCGCGGATCATGCGCATCTGACGATCCCGCAGCGACGAGTAGAAGCCGGCCAAAATGGTGTTACCCGACTCTTCGAGGGTGATGCTGTGAAACTCGCGGTCGGCAGCTAAGAATTCCTGCCAGTCCGACGCCTCGGCGGCATCGTGTTGCCGTCGCAACGCCCCGGAAAGTCGCTCGAATACCGCTGAACAGGCAACGGGACCACGCCTAACCACCTGGAGTGCGGCGAATTGCTCCAAAACCAGCCGGGCCTCGATGACCGCCCGGACTTCTTCGGGGGAAACCGGCACCACGAGGGCCCCGCGCTGCGGATACAAGCGCAGCAACCCTTCGGCTTCGAGTCGCAAGAATGCCTCCCGGACCGGGGTGCGTGACATTCCCAGCGCCGTCGCGACATCACCCTCGCTTATCAGTTCGCCGCCCGGAAGTGCTCCGGTGAGCACCTGGGTCTTCACGTAGTGCAAAGCACGGTCCTTGGCCGTACCTCGCGGCGGACCAGACACCTTGGCTGCCACAAGCCACCCTTTCTTGCAACTGAGATACAAGATAGATACAGTCAAAGTATAAGTCGTATTTTGCCTGCGAGGGAAGAAGGTGGCATGGCGATACCAGAGGTCGGCGCCGGGCCGGTGGACCTCGACCCGACGATTCCGGCGCCGATGACCAATGTGGCTGAGTACGGGTTCGAGGGCCGGTTTGTCAGCTGGGCTGATGATGCGCGTCTTTTCGAGTACTCGAAGGCGGCCAACCCCATCGGGTCGGGACACATGCCGGGAATGCCCATCGTCCAATTCGGCCCGGAGATCTACCTGGATCAACCCACCGGCGTGCTGCCGCTGGATTTGTCCGCCGAACTCGGGATCACCACCACGGCAACCAGCCCCGCGCTATTGGCGAACTTCCTGCGCATCCGCGACGGCGAGCAGATCGAAACGGTGGTCAACGCCACCTCCCAGCTGTACTACGTACTCTTCGGGCGCGGTTTCGCAGCAATCGATGGCCGGCTGGTCGAGTGGGAGAAGGGCGACTTCTTGACCCTGCCCGCGGGATGCCGCTCGGTGTTCTATGCCGGCGCGGAAGCGGCCATGTATTGGGTGCACGACGAGCCGCTGCTGCGCTACCTGGGTGTCGACGCGACCCGGCCCAAGTTTCGGGCCACTAAGTTCCGCCGCTCGGACGCGGTGGCCAAGCTGGAGGAGATAGCCGCGCGCCCCGGCGCCAACGACAAGAGCCGGGTGAGCGTCCTGCTCGCCAATGCCAACCAGGAGCAGACGTTGACCATCACTCATGTGCTGTGGGCGATGTTCGGTGTCCTGCCCCCCAATCAGGAGCAGCGGCCGCACCGCCATCAGTCGGTCGCTTTGGATTTGATCCTCGATGCACCGCCGAAAGGCTGCTACACGCTGTTGGGCACTCGCCTGGACGAGCGGGGCGAGATTGTCGACCCGATTCGGGTCGACTGGCAGGCCGGTGGGGCTTTCACCACTCCGCCGGGGATGTGGCACGCCCATTACAACGAGACCGATGCGCCTGCGCACCTGATTCCGGTGCAGGACGCCGGATTGCAAACCTACCTGCGCAGCTTGGACATCAAATTCACCCAGCGCCGGGATCTGGTCGCCGGCTGACGGCTGGACGGCTGGCCCTTAAGACACAAAGACGTTGTTGAAGAGGCCGGAGAGGCTGGTGCCGATGTTTGCGATGCCTGAATCAAACGCGGCCTCGGTGAGGTCGAGGGTGCTCGTGTTGAACAATCCCGACATGGTGTTGCCCAGGTTGGCGAAGCCCGACTCCACCGCGCCGTAGTTTATGTAGCCCGAATTTCCTGCGCCCCCACCATTGCCGATACCTGAGCTGTAGGCGAAATCATTCGCCAGACCCGACACGGGGCCCGCCGCGGAGTTGAAGAAACCTGATCCGTTGCCACTGCCGGAGTTGAAGAAGCCGGATGAGGGGTCGGTGGTCGAGTTGAAGAATCCCGGGTTCTGCTGGTAGCCAAAGCCGAACGTGGACGGTCCCGACGTTCCGCTGCCCGAGTAATCGATTGTTTGGCTGAGGACCGTGTCCACGGTGACCGCGGATTGCAGAGCGAACGCATCGATTGTCCAGCCACCGATGGTGCCGTCGTACGCCGTTGTCGTGATGGTCCAGCAAATTGATGTCCCCGGGATGCAGATCTTTTGCTTCAATTGGACCTTCACGGGGATGTCGGAAATGTGGAATGTTTCCATCGTGATCTCGTTGATGGAGCCCGTGATCGGTATATCGATGGGGGCGCTCACGTCGTAGTACCAAGGGATTTCGGGAATGGTCGACGAGTACGAAACAGAAATCAGACCCTGGTAGTCGCCTCTCCAAAAGGCGCCGTTGCTGTAGTTCCCCGAAATGAAAGCGCCTGTGTCGACATTGCCCGAGTTGGCCAGGCCCGTGTTGGAGTTACCGGTGTTGAACAAACCGGTGTTGAAGTCGCCCGGGTTGAACAAGCCGGTGTTGTAGTTGCCCGGGTTGAAGCTGCCGGTGTTGGTGTTACCCGCGTTGTAGCTGCCGGTATTGGTGCTGCCGACGTTAGCGATTCCGGTGTTGGCGATGCCGGCGTTGAACAGGCCGGTGTTGGTGCTGCCGGTGTTGCCGATGCCGGTGTTGTAGCTGCCGGAGTTTCCGATGCCCCAGTTTCCGGTGCCGGAATTGCCGATGCCGATGTTGTCGGTGCCGGAGTTGAACAGGCCGATGTTGCCGCTGCCCGAATTCAGCGCGCCGAAGCCGGTTTGGCCGTTGCCGCTGAGCCCAATGCCGATGTTGCCGTCGCCGGTGTTGCCGAAGCCGATGTTGCCGTCGCCGCTGTTGCCGAAGCCGATGTTGCCGCTGCCCGTGTTGGCGAACCCGATGTTGTGGACGGCCGCCGACGCGGACGGGCTCGCGTTGGCGAAGCCGATGTTGTCGTTGCCGATGTTGCCGCTGCCCAGGTTGTGCTCGCCTAGGTTGCCGCTGCCCAGGTTGTAGCTGCCGACGTTTGCGTTGCCCAGGTTGTAGCTGCCGACGTTTCCATTGCCGAGGTTGTAGGTGCCCACATTTGCAAAGCCCACGTTGAGGTGACCCTCGTTTCCGAGGCCCACGTTGAAAATCGTCCCGGTTGCGCTGTCCCGCAGCACACCGGCCAGATTGGCGCCAACGTTTGCAAAGCCCGAGACGTTGCCCGTCGACGCCAGGCCCTGCGTGCTCGTGTTGTAGAGGCCGGAAACGGTATTGCCATAGTTGGCCATCCCGGACTGTAGAGATCCCCAGTTTTGCAGCCCCGAATTGCCGGCAAGTCCGGAAGAAGAGTTGAGAATGCCCGAATTGTTGGGGCCGAAATTCCCGAGGCCGGACGCGCTGCCGCTGCCGGAGTTGAAGAAACCCGAGGACGGGCTGCTCGTGGAGTTTCCGAAGCCCGCAGCCGCCGGGACATCGATGATCGGGATGGTGACGGGGCCGACACCACCCGTTCCACCGATTTGGATCACCGTTGAACCGTCCGGGCTGCCCACATTGATCCCCACCGCGGGTTGATCGCCGAAGGAAATTATCAGCGGATCGCCGGTCTGGGCACCGTAAACACTAATGGGGCCGAGATAGCCGACGACTTCACCGCCGATACCGTCGTCCAAGCCACTGAAGTTGATCTTGGGAATAGTGAAAGCGTTGATAGAGACGTCGGTGACGTTGACGGTGATGGGGATATTGATCGGGATCCGGACGTCGAAGTATCCGGGCATTTCGGGGATGGTAATTGCGTAATACGCACCAATCAGGCCTTGGCTGTCGCCCCGCCAGAAGAGCCCGTTGTTCATGTCGCCGGTGTTGAAGGCGCCGGTGTCGATGTTGCCGGAGTTGGCCAGGCCGGTGTTGTAGTCGCCGGTGTTGAGCAAGCCGCTGTTGTAGTTGCCGGGGTTGAAGCTGCCGGTGTTGGTGGTGCCGATGTTGTAGTTGCCGGTGTTGGAGCTGCCGAGGTTGGCGATGCCGGTGTTGGCGATGCCGGCGTTGAACAGGCCGGTGTTGGCGCGGCCGGGGTTGGCCAGGCCGGTGTTGTAGCTGCCGGAGTTGCCGATGCCCCAGTTGCCGGTGCCGGAGTTGGCGATGCCGATGTTGTTGGTGCCGGAGTTGAACAGGCCGATGTTGCCGCTGCCGGAGTTCAGGGCGCCCACGCCGAGTTGGTTGTTGCCGGTGAGCCCGATGCCGATGTTGTTGTTCCCGGTGTTGCTCAAGCCGATGTTGTGGTTGCCGGTGTTGGCGAGCCCGAGGTTGTTGCTGCCGAGGTTGGCCAGTCCGAAGTCGGCGTTGCCGGTGTTGGCGAAGCCGACGTTGCCGCTGCCGATGTTGGCGCTGCCGAGGTTGTGGTCGCCGAGGTTGCCGCTACCGACGTTGAGGTCACCGAGGTTGCCGCTGCCCAGGTTGGCGAAGCCGACATTTCCGAAGCCCACGTTGAGCTGGCCCGCGTTTGCCCAGCCGAGGTTGACAACTCGTCCGGCCGTGACGTCGCTGTTGTGGAACACGCCGGTCAGGTTGGTGCCGACGTTCGCCCCGCCGGAGACGTTGGCCGCGGCGGCGAGGTCTTGGGTGCTGGTGTTGTAGATGCCGGAGATGGTGTTGCCGAAGTTGGCGACGCCTGACCCGAGGGAGCCGACGTTTCGGTAGCCCGAGACGCCTGCGCTGCCGGATGAAACATTGCGGAAGCCCGAATTGTTGGCGCCGACATTGCCGAAGCCGGATGCGCTGCCGGTGCCGGAGTTGAAGAAGCCCGATGACGGGCTGGTCGTCGAGTTCCCGTATCCCGGCGCCGCCGGTATGTCGATGAATGTGATGTCAATGGGGCCGTAGCCGCTGGAGATCGAGATGGGTATCGACGTATCGGGTCCACCGATGAGCGCATTGACCGTGGGCAAGATGCCGGTGAGGGTCGGGATGGAAATGGTGTCGAAGGTGATGCTCAGATATGACGAGCCGAGGACGCTGACCGTGATCGGTTGAATATTGAAGGGCGCGATGACGATGTTCGCGACATCGAGTGTGATCGGGATATTGACGGGGATCGCGATGTCGGCGTTGAGAACCGAGAATTCAGGAATATGGATTCCAGCGTGGAAGCCGTGCAGGCCCTGGTAGTCGCCCCGCCAGAAGAAGCCGTTGCTGTAATTGCCTGCATCGAAGGCGCCGGTGTTGACGTTGCCGGTGTTAGCCAGGCCGGTGTTGTAGTTGCCGACGTTGAGTAGCCCCGTGTTGTAGTCGCCGGCGTTGAAGCTGCCGGTGTTGGTGCTGCCCGTGTTCGCCAGCCCGGTGTTGTAGCTGCCCGGATTGACGATGCCGGTGTTCGTGCTGCCGGTGTTGTAGCCGCCGGTGTTGTAGTTGCCCGCATTGGCGATGCCGGTGTCGCCGGTGCCCGGGTTCCACAGTCCCGTGGTGTAACCGCCGGCATTCTCCAAGCCGGTGTTCGTCATGCCTGTGTTGGCGATACCCCAGTTGGCGGTGCCCGCGTTTGCTACGCCGATGTTGCCGGTGCCGGAGTTGAATACGCCGATATTGCCGGTGCCCGAGTTGAATAGGCCGATGTTGCCGCTGCCGGAGTTCAGCGCGCCGAACCCGATCTCGCCGTTGCCCGTGAGCCCGATGCCGATGTTGTTGCTGCCGGTGTTTGCAAAGCCGACGTTTGCGCTACCGGTGTTTGCGAAGCCGGTGTTGGCATTGCCCGCGTTCCCGAACCCGCGGTTGCAATCACCGAGGTTTGCCGGGCCGAGGTTGTGGTCGCCCAGGTTTCCCGAACCGACATTGTGTACGCCGTGGCTGCCGAAGCCGACGTTGAAGCTGCCGATATTGGCCCCGCCGACGTTGTGATCGCCGACGTTTCCGCTGCCGAAGTTGTATTCGCCGACGTTCCCGCTGCCTAGATTGTGGCTGCCGTTGTTGGCCACGCCCACGTTTGACACCGCGAAATTGCCGAAGAAGCCCGAGAGGTCCGTGCCTCTGTTTGCGACGCCGGAGACGTTGGCGGGCGTCGCGAGGTCCACGGTGCTGACGTTGAGGAATCCGGACATGGTGTTGCCGAAGTTCGCCATGCCCGACACCAGGTCGCCGACGTTCTTATAGCCCGAGATTCCCGAGCCGCCGGAGGCCGAGTTGAAGAAACCTGAGTTGTTGGTGCCGACATTGCCGAAACCTGATGAGCTTCCCGCGCCGGAGTTGAAGAAGCCCGAGGACGGGGTGCTGGTGGTGTTCCCGTAGCCGGGCGTCGCCGGATTGTCGATGACTGGGATGGCGATGGGGCCGATTGCGCCGGTGCCGTCGATCGTTATCGCGGTCGTTGGTCCGCCGATGGTGGTCTCGATGGGCGGAAGGGAGATTTTGATATCCCCGAAAGTGATGGGGCCGATACTGATGGCTTGGCTAGTTCCGGTGCCGAGGACATCGATGTCGGCGGTGTACTTGGGAATGGTGAAGCCCTGAATGGTCAGGTTGCCCAGGGTGGCGCTGATCGGGATGTCGATGGGGATGCTTACCGAAACGTTCACCGGGATAGCGGTATCCGGGATCGAGATGGTGCGGTTGTAGCTGCTGAGGCCTTGGTAGTCGCCCAGCCATAAGACGCCATTGTCATAGCTGCCGGAATTGAGCAAACCTGTGTCGACGTTGCCCGAGTTCGCAAAGCCGGTGTTGTAGTTGCCCGTATTCGCGTAGCCGGTGTTGTACCACCCCGGGTTGAAGCCCGCGGTGTTGAAGCTGCCGGCGTTGAAGCTGCCGGAGTTGTAGTCGCCGGCGTTGCCGAGCCCCGTGTTTGCGATGCCGGAGGTAACGAAGCCCGTGTTGAGCTGGCCGGAGTTCAGCAAGCCGGTGTTGGTGTTGCCGCTGTTGCCGACGCCCCAGTTTCCGGTGCCCGAGTTAACGATGCCGACATTGCCGGTGCCGGAGTTGAACAAGCCGACGTTGCCAGTGCCGGAGTTGAACAAGCCGGTGTTGTCACTGCCGGAGTTGAGTGCGCCGAAACCGATCTGGCCGTCGCCGGTGAGCCCGACGCCGATGTTGTTGCTACCGGTGTTGGCAAAGCCGACGTTGCCGGAGCCGGTGTTCGCCCAGCCGCTATTGGCGTCGCCCGCGTTTCCGAAACCGCGGTTGTGGTCGCCGAGGTTCGCGGTTCCGATGTTGGAGTTGCCGAAGTTTCCCGAACCGAGGTTGTGTGAGCCGTGGTTTCCGAAACCGACATCGAAGCTGCCGATGTTCGCGCCGCCCACGTTGTGGTTGCCGACGTTTCCGCTGCCGAGGTTGGCGTCACCGATGTTTGCGCTGCCGAAATTGTGCGAGCCGAGGTTGGCGAAGCCGATGTTCAGGGAGCCATCGTTGGCCAGGCCCACGTTGAAAGCCGTTGTCCCCGTTGCTCCGTCACGGAATAGGCCCGAGAGGTCGGCACCGATGTTTCCCACGCCGGAGACATTGGCCGGTGACGCGAGACTCGCTGTGCTCGTGTTGAGAAATCCGGAAACGGTGTTACCCCAATTCGACGCGCCCGATATCAAGGCGCCCACATTCTTGTAGCCCGACAGCCCTGAGCTGTCCGAGGCCAAGTTCAACAAGCCCGAGGTGTTGGCGCCGACGTTGCCCAGACCCGAGGTGCTGCCGGTGCCGGAATTGAAGAAGCCCGACGACGGACTGGTTGTCGAGTTTCCATATCCCGGAGCACCGCCGAAGTCGATGACTGTCCAGTTGGCGGGCCCCACACTGGCGGAAATGGGGATGACGATGACCGTCGAGCCGTCGGGGCTGCCAATCTGGATCGTCGGCGTGGGGCCGCTGGCGTACAGGGGCGGAATGGTCAGCGAATTGATGGTTCCGTCCAGAACGGGGATGGGACCGAGGCTGGCGGTGGTTCCGAACGGGATGTCGTCGATCGTTATCCCGCTGTAGACGGTGGTGGTGAAGCTGGCCGCGATGGGGATATCGATCGGAATGGTGGCGACCATGTTCAACGGGATCTCCGACATGTGGATCGTGTAGTCGAAGCCCATCAGCCCCTGGCTGTCGCCCCGCCACAACAGGCCGTTGTTCATGTCGCCGGTGTTGAAGGCGCCGGTGTCGATGTTGCCGGAGTTGGCCAGGCCGGTGTTGTAGTCGCCGGTGTTGAGCAAGCCGCTGTTGTAGTTGCCGGGGTTGAAGCTGCCGGTGTTGGTGGCGCCGATGTTGTAGTTGCCGGTGTTGTAGCTGCCGAGGTTGGCGATGCCGGTGTTGGCGATGCCGGCGTTGAACAGGCCGGTGTTGGCGCGGCCGGGGTTGGCCAGGCCGGTGTTGTAGCTGCCGGAGTTGCCGATGCCCCAGTTGCCGGTGCCGGAGTTGGCGATGCCGATGTTGTTGGTGCCGGAGTTGAACAGGCCGATGTTGCCGCTGCCGGAGTTCAGGGCGCCCACGCCGAGTTGGTTGTTGCCGGTGAGCCCGATGCCGATGTTGTTGTTCCCGGTGTTGCTCAAGCCGATGTTGTGGTTGCCGGTGTTGGCGAGCCCGAGGTTGTTGCTGCCGAGGTTGGCCAGTCCGAGGTCGGCGTTGCCGGTGTTGGCGAAGCCGACGTTGCCGCTGCCGATGTTGGCGCTGCCGAGGTTGTGGTCGCCGAGGTTGCCGCTGCCCAGGTTGTAGTTGCCGACGTTTCCGCTGCCAAGGTTGTAGGCGCCGACGTCTACGAAGCCCAGGTTGAAGACCATGCCGGTTGTGCTGTCGCGAAGCACGCCCGCCACGTTCGTCCCAATGTTCGCGAACCCGGAGACATTGGCTGCGGTCGCGACGTCCTGGATGCTGGTGTTGTAGAAGCCCGATACGGTGTTGCCCAGGTTGGCCACGCCCGATTCCAGCGAGCCGACGTTTCGGTAGCCCGAGACACCAGAGCTGCCCAGCGACACATTGCGGAAGCCCGAATTGTTGGCGCCGACATTGCCGAAGCCCGAGGCACTGCCGGTGCCGGAATTGAAGAAGCCCGACGATGGGCTGGTGGTCGAGTTCCCGAATCCCGGCGCCGCCGGGATATTGATGAACTGGATTGTGCCGCCCTCGAAAGCTCCGACGAGTGTGGCGTCTACGGATGTGGTCGGTCCGCCGATATCGATTGTCACCGTGGGAGCGGTGAGCGTGGACGACGAGATGTCGACCGGCCCCAAATAAAAGTCACCACCCAAGAAATACGTTTTGGGGTACGTGTAGCCCGGGATTGTGTACACCTGTCCGCCGACGACCATTATTTGGTCTATGGGATTGACGGACTCTATGTCGATGGGCATAGCCGGAATGTCGATCGCGACATCGGCGCTGATCTGGCCTTGGTTATCGCCGGCTACGAAGAAGCCGTTGTTGTAATTGCCCGTGTTGAAGGCGCCGGTGTCAACGTCGCCTGGGTTGTAGTGCCCCGTGTTGTAATTGCCCGGGTTGAACCCGCCCGTGTTGTGCCCACCGGCGTTGTAGCTGCCGGTGTTTGTGGCGCCCGCGTTGAAAACGCCGGTGTTGTAGTTGCCGGCATTGGCGATGCCGGTATTGGCGGTGCCCGCGTTCCAGGGGCCGGTGCTGTAGCTGCCCGTGCTGTCGAGGCCCGTGTTGCCAGTGCCCGCGTTGCCCGTGCCCCAGTTTCCGGTGCCCGAGTTTCCAATGCCGACGTTGGAAGTGCCGGAGTTGAACACGCCGATATTGCCGGTGCCGGAGTTGAACACGCCGATGTTGCCGGAGCCGGAATTCAATGTGCCAAAGCCGACTTCGCCGCTGCCGGTGAGCCCGATCCCGATATTGTTGCTGCCGGTGTTGGCAAGGCCGACATTGTTATCGCCGGCATTGGCGATGCCCAAGTTGGCGTCACCCACGTTCCAGAATCCCCGGTTGTGGCTGCCGAGGTTTCCGCTGCCCAGGTTGTAGTCGCCGAAGTTACCGAAGCCGAAATTTGAGATGCCTTGGCTTCCGAAGCCCAGATTCTCGTCGCCGATGTTCCCGCTGCCGATATTTGTGTCGCCGATGTTGCCGCTGCCCAAATTGGAGCTGCCGACGTTTCCTCTGCCGACGTTCGCGTTGCCGACGTTTCCGCTGCCCAAGTTTGCGTCGCCGATGTTTGCGTTGCCGATGTTTCGGCCGCCCTGGTCGGCGAAGCCGAGATTGAAGGATGACGGTCCGCCGAGGATTCCCGCCATATAACTGCCGGTGTTGAGAGCGCCGGAAATAAAGGCGGGTGTCGCGCCGCCCAATAAGCTCACATTGAGTAACCCCGACAGGGTATTGCCGGAGTTCACCAGGCCAGAGGCCAGCCCGCCGGAGTTGTAATAGCCCGAGACTCCAATGTTCGATGAATTGAAGAATCCGGAATTGTTCGCCCCGGAGTTCGCGACTCCCGAACCGCTTCCCGAACCGGTGTTGAGGAAGCCCGACGACGGGATATCGGTCGAGTTTCCGAAGCCCGGACCCCCGAACCTCAGGCCTTGATAGTTTCCTCGCCACAGCAGGCCATTGCTGTAATTACCCGAGATCAACACGCCGGTGTCGACGTTGCCGGTGTTTGCCAGGCCGGTGTTGTAGTCGCCCCTGTTGAAGAAGCCGGTGTTGTAGCTGCCACTGTTGAAACTGCCGGTATTGGTTCCGCCGGTGTTGTAGTTGCCCGTGTTGTAGCTGCCGGCGCTGGCGATGCCGGTGTTTGCTGTCCCGGAGTTGAACAAGCCCGTGTTGGCTTCTCCGGAATTGCCGAACCCGCTGTTATAGCTATTGCCGGAGTTGCCGATGCCCCAGTTCCCGGTGCCGGAGTTGCCGATACCGACGTTTCCGGTGCCGGAGTTGAACAGGCCGACATTGCCAGTTCCCGAGTTCAGGCCGCCGAGACCGGTCAACCCCGACCCCGTCAGCCCGACGCCGATGTTGCCATCGCCGCTGTTGCCGAAGCCGATATTGCCGTCCCCGGTGTTGCCGAAGCCGATGTTGTTGCTGCCGGTGTTGCCGAAGCCGACGTTGTGAATGGCGGGAGCCATCGTAGGGCCGGTGTTGCCGAAACCGAGGTTTCCGCTGCCGATGTTTCCGCTACCGATATTTCTGCTGCCCACGTTGCCGGAGCCGAGATTGAAGTCGCCGATGTTTCCGCTGCCGATGTTTGCGCTGCCCACGTTCGCAAAGCCCAGATTCAAGCCCACCCGATTGAGCGGGCCGACTGCGGTTTCGGCTGCTGCCGCCGCGGGTGCAGCACTGACCGGCGCGGGCATGGCCGAAGCGAAAGGAGTCAATACCGAAGTGATCGCGGATGCCTGCGCGTGATAGTCGAGCAGGGCGGCCACATCTTGGGCCCACATCAGCTCGTATTCAGCCTCAGCTGCGGCGATGGCCGGCGTGTTTTGGCCTAACAGGTTGGAGGTCACCAGCCACACCAACCGCGCGCGGTTGGCCGCGATTACTTCTGGGTGCACTGTTGCGGCTTGCGCCACCTCGAATGCGGCTGCCGCTAACCGCGCTTGGGTAGCTGCCTCCTCAGCCCGCACTGCCGCCGCACTCAACCAGCGCGCGTAGGGTGCGGCTGCGTCCACCATGGCCGCTGAAGCCGGGCCCTGCCACGCTGAACCAGCCAGTCCCGAGGTCAGCGATGAAAATGCGGCCGCGGATGACCCGAGCTCGGCCGCTAACCCCTGCCAGGTCGCCGCGGCCGCCAGCATGGGCCCCGATCCTGCGCCAGCAAACATCTGCCGCGAGTTGTGCTCCGGCGGTAACCTCGCGAAATCCATCGCGTCTCCCTAGGTCGAAGCCGATGGCCGCGCCGCAGCGACAGCCGGTAGTCTGCTGCCCTGCTGCAGTAGGCGTCTCACCCCAACCATTGCTTAGCTGCATCAGCCAGGATCGCCTCCAATTCATAGTGAATTTCCAGGAATCGGCAAGCGGTCTCGTTGTTGGACTTCGCCTCGAAATGGGACTGTCAACGCGGTCGGCCCGAGTCTTCTAAACGTGCCAAACATGCACTGATGCAGCCTATTTAAACCAAGTGCGCAGGCAATTCGTCGATATTGACAGCCTCGCTGTTCTCCCCCAATCGGGGGAGGGAATTTCATCCGTTGAATCCGCCATGCGGCCGAGGGAGCTGAAGTGCCCGGTGAGCCAGATTGATTGCTGGAGGATTCGCTTTAGCGCGAAGCGGTCTCGGACAAAGGGGATCGAGATGATGTCGTTCACGGTGGCCAGCCCGGACGTGTTGCGGGCGGCAGCGGCCGATGTGTCAGGTATCAGTTCATCGTTGCGCTCGGCAAATGCGGCCGCAGCGGTCCCGACGACGACCATATTGGCTGCCGCTGCCGATGAGGTGTCGGAAGCGCTGGCCTCACTCTTCTCCGGACACGGCCAGGCCTACCAACGGTTGAGCGCTCAGATGGTGGCGTTTCATGATCAGTTTGCGCAAACGCTGACCTCTAGTTCGGGCGCATATGCCGTGGCGGAGGCCACCAACGCAGCGCCTTTGCAGCCGTTGCTAAACATCATTAACGCGCCGACTTACGCGCTGGTGGGACGTCCACTGATCGGCAATGGCACCGACGGGGCGCCGGGGTCGGGGGCAAGTGGCGGCTCTGGCGGGATCTTGCTGGGCAATGGCGGCGCCGGGGGCTCGGGTGCGGCAGGGCAAGCCGGCGGCACCGGTGGCGATGCTGGGCTAATCGGCAGAGGCGGAAGCGGTGGCGCCGGCGGAGCCGGTGCGGTCGGCGGGGCCGGTGGTCGTGGCGGTTGGTTGTCGGGTTCTGGCGGGTCAGGCGGGGCCGGTGGCAGTGGCGCTGCCGGTGGTGCGGGTGGCCTCGCGCCGCTGATTGGGCACGGCGGTGCGGGCGGAACAGGTGGCAGCGATGCGACGGCTGTTGGCGGTAACGGTGGCACCGGCGGTCGCGGCGGCGTGTTGTTGGGTGACGGTGGTTCCGGCGGTGCAGGCGGCACCGGCGCTGTTGGTGGTCGGGGCGGGGCCGGCGGTGATGCCGCATGGATCGGGTCTGGCGGCGCCGGTGGAGTCGGTGGGGCGGGCGTTGTCGGTGCGACCGGTCTCAGCGGCGGCGACGGGTCGGTCGGAGGGGCTGGTGGGGCCGGGGGTGCCGGCGGCAACGCCGGCGTGATCGGGTTTGGCGGTCACGGAGGGGCTGGCGGTGACGGCGGCGCTGGCGGTGACGGCGGCACCGGTGTGGCGG
>NZ_LQPW01000106.1 GCF_002116635.1 Mycobacterium szulgai | reverse complement strand
GCGGTGAGGGGCACGGGGGTGGGGTCGAATTCAGGGTTATTGCCGGGTAGGCCGGTCCCACTGACCGGCGTGGTGGGCCCGGCGCTGGCGCTACCGCCGGTGCCGCCGTCACCACCGTTGCCAATGAGAATGCCGACGGATCCTGGCGAGCCGGTGGTGCCATTGCTGCCATTGCCGCCGGTGCCGCCATTGCCGCCATTGCCGTAGTTTCCGCCGTTTCCGCCGTTTCCGCCGTTGCCCCCGTTAACGCCAGGGGTGGTGCCGGTACTGGCGTCGTAGCCGTTGCCGCCGTTGCCGCCGTTGGCGCCGGTTCCGCGGGCGCCGGCGGTACCCGACAGGGCGTTGTTCGGGCCGGTGCCGGCGGTGCCGCCGGCACCCGCGGCTCCAGCGTTGCCGGCGTTGCCGCCCTTGCCGCCATTACCGGAGTTCACGCCGGCGACGCCGTCGGCGCCGTTGCCGCCAGCTCCGGCGTTGCCGCCGTTGCCGCCGTTACCGGCGTTGCCGCCGGTGCCGCTGGTGCCGGCGTGGCCGGCTGCTGCGGTGCCGCCGGTGCCGGCACTTCCGCCGTTGCCGCCGGTACCACCGTCGCCGCCGCTGCCGCCGGCTTGCCCGTCGGCACCCCCGGTGCTGGCGTTGTCGCCGGTAAGGCCATTGCCACCGCTGCCGCCGTTGGCGCCGGTGCCGCCGCTACCGCCGGCTCCACCGTTGCCGGCCTGGGTTCCGCCGGCCCCGCCGTTGCCGCCGCTACCGCCGCTGCCGCCGTTTCCGCCGCCGGTGCCCGAGCCGCCCGCGGCGGTGGCACTCGCGCCGTTCGCTCCGGCGCTGCCATTGCCGCCGTTGCCGCCGGCGCCGCCATTGCCATAGGTGCCGCCCGCGCCGCCGTCGCCACCCCGGCCGCCGTTGACTCCGTTGACGACAGTTCCGGCACTGCCGGTCGCGGTGTGGCCATTGCCACCCTCGCCGCCAGCACCGCCGGTCCCGTAGCCGCCGGCGACGCCGGCCTTACCCGGGGCGGAGCCGGTGCCGCCAGCGCCGCCTGCGCCGCCGGCCCCGGCGGCGCCCCCGGCGCCGCCTGCGCCCGCGGTAACGGCCCCGGTAGCGTCGCCGCCGTCACCGCCGGCGCCGCCATTGCCACCGGTGCTGCCGTTGCCGCCGTTGCCGCCGATGCCCGCCGCTGCCGGAGTGCTGGCCGAGCCGCCAATGCCGCCGTGACCCCCCGAGCCGTTGGATCCGGCGACCACAGATCCGCCGGCCCCGCCGGCGCCACCGTTACCGCCGCCGCGCGTGCCGCCTGCGCCGGCGTCGCCGCCGGCACCGCCGTCACCGGCATACGCTCCATTGGCACCGGCCCCGCCACTGCCGCCGTGTCCGGTGCCCAGGGCGTTGCCGCCGTTGCCGCCGTTGCCGCCGACGCCCGCACCTGCGGTGCCCAGGACTGCGCCCGATGCGCCGCCCGCGCCGCCCGTTCCGCCCATGGCGATCAGCGTGCCGTCTCTGGGAGGCCCGCCGTCGCCGCCGTGGCCACCCGAGCCGCCGTTGCCCCATTGCCCAACGGCCCCCGCGTTGCCGCCTGCACCGCCGTCGCCCGATACGGTGCCGCCGTTGCCGCCGGCGCCGCCGTTGCCGCTGAATCCGGCTACGCCCCCGCGCCCGCCCGCACCGCCCCAGCCGCCATTGCCCACATAATTGCCGCCGTTGGGGCCGTTGCCACCAGCCCCGCCGGTGCCGGCGGCTCCCACCGATCCACTGTCGCCGCCGTGGCCACCGCTGCCGTTCATCCCGGCGTCACCACCACGACCTCCGTCGAGGCTGTGACCAGCGTTCCCGCCATTGCCGCCGACGCCGCCCGAGCCGGCGCGTCCAACAACTGAGTTGGGGGCGCCACCGGTCCCGCCGGCCCCGCCGTTACCGGCGGGACCGACGTTGCCGCTGTTGCCGCCGTTGCCGCCGTTGCCGCTGAGGTGGCCGCCGGAGCCGCCATTACCACCGGCCCCACCAATCCCGGTCGAGCCGCCGTCGCCGCCGTTTCCGCCGTCCCATGCAGAGCGGCCGCCGAAGGCGTTGTTCCAGCCGTCCGCACCGACCCCACCTTTGCCGCCGTTGCCGCCGGCCCCGATTGTTCCGCCGGCGCCGCCGTCCCCGCCGTTACCGGCGACCAGGGCGTTGCCACCGTTGCCGCCGTTGCCCCCGGAGGACAGGTTGCCGTTCAGGCCGCTCTGCCCGCCGTTGCCGCCACGGCCGCCGTATGGTGCTTGACCCCCGCCGATGTGGCCATCGCCATGGCCGCCGTCGCCGCCGTTGCCGCCGGCGCCGATGGCGCCACCGGCACCACCCTTACCTCCGTTGCCTACGCCCAGGGCATCCCCGCCGGCACCGCCGTTACCGGCGTTGCCGCCGTTGCCGCCGCCGCCGCCATTTCCGCCGGGAGCGTTGGCCAGCGCGGGGGTGGCATCCGATCCGTTGCCGCCGTTGCCGCCGGCCCCTCCGCTGCCCCCGGCCCCGCCGCTACCGCCGTTGCCCATGACCGACCCGCCGGCCCCGCCGGCACCGCCGTCGCCGCCGCTGCCGCCGTCGCCACCGCGGGTGCCGGCCAGCGACGGGTCACCCGGGGTGGTGCCGTTCGCCCCGGCCGTGCCGTCGCCGCCGCGACCGCCGGCGCCGCCGTTGCCGTAGCTGCCGCCGGCCCCGCCGTTGCCGCCCTTGCCGCCGCTGACGCCGGGGCCGGCTCCGGCCTGGGCGGCGTTGTAACCGTTGCCGCCGTCGCCGCCGTTGCCGCCGGTGCCGTGTGCGCCGGAGGCCCCGTTGACGCCGCTGGTGGCGGTGTGGGCTCCGGTGCCGGCGATACCGCCGACGCCACCCACTCCTGCGTTGCCGCCGTGGCCGCCGTTTGCTCCGGCGGTAGAGCCGGCGCTACCGGCCGCGCCGGCCCCGCCGTCACCGGCGTTGCCGCCGTTGCCGCCGTGGCCGCCGTTGCCGGCGGCACCCTGGTGGCCGGCGTTGCCAGTCGCGGAGGTCCCGCCGGCTCCGCCGTTACCACCGGCGCCACCGGCGCCACCATTCCCGCCGTTGCCGCCGGCGTGCCCGTCCGCACCAGCACTGAGCCCGTCGGCGCCGCTGAGGCCGCTGCCGCCGAGGCCGCCGCTCCCGCCGGACCCACCTGCGCCGCCATCTCCGCCAACGCCCGACAGGGAGCCGCCCGCGCCGCCCTTGCCACCGTCTCCGCCGCGGCCCCCGATGCTGCCGTCATGGCCTGACCCGCCGGCGATCGTCGCCGAACTGCCGGCCGCGCCGGCCGCTCCGGCCCCGCCCTGACCGCCGGCCCCGCCGTTGCCGTGCAGTCCCGCAGCACCACCATCGCCGCCCCGGCCGCCCATCATGTTGAACGATGTAGCAGCCCCACCTGCGCCTCCGGCGCCGCCGTTGCCCATGAATGAGCCGCCGCGACCGCCGGCGCCACCGGCGGCGCCCGCGCCGCCGGCGCCGCCGTTGCCGCCGTTACCGATCAGCCCCGCAGCACCGCCGGCGCCCCCGCGCGTTCCCGCGGTGACGCCCGGGGCGCCGTTGCCGCCGTTGCCGTACAACAGGCCGCCGGGCGCCCCGGCCTGACCGGGCGCGCTCCCGTTGGCGCCGTTACCCACCAGCGGGCGGCCGAACAATGCCTGAGTGGGCGCATTCGCCGCCGCCGCCAGCGCCTGCATCGGGGAAGCATTGGCCGCCTCGGCCGATGCGTAGGCTCCGGCCGCGCCGTTCAATGCCTGCACGAACTGCGCCTGGAACGCCTCCACCTGTGCGCTGAGCGCTTGATATTCCTGGGCGTGGCCGGAGAACAGCGATGCGATCGCTGCAGACACCTCGTCCTGAGCAGCCGCGAGTAGGCCCGTGGTCTGGGCGGCCGCCGCGCTGTTGGCCGCGCTGATAGATGAGCCGATGCCTGCCACATCGCCCGCCGCCGCCGCCAACACAGCCGGCGTCACAAGCACAAGCGCCATGAGACCTCTCCCGTCAACGCATGGAAATAGATTGGTCAAGAAGTTGCAGGCGCGGCTGTTATAAAAGTGAAATAGACCTTGAATCGCAGGCCACGGGGCATCGGCGAGGTCAACTCCGGGTTCGTGGGAAGATGTTCGGGTGTTGCGCTGGATCACTGCCGGGGAGTCCCATGGCCGAGCGCTGGTCGCCGTGGTTGAGGGCATGGTCGCCGGCGTGGAAGTCACCTCTAGCGAGATCGCCGATCAGTTGGCCCGCCGCCGGCTGGGCTATGGCCGCGGCGCACGAATGAAGTTCGAGCGGGACGCGGTGACCGTGCTGGCCGGGGTACGGCACGGCAGCACCCTGGGCGGCCCCATCGCCATCGAGATCGGCAACACCGAATGGCCTAAGTGGGAGACCGTCATGGCCGCGGATCCGGTCGACCCCACAGAGCTGGAAAACAGCGCGCGCAACGAGCCGCTGACCCGGCCGCGGCCCGGCCACGCCGACTACGCCGGCATGCTCAAGTTCGGCTTCGACGACGCCCGCCCGGTGCTGGAGCGCGCCAGCGCCCGGGAGACCGCAGCCCGGGTTGCCGCGGGAACGGTGGCCCGCGCGTTCCTGCGTCAAGCCCTCGGTGTCGAGGTGTTGTCCCACGTGATCTCGATCGGCGCGTCGGCACCGTATGAAGGGCCGCCGCCGCGAGCCGAGGATCTACCGAAGATCGACGCCAGCCCCGTTCGCGCATTCGACGAGCAGGCTGAACAGGCCATGATTACCGAGATCGAAGCCGCCAAGAAGGACGGCGACACCCTGGGCGGTGTGGTCGAGGTGGTGGCTGTGGGCCTGCCGGTCGGACTGGGTTCGTTCACCAGCGGCGACAACCGGCTAGACAGCCAGCTGGCTGCCGCGGTCATGGGCATCCAGGCCATCAAAGGTGTAGAGATCGGCGACGGATTCCAGACCGCGCGGCGCCGCGGCAGCCAGGCCCATGACGAGATGTATCCCGGTCCCGACGGTGTGGTGCGCTCCACCAATCGGGCCGGCGGACTCGAAGGCGGCATGACCAACGGGCAGGCGCTGCGGGTGCGCGCGGCGATGAAGCCCATCTCGACGGTGCCGCGGGCGCTGGCCACCGTCGACATGTCGACCGGCGACGAAGCCGTCGCCATCCACCAGCGCTCGGACGTGTGCGCGGTCCCGGCCGCCGGAGTCGTGGCCGAAACCATGGTGGCGCTGGTGCTGGCCCGCGCGGTGCTGGAGAAGTTCGGCGGTGATTCGCTGGCCGAGACCCGCCGCAACATCGAGTCCTACCAGCGCACCGTCACCGACCGGGAATCCCCGGCCGCGCGGGCATCGGGCTAATGGCACCCAAGGCGGTACTCGTCGGCCTGCCGGGCTCCGGCAAGTCCACCATCGGACGCCGGCTGGCCAAGGCGCTCGGGGTCAGCCTGCTCGACACCGACATGGCGATCGAGGAGCAGACCGGCCGAAGCATCGCCGACATCTTCGCCGCCGACGGCGAGCAGGAGTTCCGACGGATTGAGGAGGAAGTGGTGCGCGCCGCCTTGGCCAACCACGACGGTGTGCTGTCGCTCGGCGGCGGCGCGGTCACCAGCCCCGGGGTGTGTGCGGCGCTGGCCGGCCACACCGTCGTCTACCTGGAAATCAGTGCGGCCGAAGGGGTTCGCCGCACTGGCGGCAACACTGTGCGGCCGCTGCTGGCCGGCCCCAACCGTGCTGCGAAATACCGGGATTTGATGGCCAAACGGGCGCCCCTTTACCGGCGGGTGGCCAGCATCCGGGTGGACACCAACCGTCGCAACCCCGGAGCGGTGGTCCGCTACATCATGTCGCGGCTGCAGGTGCCCAGTCAGACTCAGGCCGCCACATGACCCAGATCCCCGAACCGGTCACCGTGCAGGTGGCCGTCGACCCGCCGTACCCGGTGGTGATCGGCACCGGACTGCTCAACGAGCTGGACGAGTTGCTGTCCGGACGGCATAAGGTCGCCATCCTGTATCAACCGGTGCTGGCGCAGACCGCCGAGGCCATTCGAAGTCGCCTGGCGGACAAGGGCGTTGACGCACACCGTATCGAAATACCCGATGCCGAGGCCGGCAAAGACCTGCCGGTCGTGGGCTTCATCTGGGAAGTGTTGGGCCGCATCGGAATTGGCCGCAAAGACGCGCTGGTCAGCCTTGGCGGGGGAGCGGCCACCGATGTTGCAGGGTTCGCCGCGGCCACCTGGCTGCGCGGGGTGTCGATCGTGCATGTGCCGACTACGCTGCTGGGGATGGTCGACGCGGCCATCGGCGGCAAGACCGGCATCAACACCGATGCCGGCAAGAATCTGGTCGGCGCGTTTCACCAGCCGCTGGCGGTCCTGGTGGACCTGGCGACGCTGGAGACGTTGCCGCACAACGAAATCGCTTGCGGAATGGCCGAAGTGGTCAAGGCCGGGTTCATCGCCGACCCGGTGATCCTGGACCTCATCGAAGCCGATCCGCAAGCCGCGCTTGATCCCAAGGGCGACGTCATGCCGGAGCTGATCCGGCGCGCGATCGCCGTCAAGGCGCAGGTGGTGGCCGCCGACGAGAAGGAATCCGAACTGCGCGAAATCCTCAACTACGGCCACACTTTGGCGCATGCGATCGAACGCCGAGAGCACTACGAGTGGCGGCACGGCGCCGCGGTCTCAGTGGGCCTGGTCTTCGCGGCCGAGCTCGCGCGGCTCACCGGCCGGCTCGACGACGCCACTGCGGCGCGCCACCGCGCCATCCTCACCTCGCTGGGCCTGCCGGTCAGCTACGACCCCGACGCATTGCCGCAGCTGCTGGAATACATGGCAGGGGACAAGAAGACCCGGGCAGGGGTGTTGCGGTTCGTGGTTCTCGACGGGCTGGCCAAACCCGGCCGGCTGGTGGGTCCGGACCCCGGGCTGTTGGTCACCGCTTACGCGGGAGTGTGCGCACCATGAACGTGAACGTCATCAACGGCCCCAACCTGGGTCGGCTGGGTCAGCGCGAGCCCGCCGTCTACGGCAGCACCACCCACGACGAGCTGGTTGCCCTGATCGAGCGCGAGGCCGTCGAGCTGGGGCTCAAAGCCGTTGTGCGGCAAAGCGATAGCGAAGCCCAGCTGCTGGAGTGGATTCACCGGGCGGCCGACGCCGGCGAACCGGTGATCCTCAATGCCGGCGGTCTGACCCACACCTCGGTGGCGTTGCGCGATGCATGCGCCGAACTGGACACCTTGATCGAGGTGCATATTTCCAATGTGCATGCGCGCGAAGAGTTTCGGCGCCATTCCTACCTGAGCCCGATCGCGACCGGCGTCATCGTCGGGCTGGGAATCCAGGGCTATCTGCTGGCCTTGCGCTACCTGGCCGGCCGCTAGTCCTTCTTGTCCGGCTTCTTGGTCGGCTCCGTCTTGCCGGTGTCGGTGTGAATGACCTCGGTTTTCGCGTCGCTGTCGGTGGTGTGGATGACTTCGGTCTTCGCATCGCTGTCGGTCGTCGGGATCGTCTCGGTGGGTGCCTCACGTTCGGCCGTGGCCACCGATGAGGTGCGTTCCTCGGTCTGGGCTGCGCCCTTGGGGATCTCGCCGGTAGGGCTGTCGTCGCCGCGAACGGCGGTGAACACGTCGGTGTCGGCGCGCTCCTCAGATCTGCCGGCTCCTTCGTGCTTCTCGGCCGGCGGAGCGCTGCGGTCTACCCGCCACCGGCCGATAGCCACGCCGACGATTCCGAACAGGAACACGAGCAGCGCGGTGAAGGCCGCGAACGTGGTGATCTCGTTGATCAGGCCGCCGGTGTAGATGCCTTTGTAGAAAAGGGCGATGATCCAGGCCACCGCCCCGCTGAGCACGCCGGCCAGCAGACCGCCGAGCAGCCAGGTCATTGCGAGGTCTTCGCGGCGGTCGGGGTCCGGATTGGCCCTGGCGTCGGCGCGGCCGTCGAGCACTCCCCATATCGACACACCGATGATGAAGAGAACCAGTAGCACAATGCTGATCAGTGCCGACTGCGTCTGCCATGCATTGATCAACGCCCCCTGGAACAGGCGGACAATCACCATCGCGGCGGCAAAGGCCAACCCGCGCACCATCCAGTTCCTCATGGGGGTTCAGCCTAGCGAGTACCGTCAAGGGTCGTGACACATTCCCAGCGTCGACACAAGCTCAGAGCCCAAATTGCCGCAGCCGGACTGGATGCGATGCTGGTCACGGACCTGATAAATGTGCGATATCTATCCGGTTTCAGTGGATCAAACGGCGCGTTGCTGGTTTTCGCCAACCCCGACAGCGAATGCGACGCCGTGCTGGCCACCGACGGCCGGTACCGCACGCAGGCCGCACAGCAAGCACCTGATCTCGAGGTGGCCATCGAGCGGGCACTGGGTCGCCATCTGACCGCCCGGGCCGCGACGGCCGGTGTACAGAAGCTGGGCTTTGAAAGTCACGTCGTGACCGTCGACGGACTGGATGCGCTGACGGGCGCGGTGGAGGGCCACGACACGGAGCTGGTGCGGGCATCCGGGATCGTGGAGGGCTTGCGCGAGGTCAAAGACGCCGGTGAGCTGGCCTTGTTGCGGCTGGCCTGCGAAGCGGCCGACGCCGCGCTGGCCGATCTGGTGCAGCGTGGGGGACTGCGACCGGGCCGAACCGAAAAGGAGGTGGGCCGCGAGCTGGAGAGCCTGATGCTCGACCATGGCGCGGACACGATCTCGTTCGAGACGATCGTGGCCGCAGGCGCCAACTCGGCGATTCCGCATCACCGGCCCACCGACGCCGTGCTGGCCAAGGGTGACTTCGTCAAGATCGACTTCGGCGCGCTGGTGGCCGGCTACCACTCCGATATGACCCGCACTTTCGTCCTCGGCTCGCCGGCCGACTGGCAGCGTGAGATCTACCAGCTGGTTTCCGAAGCCCAAAAAGCTGGCCGGGAGGCCTTAAGGCCGGGAGCCAACCTACGCGACGTCGACGCCGCGGCGCGTCAGATGATCGTCGACGCGGGCTACGGCGACCACTTCGGCCATGGTTTGGGACACGGCGTTGGCCTGCAGATTCACGAAGCGCCGGGCATCGGAGCGACATCCGCCGGTACACTGCTTGCGGGTTCCGTAGTGACCGTGGAGCCCGGCGTCTATTTACCTGGCCGCGGCGGTGTGCGCATCGAAGACACCCTGGTAGTGGCCACTGGGACGCGAGAAACACCCGAAACCGCCGGCGCTAAGCCGGAATTGTTGACCCGGTTCCCCAAGGAACTGGCCATCCTGTAGGAGATTCACCGACCGTGGCGACCACTGCTGACTTCAAGAACGGACTTGTCCTGGTTATCGACGGGCAGCTGTGGACGATCACCGAGTTCCAGCACGTCAAGCCAGGCAAGGGACCGGCCTTCGTGCGCACCAAACTCAAGAACGTGCTGTCGGGCAAGGTCGTCGACAAGACCTACAACGCCGGGGTGAAGGTGGAAACCGCCACGGTCGACCGGCGCGACACCACCTACCTGTACCGCGACGGCTCGGATTTCGTGTTCATGGACAGCCAGGATTACGAGCAGCACCATCTTCCCGAGTCGCTGGTCGGCGACGACGCACGGTTCCTGCTGGAGAGCCTGCCGGTGCAGGTGGCCTTCCACAACGGCGCGCCGCTGTACATCGAGCTGCCGGTGTCGGTCGAACTCGTGGTCTCGCACACCGAGCCCGGTTTGCAGGGCGACCGGTCCAGTGCGGGCACCAAACCCGCCACCGTGGAAACCGGCGCCGAAATTCAGGTGCCGTTGTTCATCAACACAGGCGACAAGCTCAAGGTGGACACCCGCGACGGCAGCTATTTGGGCAGGGTCAACGCCTGAGTATGTCGAAGCCGGTTAAAGGACGCCATCAGGCCCGCAAGCGAGCGGTCGACCTGCTGTTCGAGGCTGAGGCCCGCGGCATGAGCCCGGCCGCGGTTGTCGAGGCCCGGACCGCGCTGGCCAAGGCCAACCCGGACGTGGCGGCGCTGCACCCCTATACGGCCGCGGTGGCTTGTGGCGTCAGCGAACACGCCGCCCACGTCGACGACTTGATCACCACTCATCTGCAGGGCTGGGCCCTGGACCGGTTGCCGGCGGTGGATCGTGCGATTCTGCGCGTGGCGGTTTGGGAGCTGCTGTACGCCGAGGACGTACCCGAGCCGGTCGCCGTGGACGAGGCCGTCGAGCTGGCCAAGGAGCTGTCCACCGACGACTCGCCCGGCTTCGTCAACGGCGTCCTCGGCCAGGTCATGCTGGTCACGCCACAAATCCGCGCCGCCGCCCAAGCAGTCCGGGGCGGTTCGTCATGACCCGGCTGGAATTGCGCGTCGTCGTGGCGGCCTGGCTGGCCGCCGCGGTGGTATTCGGCGCCGTCGTCTGCGCCGCGATGGACTGGGCCATCGTTGCGTCGGCGCTGTCCATCTACGCCCTGGGGGTGGGCGCCTGGCTGTATCACTCGGTCCAGCGACTCATCCTGGCCCGCCGGATCAGCACGGTTCGCACCGCGGCCAAGCCGCTGCAGCCGTTGTTGCCGGTGATGGCCGCCATCATGGGCCTGACCCAAGCCGTGGTGCGCTCACTCGGCGATGTCACCGAGCTGCCGTCGCGCCGCTGGGACCTGCCGCAATTTCCCCAACTGCCGGTGATGCGCTGGATGGAAAGCAGCCGCGGTAAGGGACAAATCGTGGACAGCGACGACGAGCTGGACGGCTGACCCGGACTCCGCTCGTGATCACCCTGGATCGCTTGGTCAACGTGCTCGGTGGTTACGGGGTTCGGCTGCGGTGGTCGGAGTTGCCCAGGTCCACCGAACTGCGCAGTGTGGTGATCCACGAAGCGGCCGGCGATCGCGCCCAGACCGGTTCCCAGATCGGTTCCCAGATCGGTGACGTGCTGCTGGCCATCGGTGCCGGGTCGGTGGCCGAAGCGGTGCAGTGGGCGGCGTCGGCCCACGCCGTGGTGGTGCTGACGCGTACCTGCGGGCAACCATTCGACGGTGACGTCGACGCGAGAGCCGTGCTGGTGCTCGAGGAATCGGTGTCGTGGAGTGAAGTTGCCGCGGTGGTCTACGGGCTGGTGCTGGAGGGCCGGGAAACCGAATCCGGTCGCGGCCCCACCGACTTGTTCGCGCTGGCCGACAGTCTGGCCGAGTCGACCGGCGGTGACGTCACCATCGAGGACCGGGAATTGCGGGTATTGGCGTACTCGCAGCCTCAGCAGCACGCCGACCCGGCGCGGGTGGCGACGATTCTGGAGCGTCAGACACCCGAGCGGCTGCGCGTGGCGCTGGAAACGCACGGGGTGTTCGCGCATCTGGCGGACTCCGACGATCCGCTGTTCGTCGCCCCCGACCACGAACAGGGCCTGACCGGACGCATGGTGGTCGCGGTCCGCTCGGGTCGCGAGATCCTGGGATCGGTGTGGGTGGCCTGCCCGGATCCGTTGCAGGGCGCACACCGGGCCGCCTTGACCGACGGCGCGCACACGGTGGCCCTGCATCTACTGCGTTCGCGAGCCAGCGCAGATCTGGAGCGCCAGGTCGAATCGGAATTGGTCATCCAATTGCTGGAAGGGACCCTCGACGCCGCCACGGTGGCCAGCAGGCTGGGGCTGCCGCGTAACCCGCTGCGGGTCATCGCGCTGCAGGCCTTTGTCGGCGCCGAGCGCGACGCCGCCCTGCTGCTGGCGTTCGAACGCGCCACCACCGGTTTCGGCTGGTCCCGGCCCGGACGCAGCGCGTTGGCGGGCAACACCGTCTACACCGTGTTGCCCAGCGAGCAGGCGACGACGGCACGCAGCTGGGTGAACGACCTGCGGGCGGCTCTGCCCGAGCGAGTGCGGGTTGCGGCGGGCATCAGCGGACCCGCCGAAGTCGCTGAGCTGGTCGCGGCACGCCACGAGGCCGACGAATGTCTGGCCTTGCACGAGCTATCCGGCGGCACTGGTACGCCGCCGGCCTACGACGAGTCGTGGGCCGACATTCTGTTGCAGCGACTGCGCACCGCGGCGCGCGCCGGACGGTCGCCGGAGCGGGGACCCGTGGCCGAGCTGCGCCGCCACGACCGGGCCCACTCGACCGACTATGTAGCCACGCTCCAGGCCTGGCTGGAAGCCCAGGGCGACTTGGTGCAGGCCGGCGAGCGGCTGGGGTTACACGAGAACACCGTGCGTTACCGGCTGCGCAAGATGGCCGAGATCACCAATCTGGCGCTCGACGACGCCACGAAGCGATTGGCGATGACGATCGAGTTGGCCGCCACCGAGCCGGACGGACCCACCGCGCTGTCGTAATCCGACAAACCGCGAGGGTCGCATTGTCCGACTCCGGCAACGCATGCGGCCGTCCTTGACGCCACCCTGGAGGTGTCACCAGATGGCCACCTGCCGAAGGAAGTTCGATGAGCACCCCGCGTCCCCATCGTCGCCGCTTACGCACCAGCGACGGCTTCGAGGTGCTGATCGCGCTTTGGGTGGCCGTCGTCGTGCTGATCGGCATCCCGCTGGCCGTAACGGTGGGCAGCACAGTGCACGATTCGCGCAGCCGCTTCTACAGCGACCAAGCCCAGAATCGTCACGCCGTCACGGCGGTTATCACCAGCGACAAGGCCACCCATCGGGAATTGGGCGATCCGCAGACCGTCGACGTGGCTGCCCGGTGGGTTGCCGACGGAGCCGTACACGAAGGCGTGGTTTCGGCCACCCGCGGAGTGAAAGCCGGTGATTCCGTTGATATTTGGGTCGACGAGAACGGTTACCACGTCGGACTGCCGCACCGCACGGCCCTGGACGAGGCGGTAGCGGCCGCGTTGTCAACGTGGCTGAGCGTCGGCGCGGTGGCGGCGGTGTTGCTGGCCGGTGCCTGGGCGGTCGTCGAGCGCCTGCGTGACAGCCGATTAACGCTGTCGGTAAACGGCTATAGGAGTTTCGGACACTGAGCTTTCCCGGCCTTGCCCGAACAAGGCCCAGGCGAGTCGTCAGGGACGGTTGCCAGGCCCAGGCCCGTCCCTGACGGCATTTTTCCAATGATGTGAGGAGCGCACGATGACTACAACCGAACCGGGCAGGACGACACGACGGGACTATATGGCCGAACCCGGCATGGTCCTTACGATTCGCTACGACGCCATCGGGGAAACCGAGACGTTCCTGCTCGGCCGGCGCGGCTCCGAAGGCGCCGAACTCAAGGTCTACTCCATGGCGTCGCCGCTCGGGCGCGCCATCGCCGGCGCACGCGTGGGTGAGCAACGGATCTACTCGATCCCGGACGGCACCCACCTACTGGTGACACTGCTCAACGCGGTCCCCTACGCAGCGCGGTAAGACGCAAATCCGCGCTATATCTCCTTGTCGATCGCGTCGAAAACCTGCATCGCGTGGTAGAACGGCGCCGGGGTGATGCCCAGTTCGTTGGCAAAGGGATGGTCGAACGAGTACGCGATGCACATCAGCAGGGTGAGTAGAACTGCGATCGAGCTGGACAGAATTGCATGACCGAGGGTGCTCCCCAGACGCAGGAAGCCCGCGAGCGCCACGATCACGATGCCGCCGAACATCAGTCCCAACCACATCACTGCGGGTATGCGCGAGCGGGCATCGAGGATTCGCGTGGTGCGGTCAGTAGCCAAGACCGTCAGCTGGCTGAGAAATGCCGACTGGATCGGGCTGGATACCACGCCGGGCGGCTGATTGCCGATAATGGCGTACATTTCGGTGATCGCGAACCTTGCGCCCTCGTCGGTGCCGCCGCCGCTCTGCACTTCCCATTCCGAGTTCACCACTGCGCCCGCGTACTTCCGCAACTGCATGCGCACCTCGGTTCGCTCCGGTTCCGGCATGGCAGCCGTCTGCCGATACAGCGTGGTCAGCGTGGACGCTTCGTGAGAGACGACAACTCCGGTGGCAGAGAACTGCTGCCAGGCGAAGACCACGGTGAATCCGAGCAGGGCGCTGTAGACAAGTCCGACAACGGTGATGAACGGCGCCATGTTCGAGTTGTGTCTGTCGTTGACTTCAGACAGGGTGCGGGTGGCCAGTCGTTGCCAGCCCACCGCGATCAGAACCGCGAGGAAAACCGCCGCGGTCAGCAGCAGCCAAAGCGGCAATACGGTCCGCGCCATCGATCTCCCTGTCACCTTCGGCCCCGGCGTTCGGTCGTCAGCGTAATGGCCCCCAGGCGGCAAACCGCCAGCTTTGACCGCGCACTGACCGCGGGGGAGACAGAATGGCTGCGGTCAGACCCGCGATTGGACGAAAGCGGCACACTATGAAACCCACAGCCCCCGTGGCAGTCTCCGTGACACTGGCCGCGGTGGCGTTGGCGGCTCACGCGCGCGCGGATTCCTACGAGTCCTTCCAGGAGCCGTCGGGGAACATCTACTGTGGCATCGGGATGTCGAATACCACCGCCTTCGCCGACTGCGAGATTCGCGACCACACCTGGGTGGCGCCGCCGCGCCCGACGCCTTGCATGGGCGCCTGGGGGGATCGCTTCACCTTGCGCCAGGGAGCCCCGGCTCATATGTCCTGTCACAGCGACACCGTGCAGGGCCCCGGATTTCCGGTGCTGCAGTACGGCCAGGCCCAGTCGGTCGGCTCGATAACCTGCCAGAGTCAACCGTCCGGTGTTACCTGCACCGATACCGGCACCGGCCATTATTTCCGTGTTGCGCGCGATAATTACGAGCTGCATTGACGGCGACTCGCACCAAGAGAACAGGTGACGACATGAATCGAGACAGCGCCCATCCGCGACGGTTGCGGGTGTCCGCTCTTGCGGCAGTGGCCAACCCGTCTTACACGCGCATCGATACCTGGAATCAGCTTGACGACGCCTGCCGTCATCTCGCCGAGGTCGACCTCGCCGGCTTGGACAAGACCCACGACCTGGCCAAGGTGAAACGCCTGATGGACCGCATCGGGGCGTACGAGCGCTATTGGCTGTACCCCGGGGCCGAGAACCTGGCGATCTTCCGCGCCCACTTGGATAGCCTGTCCACGGTGCGGCTCACCGAAGAGGTGTCGTTGGCGGTGCGGCTGCTGTCCGAATACGGCGATCGCACAGCGCTGTTCGACACTTCGGCCCCGCTGGCCGACCAGGAGCTGGTGGCTCAGGCCAAGCAGCAGCAGTTCTACACCGTGCTGCTGGCCGACGACGCGCCGCCCACCGCCCCGGAGAGCCTGGTCGAGTGCCTGCGCGAGTTGCGTAATCCGGCCGACGACATCCAGTTCGAGATCCTGGTGGCCCCCAGCGTCGAGGACGCCATCACCGCGGTGGCGCTCAACGGTGAGATCCAGGCCGCGATCATTCGTCACGACCTGCCGCTGCGATCCCGGGACCGGGTGCCGCTGATGAACACCCTGCTCGGGCACAATGATGAGGCTCAGGTGTCCGACCGTGCGCACGACTGGATCGAATGCGGCGAATGGATCCGAGAGCTGCGGCCGCACATCGACCTCTACTTGCTCACCGACGAGTCGATCGCCGCGGGCAACGACGACGACCCCGACGTCTACGACCGCACCTTCTATCGCCTCAACGACGTCACCGACCTGCACAGCACGGTGATCGCCGGCCTTCGAAACCGTTTTTCCACACCTTTTTTCGACGCCCTGCGCGCCTACGCGGCCGCGCCGGTGGGCCAATTCCACGCCCTTCCCGTCGCGCGCGGCGCCAGCATCTTCAACTCGAAGTCGTTGCAGGACATGGGCGAGTTCTACGGCCGCAACATCTTCATGGCCGAAACCTCAACCACCTCAGGCGGATTGGACTCGCTGCTGGACCCGCACGGCAACATCAAGAAGGCGATGGACAAGGCCGCGGTGACCTGGAACGCCAACCACACCTACTTCGTCACCAACGGGACATCAACGGCCAACAAGATCGTCGTTCAGTCGCTGACGCGGCCCGGCGACATCGTGCTCATCGACCGCAACTGCCACAAATCGCACCACTATGGCCTGGTGCTGGCCGGCGCGTACCCGCGCTATCTGGAGTCCTACCCGCTACCGCAGTTCGCGATCTACGGGGCGGTGCCGCTATCCACGATCAAGAAGGCGCTATTGGATCTCGAGGCGGCCGGGCAGCTGGACAAAGTGCGGATGTTGTTGCTCACCAACTGCATTTTCGACGGTGTCGTCTACAACCCCCGGCGGGTGATGGAGGAGGTGCTGGCTATCAAGCCGGACATCTGCTTCCTGTGGGACGAGGCCTGGTACGCCTTCGCCACCGCCGTGCCGTGGGCCCGGCAGCGCACCGCCATGGTGTCGGCCGAGCGCCTCGAGCAGATGCTGGCGTCGCCGGAATACGCTGCGGAATACCGGGATTGGCGCGAGTCGATGGAGGGGATTCCCCGCTCGGAGTGGGTCAACCACCGGCTACTGCCGGATCCCGAACAAGCGCGGGTGCGGGTGTATGCCACGCATTCCACCCACAAGTCTTTGTCGGCTTTCCGGCAGGCGTCGATGATTCATGTGCGCGACCAGGATTTCAACGCCCGCGCTCGCGATGCCTTCGGTGAGGCGTTCCTGACGCACACCTCCACGTCGCCGAACCAGCAACTGCTCGCCTCGCTGGACCTGGCCCGCCGGCAGGTCGACATCGAGGGCTTCCAACTGGTCCGGCAGGTCTACGACATGGCACTGGTGTTTCGGCACCGGGTCCGCAAGGACCGGCTGATCAGCAAGTGGTTCCGCATCCTCGACGAGTCCGACCTGGTGCCCGAGGAGTATCGGGCGTCCGCTGTCAGCTCCTATCGTCAGGTCCGGCAAGGCGCGCTGGACGAGTGGAATGAGGCCTGGCGATCCGATCAATTCGTGCTGGATCCGACCCGGGTCACGCTGTTCCTCGGCAACACCGGTATGAACGGGTACGACTTTCGCGAGAAGATCCTGATGGACCGGTTCGGCATTCAGATCAACAAGACGTCGATCAACAGCGTGCTGCTGATCTTCACCATCGGGGTCACCTGGTCAAGCGTGCATCATCTGCTCGACGTGCTGCGGCGGGTGGCCACCGACTTCGACCGGGAAAAGCAGGCGGCCAGCGCGGCCGACTGGGCGCTGCATCAGCGCCGCGTCGAGGAGATCACCGAGGACCTGCCGCACCTGCCGGACTTCAGCGAGTTCGATGTGGCCTTCCGTCCCGACGACAACAGCGTGTACGGCGACACCCGGACCGCTTTCTACGCCGGATACGAGGAGAAGGACCGCGAATACGTGTTGATCGGCACGGCCGGGCGACGCATTGCCGAGGGAAAGACGTTGGTATCCACCACGTTCGTGGTGCCCTACCCGCCGGGCTTCCCGGTGCTGGTGCCGGGTCAGGTGGTTTCCAAGGAGATCATCTACTTCCTGGCCCAGCTCGACGTCAAAGAGATCCACGGGTACAACCACGAACTCGGATTATCGGTGTTCACCCAGGAAGCACTGAAGCGAATGGAGGCGGCCCGCAACGCCGTCGCCGCAGCGGCCGGCGACGCGCTGCCGGACTTTGAGGTACCAGCCGACGCGTTGGCATTGGCCGGCAACGGCGTGGTGGGGGTTACAGCCGAGGATTCGTGAAGCCTGGCGTCAGGGGCAAGTAAGAGGCTGGTAACGGGCTAGGACACCCCGTTGGCGCCGGCCTCGCCGAACAACTGTCCGCCGCTGCCGCCGGCACCGCCGGCCCCAGCGGCGCCGGACGCCAGGCCACCGGTCCCGCCACGCCCGCCGTGTCCGCCGTGCCCGCCATCGCCGATCAGCCGGCTGCTGCCACCGTTGCCGCCGATCCCGCCGTCCCCGCCGAAATCGAAGCCGTCACTGCCGGCCCCGCCGGCCCCGCCGGCGCCGCCGGCGCCGTACAGCCAGCCGCCGTTACCGCCGGCGCCGCCGTTGCCTCCGAGTCCGCCGATCGGGCCGAATTGGCGGCCAGCGCCACCGAGCCCGCCGACACCGCCGTTTCCGATCAGGCCCGCGTTGCCGCCCGCCCCACGTGGTTGGAAAAGACAGCCGCGATCGTCGCCGACACTTCATCAGCACCCGCGGCCAGCACCCGTGCGGTGGGAGCCGCCGCCGCAGCGTTGGCCACCGCAAGTGCCGAACCGATGCCGGCGAAGTCGGTTGCCGTCACCGTCAACGCCTCCGGTACCGCCACCACAAACGACATCGCTACCTCTGGGCTACCTCTGGGCTACCTCTGCGCTATTTCTGGCTAGCGTTGGGCTGTCTCTGGTCACGTCAGCGTTGCACCGTCGCCTGGCGCGTCAGGACATGGTATCCGCGTCATCGGCCCCGCCCCGGCGTTTTGCCCGAGAGTCGGCGGGGGAGTTCATGGCATCGCTTGTGCCCAGGCGATGTGCCCGTCGAGCCCCTGCGATGCCGCCAGCTCGCGGTAGCGATCGCGCAGAGTTGCGTAGGTTGCGGCCTCGCCCTGCGCCCGTGCGTGCAGCGCGCTCAGTCGCAGGATCAGGATGTCGCGCACACCCAGACCGTTGTCGGTGGGTACTGCCGCCAGCCGCTCGATCATGGTGCGGGCTTCGGCCACGTCGTCCTCGCCCCCGCGTTCGAGCAGCGTGTCCACCAGCACGCCGATTGCCGGCACCGCCCAGGCCAGCAGTTGTCCGTCGGGGGTCAGCTTCTCGACGGCGGCGCGCATCAACGGTATGGCCCCGTCGAGATCTCCGCCGCGAGCCAGCTCCCGCGCCAGGTAGACATTCACCAGCGGTAATTCACCCAGGTTGTGTCCGCGGCGCTGGAAGGTTTCGGCGACCTCGGTCAAAACCGCTTGTCCGCGTTGACGTTCCGCCTCGGTCGGTCGTTCGGCCAACGCGACACCCAGCGTCATCCGCGCGAACGCCAACGCAAGGTCGTCGCTGGATCGTTCGGCAATCTGCAGGGCATCTTCGATCTCGCGCAACGCGTCATCGTCGGCCTTCAAGGCTCCAGCCGGTATGCCCATGAAATAGACGTAGCTGACCACCGTGGCGTAGGACATGTGGTCGGCGCGGCGGGCCATGCTCAGGGCGTGCTGCAAGTCATCGCGCCAGTCTGACTGGCCCAGCCAATACCGGGCGATTGCGCGGGTGGTGAGGGCAAGGGCCAACGGCGAGCCGAAGATGACTTTGCCTTTGGATGGATTGCCGTCGGCCAGCTCGATGACCCGCTGTGACCACCGCAGCGTGTCACCCCACTCGTTGTTCATAGCTTTGGCGTAGATGCCCGCGAAGGACAGCCCGACCGTCAAGTTCGGATCGCCGATCGACTCGATGAGCGCCATGGCTTCGGACCCCAGCCGGGCGGCTTCGCGTGTTCGGGCCTGATACGCGTGATGCATCACCAGCCCTGACATGCCGATGGCAAGCGACGGCTTGTCCGCGGCGGTGGTGCACAACTGGCGCAATTCGTCGAGCCGAGCGCCGGCGACGTCCGCGCGGGCGACAAAGGCCAGCCCGCACAGCATCGTTCGCGGGGCAATGCGGATCGCTGCCAGGTTTGGATGTTCGATGGGCAAGGCGTCGGCGATCCGGATGGCGCGTTCCCAGCTCAATCGCGCCGCGGTGATGTCGCGCCTGGCCGCCCACGCCGCGGCGCGCATGTGCCAGCCGTAGGCAACCTCCAAATCACCGGCGACCTCGAGATGCTCGGCGATCAGCGCAGCGTTCTGATCGGCCAATTGTGGCTCGCGTGCTTCAATCGCCGAAGCGAGCCGCCGATGCATCGCGGCGCGATCGGATTTCAGTTGTGATTCGTAGGCCACCGCGTGAATCAGGTTGTGCCGGAACGCATATTCGGCGCGGGGAGTGAACCGCACCTGGTCGACGAGCTCCGCGGCAACCAGCTCTTCGACCGATGCGTCGATGCCGAGGCTGCTCAGCAGATCGGCGCTGAAACGAGGCCCGATGACCGCCGCCGCGCTAAGGGTTTGCTTGGCCGCGGGACCCAGCCGGTCGATGCGCGCGGCGATGGTCGCCTGCACTGTGGCCGGCACACGTATCTCGGCGACGTCGGTGTTGCAGGTGTAGCTGCCACGCTGGCCCACCAGCACGCCACGTTCGGCGAACTCGCGGATGATCTCCTCGGCGAAAAACGGGTTGCCGGCCGCATGCTCGGTGATGATCGCGCCGATCTGGTCCACCGACGGATCCGTCCCCAGCAGCTCAGCGACCAGCATCGAGGTCTCCGAATCACTAAGTGCCGTCAAAGCAATCGTCTGTGCGTCGGCCACGCGCCCCAGCGCTCCCTGATAGTCGGGACGATAGGTCACCAGCACCATCGAGCGGGTCTGCGGGATCACTGCGAACAAGTCAACCAGGAGCGATTCGCTCACCTCGTCGATCCAATGCGCATCCTCGACCACAAAGACCGCGGGTTCGCGGCGGGCCAGCTGGGCCGCGTTGATCAGCGCGGTCAACCGCCGCCGCCGCGCATCGGGGTCGATCTTGGGCAGCTGCACTCCGGGCTGCGCTATGCCGAGCAATTCGTCCAGCAGCAGCAGATCCTGCGGGTCGGCGTCTGGGACCTGCGCGCGCAGCTGCGCGCGCGCCGCCTCATCGTCGAGACCCCGCAAATGACCGAAGGCGCGCAACAGGCGTGCCAGGACCCGGAACGAGACGTCGGTGGCGTGCGATTCGCAGAAGGTGGTGAACACCTCGACGCCGCGACTTTTGGCCAGCTGCATGCCCTCTCGGACGAGCCGGGTCTTGCCGACGCCGGCCGGCCCCGCCACCGAAACCACCGACCCGCGTCCACCGATCGAGCGATCCAGCATCGCGGTCAACGCCGACACTTCCCACTCGCGACCCACCAGCCTCGAATACGAGCCACCGGACCCCTCGAGCCGACCGGGCACGCTCAGCAGCTGGCGCGCCGGCACCCCCTCATCGTTGCCCTTGATGCGCACCAGTTGCGGCTCGCCCAGCACCGCGGCGCCCTCGACCAGCCGCGCCGTCGACTCACTGAGCATCACCGCCCCGGGCGGCGCAACCGACTCCATCCGCTGAGCCATCCCGACCTGCACGCCAATTGCGGTGTAACGCAACCCAGCTGAACCGATCTTGCCGGCGACCACCTGGCCGGAGTTGAGACCCACCCGCAACCGCAGATCGACGCCGTCGCGACGAGCGATGTCGACGGCAAGGTCCTTGGCCTGATCCTGAACACCGAGCGCCGTCAGGCACGCCCGTAGCGCGTGATCTTCCAAAGCGGTCGGGGCGCCGAACACGGCCATGATGCCGTCACCGGTGAACTGGTCGAGGGTGCCGCCGTAGCGCTGCACCACCGCCGCCGAGCGCGTGACGAGTTCGGCCATGATCTCGCGCCATCGCTCGGGACCCACGGCCATCGCCATGTCCATCGAGCGCACCACGTCCGCGAACAGCACGGTGACCTGTTTGTACTCGGCCGGTGTGTCGTTCTGGCTAATTGGTGAGCCACAACCGTGGCAAAACCGGGCATTCTCAACTGGTTCGATCCCACAGGTGCGACACACGAGTACAGCTGTCATCCACCCCTCCGCCGATCCGGCCCCAACGTCTCAGCCGTTCCCAGAATAATGGCCGCGGCGGGGTAGTCGGGCAGTTCGACGGCGTCGGCGGTGGTGAACCATTTGCGCTCGGCCCACGACCGAAACGGCCAGCGCTGCATGTACTTCATCACCAGCGCCGTGATGCGGATATCCGTCGCGGATTTCGGGACATAGCCGTCGATGCCGTTGGGTAGCCGCTGGCATCTGTCGACGTACGGCCGCATCACCTGCTGATAGCGCTGTAGCGCGACCGAGAGCGGCGCGCTGGAAAGCTCGCCGGCCAATACATACGCTCCGACCAGCGCCAGGCTAGTGCCCATGCCGCTCAGCGGCGACGCGCAATAGCCGGCATCACCGACCAGCGTGACCCGTCCAGACGACCAGTCGTCCATATGGACCTGGGCGAACATGTCGAAGTAGAAGTCGTCGGCCTGGCGGGCGGCGGCCACCAGGGCTTCGCAGTGCCAGCCGGCACCGGCGAAGCGGGCGGCCAGCAGGTCACGCTGGGCGTCCAGGTCACCGCGGTCGTACTGCAGTGGTTCGGACCGAAATGCGAGGCCCGCCTTAGCGATCGCCGGATCGTGCGACGGGCGCAGCGACGCGTTCAGGCCGCCCGGGGCCTGGTACATCAGGAACCAGCCGTCGAGGCCGACGGCGTCGGGAGCGGTGAACCAGGCGTGGTAGCCGCCCAGTGGTCGGACGAACTCTTCTTCGGGCCCAAAGACCAGCCGGCGCACAGCCGAATGGGGTCCGTCGGCCCCTACGACAAGATCGGCGCGCATCGTCGTGCCGTCGGACAGCGTCGCCAGCACACCGTCTTCCGACTGCGACAACTCGGTGATGCGGGTGCTGAACCGGTAGTCCACCTCAGCGGCGGTGGCCTGATACAGCACGTCGGCCAGGTCGCCGCGCAAGATCTCGAGTTGGCTGACCACGCCGTTGCCATGGAATGCGGTAACGGGCATCTCCGCCGTCCGTCCTCCGTCCTCGCGCACCCAGGCGATGCCGCGCTGATCCACGCTGCGCTCGCGCATCCGGTCCAGCAGCCCCATCCGCTCGACGATCACCCGCCCCGCGCCACGCAGGTCCACGGTTTGGCCGCCGGTCCGGATGCCGTCGGCGAGCTCGAGCACCACCACCTGATATCCGCTGCGGTTGAGCCAGAACGCCAGAGCGGGCCCGGCAATGCCTGCGCCGCTGATCAGAACGGTGGGGGCGGGCATGCGGCACAGCCTAATGTCCCTCGATCGGGGGACATTGGGTCCTCCCGCCGGAGGGACCGAAATGCGCCCATCCGTGGGATACCAGTCGCCCTGCGACACCGGCACCATGGGATTCGACAAAAATAATCAATCAATTGATTCGGAAGGGTGATGAAGATGGAACAACAGGGTCCGTCTCGGCAGAGGGAGACGGCCCATTGCGAGATCTCGTTCATCCTCGGCGACCTCGCCGGGTAAGAATCTGACTGAATTTGCCTATGTAGTCAGTGCTTAATGCTGTCGGCGGGATTCCCCAATCAGTGGGGAGCCCGCCGATAGTCATCTGAGCACCTTGTCGGGCTCACAGCAGCCCGAGCGCGCGATAGGTGTTGCGGACGAACCGCGGCTGTGCGGTCCGCAGCCTCGCCAGCGCCGGGTTGCCGGCGACCGCCTCGGCCGCATTCACCGATAGGTCCGGACAGAACTGAATCAGGTACAGCAGGATCAGGTCGGCGGACGGGTCGGCCTGCCACCACGTCCCATACGCCCCCGGCCAGCTGAACGTTCCGACACCGCCCGGGCCGAACAGCGGGGCCGACTTCGCCGGATCGGTGACCACCGACAGGTTCAAGCCGAACCCGCGGCCGACCCAGAACGGCGATCCAAGAAAGTCATGCCGCTTGTGTTCGTCGGTCAGCCGGTCAGTGCGCATCAGCCGAACCGACTCCGGCGACAAGACCTGAACACCGTCGACTGACCCGTCGCCGAGCAGCATGCGCACGAACCGCAGATAGTCGTCGGCAGTCGACCACAAGCCGCCGCCGGCATTGCAGAATGCCGGCGGCTTGACGTGCGGTGGACCCATCACGTCGTGACGCAACCGGTCGTGCTCGTCGTGGCGGTACATGGTCGCGGCACGGCTGCGGGCCTCGGGCCGCACGAAGAATGCGGTGTCGACCATCCCCGCCGGACCCAGCACCCGCTCGTCGAGAACCTGGTGGAACGGTTTGCCTTCGACGCGGGAAAGGATGATCCCCAGCACGTCGATCGCGTGACTGTAGGTCACCCGATCGCCGGGTTGATGCACCAGCGGCAGGGCGGCAAGCTCGGCGAGCCAAACGTCCGAACCGTCGTCGAACGGCAGCCGCATGTAGGCCTGCGAGATCGGCCCCGACACCGAAAAGCCGTAGGCCAATCCGCTGGTGTGGGTGAGTAGGTCCTCGAGCAGGATCGCGCGCCGCAACGGATGGGTGCGGTCCAGCGGTCCGCGCGGGTCATTGAGCACGGGTGCCTCTGCCAGCTCGGGGACCCAGCGTGCGATCGGATCATGCAGCGCCAGCTTGCCCTCGTCGACCAGGCTCATCGCGGCCGCGACCGTGACCGGCTTGGTCATCGAAGCGATCCGGAAGATGGTGTCCCGTGTCATCGGCAGACCCGCGTCCACGTCGCGGTAGCCGATCTCGTTGATCTGCAGGATTTCTCCGCGCTGCCAGACCACCGTCAGGGCGCCCGCGAGCAGGCCGGCATCGCACACCTCGCGAATTGATGTCTGATTGCCGTCGAGATTCACCCGGTTCAGGTTAGCTGCCTGCAAGAAACGCTTTCTCGGGCACCGGCCGCGTGTTACTGTCTCGCTCTCCGGCGAATGTGATCTGGGGAACATGCTGTGGGAGCAACGGCATGCAGTTAGCGGTGTTCGTTGCTGGTGAACCAGGGTGCGGGTGGGTAGTCACCGAGACCCGCGACCATGGATGTGGGCTGGCTAGCCGGTTCCGTCCATGCCGACGATGCGGGCGGCGCCCAGCTGCCTATACCTCCGGTTGGATAACTCAGCAAAGGCTGGCCATGAATGGCTTGATCTCACAAGTGCACACCTCCCACCGACGAATGTCATACCAAACCCAGACCAGGGGAGCCGTCGCGATCGTGTTTGCGGCGGCGCTTATCGCAACGGTCATTTCAGGTTGCGGGCAGAAGTCGACGACTGGAACTTCCGGGAGTTCGCAGACCGGGACTTCTGGGTCCGCAGCGGCGAGCTCGACCTCGGCGACCTCGGGCGCGCCGTCGGGGCAGGCCGCGCAGACCCTGCAGGACAGCTCGAAGGCGACCAAGGGTCTGCATTCCATTCACGTCAATCTGCAGACCACCAACATCACCACACTCCCGATGGAGAGTGTCAACGCCGACGTCACCAACCAGCCCGAGGGCAATGGACAGGCCGTCGGCGACGCCATGATCAGGTTGCAGCCGCAGACCCCCGCGGTGTCCAAGCAGTTCCTGGTCACCAACAAGACCATGTACACCAAGAACGAGTCCGGGGCTTACACCTCGGTGGGGCCCGCGGTGAAGATCTACGACCCGGGGGTGGTTCTCGATCGGGACAAAGGCTTGGGGGCCGTCATCGGCAAAGTCCAGAATCCGCAGGCTGCCGGAAGCGAGACGATCGACGGCGTGGCGACGGTGAAAGTGACCGGGACCATTGACGCGGCAGTGGTCGATCCCTTGGTGCCGCAGATCGGCAAGGGCGGGGGAACGCTCCCGATCACCTTGTACGTCGCCGATGTGAAGGCCGGGGGCTCCACGCCCACGCAGCCTTATCTGGTGCGGATGGTCCTCGACAAGGACCAGGGGCACGTCACGATCACCCTGTCGAATTGGGGTGCGCCGGTGACGATCCCGAACCCGACACCTTAGTAGGTACTGCAACGCGCAAGCGTGAGAAGCCGATTGGGAACCGGCCCGCAAGGCCGTTGGTCTGCGGGCCGGTTCTCGTCGAAAATCCTTTGAGAATTCTCCAAGGCCGTGGCCCCAACATCGGTGCAGCCGATCAGACCTGGAGGAAACACGAATGCCTAACGACCTCCCTGAAGTTCAGGAGCGTGGTGGCCTACCTTTGGCAGGCCCGCGCCCTGGCCCGCCCCCGGGCAGGCCGCCCGTGCTGTCGGACGTGTGGGTCTACAAAGGGCGTGCCTACGACCTAAGTGATTGGATCGCAAAGCATCCCGGTGGCGCCTTCTTCATCGGGCGAACCAAGAACCGTGACATCACCGCGATCATCCAGTCGTATCACAAGGACCCGGCCAAGGTTGAGCGGATTCTGCAGCAGCGGTATGCGCTGGGCCGCGACGCCACTCCCCGCGACATTCACCCGAAACACAATGCGCCGCCGTTCCTTTTCAAGGACGGCTTCAACAGTTGGCGCGACACCCCGCAGTACGCCTTCGACGACGACAGCGATCTGATGCACCGGGTCAAGGCCCGGCTGGCCGAACCCGCCCTGGCCGCGCGGATCAAGCGGATGGACCGGCTTTTCAACATCGTGGTCGTGCTGCTTGCCTGCGCCTATGTCGCGGTTCAGGGCGTGCGGTTGGCCGAACCGCGGTGGATGCCGTTGTGGGCCTTCGTGATTGCGATGGTGCTGCTGCGCAGCTCGCTGGTCGGATATGGCCACTACGCATTGCATCGCGCGCAGCGTGGCCTCAACCGGGCCTTGGCCAACGCCTTCGATCTGAACTACATCGCGCTGGCGCTGGTGGTCGCCGATGGACACACCTTGCTGCACCACCCCTATACCCAAAGCGACGTGGACATCAAGAAGAACGTGTTCACGATGATGATGCGGCTGCCGCGGCTGTATCGGATTCCCGTCCATACCCTGCACAAGTTCGGCCATCTGTTGACCGGCATGACCATCCGGCTCGCCGACGTATGGAACATGACGCGCAAGGTAGGCGTCGAACAGGGCTACGGAAGCTGGCGCAACGCGTTTCCACACTTCCTCGGGTCTTCCGGGGTGCGCCTGCTGCTGCTCGGTGAACTGGTCGTCTTCGCGCTCGCCGGCGACTTCTGGGCCTGGGCACTGCAATTCGTCGTGACACTGTGGGTCAGCACGTTCCTGGTCGTGGCAAGCCACGAATTCGAGGACCCGGATGACTCAGAGCCGCCGTTCACAAATGGGCCGGCGCTCACCGACGACTGGGGGATAGACCAAGTCGAGCACGCCAATGACCTGACCGTCATCGGCAACCGCTATGTCGACTGCTTCTTGTCCGCGGGCCTGAGTTCGCACCGGGTCCATCACGTGCTGCCGTTCCAGCGCAGCGGTTTCGCCAACATCGTCACCGAGGACGTGCTGCGCGAAGAAGCGGCGAAGTTCGGTGTCGAGTGGCTTCCGGCGAAGAGTTTCCTCACCGACCGGCTGCCCAAGCTGTGCCGAACCTACCTGTTGGCGCCCTCCCGCCAGGCCGAAGATCTGAAGTGGGGCTTCATCCGCGAGCACTTGTCGCCCGCGGCCCTCAAAGCCAGTGCCGGCTACGTGGTTTCGGGCTTCGCCGGAATCGGGTCGGTATGAGCACCACAGCCGAGGGCGGCGCCCCGCAAGTCGACCCTCTCGTTGATCTTGCCCAGCTGCCGCCGGCACCGCCGACCACGGTCGCGGTGATCGAAAGCATCGCGACCGGTACGCCGCCCGAGGCGGTCAAGCAGTCCGACGCCGCCGTCCGGGTTGCCGGTTATTTCACCAATCCCGAACAGCACGAACGAGTTTCCCGGATTTACCAGAAGACGATGATCGACACCCGCCGAATGGCGGTCGACCCGCTCGACGCAGGCTTCGATGCGTTCCGCCGGCAACCCGCCACCATCCGGGAGCGGATGGAGCTGTTCTACCGGCATGCGGTTCCGCTGGCGGTCGAGGTGAGCGGTCGTGCGCTGGCCGGGGTTCCGCACCGAGTCGACGAGATCGGGATGCTGGTGTTCGTCACCAGTACCGGATTCATCGCTCCGGGCGTGGATGCCGCGATCGTCAAGCAGCTCGGGCTGTCCCGATCAATTTCGCGGGTCGTGGTCAACTTCATGGGATGCGCGGCCGCCATGAACGCCATCCGCACGGCCACCAACTACGTGCGGTCCCACCCGGCGATGAAGGCCCTGGTGGTGTGCATCGAATTGTGTTCGGTGAACGCTGTTTTCGCCGACGACATCAACGACGTCGTGATCCACAGCCTGTTCGGTGACGGCTGCGCGGCGGTGGTGATCGGCGCCAGCCAGGTCCACGAGAAACTCGAGCCCGGCAAAGTGGTGATCCGCAGTAGTTTCAGCCAGCTGCTCGACGACGCCGAAGACGGCATCGTGCTGGGCATCAACCACAACGGCATCACCTGCGAGCTCTCCGAGAACCTGCCGAACTACATCTATGCCGGTGTCGAACCGGTGATCGCCGAGATGTTGCGGGACAACGGGTTAGCCAAATCCGACATCGATCTATGGGCTATCCATCCGGGCGGCCCCAAGATCATCGAGGAGTCGGCGCGCTCGCTGGCCATTCCCTCCCACCTGGCGGCACCCAGCTGGGAGGTGCTGGCCCGGTTCGGCAACATGCTGAGCGTGTCGCTGCTCTTCGTACTGGAAATGATGGTGCAGCAGGCGGATTCGGCTCTCACCAAGCCCATCCGCACGGGCGTGGCGTTCGCGTTCGCGCCCGGCGTCACTATCGAGGGCATGCTGTTCGACATCATCTACCGGTGAACAGGAGTCATCGTGTCTTCGCTTACCGACAAAGGCCGCGTCCTGTACCGCTCCTGGATGAGTGACAACCTGCGCTGGGATGCTTTGCAATTGCGCGACGGCGACATCGTCATCTCCGCCCCTCCCAAATGCGGCACCACCTGGACGCAGCGGCTGGTGTCGCTGCTCGTTTTCGACGGGCCGCAATTGCCGGGGCCGTTGCATCTGGTGTCGCCGTGGCTGGATCTGACGGCACAGCCCGTCGAGCACGTCGTGGCCGCGCTAAGCGCACAGCGGCACCGGCGGTTCATCAAGACCCACACGCCGCTGGACGGTCTGCCGCTGGATGACCGCGTCACCTACATCGGGGTGGGTCGCGATCCGCGCGACGCGGCGATGTCGATGCTGGCCGAGCACGACCGGATGCGCGCACTGCGCGAGGCCACCGGACCCGAGGGCGAACCTTGGCCGCCCATTCGCCGTGACTTCGGCGGCGAATTCGGTCCGCTCGAAGTGCTGCGCATCTGGATGGAAGGGCCGGTCACCCCCACCGAGGGGATCGCGTCGCTGGCCACCATCCTGCATCACTTCGACTCGTTCTGGTCCCGCCGCGAACTACCCAACGTAGCCCTGTTCCACTATGCCGACTACCAGGCCGATCTGGCCGGAGAGCTGATGCGCCTGGCTGTGGTCCTCGGCGTGGAGCTCGGGCCCGACCGGGCCGCCGAGCTCGCCGAGCACGCCACCCTGGCGGCGATGCGCTCGCAGTCCGCCCAGCTCGCGCCGCGCGCCACAGCCGGCCTGCATCCCAAAGACGTTCGGCGCGAAGACGATCCGTTCTTCCGGACGGGCGGGCGCGGACGGTGGCCGGAGATCTTCACCGAGGCCGAGCATCGGCGCTACCCCGAGCGTGCGGCCGAAATCGCCGAACAGCTCGGCGGTCCCGAGCTGGTCGCCTGGGCCCACCAGGGCCGCCGGGGGGCGCCATGGTGACCACCAGCCGGACCACCAGTCGAACGCTGTATCGCACCTGGATCAGCGATAACCTGCGCTGGGACGCGCTGCAGTTGCGCGCGGGCGACATCGTCATCTCCGCGCCGTCGAAGTGTGGTGTGACCCTGACCCAGCGGCTGATCTCGCTGCTCGTCTTCGACGGGCCGCAGCTGCCGGGGCCGCTGTCGGCGGTGTCGCCGTGGCTCGACCGCACCGCGCGGCCCATCGAGGAGGTCGTCGCCGCCCTCAACGCCCAGCGCCATCGACGGTTCATCAAGACCCACACGCCGCTGGACGGCCTGGTCCTCGACGAGCGGGTCACCTACATCGGAGTGGGTCGCGATCCGCGCGACGCCGCGATGTCGGAATTGTTCCAGTGGGACAACATGAATGACACCATCCTCGATCGGCGGCTACAGGGTGGCCGGCTGGATGACCCCAGCCCGGTCCGCGCCTTTCAGGCCTGGATGGAGGGGCCCATCATGCCGCCCGAGATTCCGGGCACGCCGCCACCGTTCCTGGGGCCCCGCGGCGGGCCGGCGCCCCCACCCCCCGCTCGGCAGATGGGCTCACTGGCCAACATCCTGCACCACTTCCACACCATCTGGTCCCGTCGGCAGCTGCCCAACGTGGCGATGTTCCACTACACCGACTACCGTAGCGATCTGGTGGTCGAAATCATCCGTCTCGCAGGGGTTCTCGGCTTAGACGTCGGCCGCGGCCGCGCCGCCGAGCTGGCGCAGCACGCCACCCTCGACGCGATGCGGGCACGCGCCGCCGATCTGGCACCCGACTCCGCCGAAGGGGTCTGGCGGAGCAACGAGCGCTTCTTTCGGGCCGGCGGCAGCGGCGAATGGCGGGACTTCTTCGACGAGCGTGTCTACCGGCGCTACTACGACCGCATCAACCAGCTCGCCACGCCGGACCTACTGGCGTGGGCGCACGAGGGCCGCCGCGGTCTGGACCCCGCCTAGTCGCGACGCTGCGCGCGCACGTTCCAGAACGCCATCTCCACCTCGGTGCCGTCCACCTCGCGGCGCACCGTGACGGGCTCGAGCGACGTGATGTCCCAGCCGGCGCCGCCGAACACTTCGCGCAAAGTCTGCTCGGATACCGACGGACGCGGCCACTCCTCGTTCGGCGGGTTGGCGTCGGAGAAGCAGCTGAGCAGCAGAGTGGCACCCGGCCGGGTGGCGCGGTGTACCGCGGCGGCGTAGCTGCACTTGCCGTCGTCGTCGAGGCAATGAAACATGCCGCTGTCGATCACGGTGTCGAACGCGCCGGTGTAACCCTCGAGTTTGGTGGAGTCGGCCACCGCGAACGTCACCTCGGCTCCGGCGTCCTTGGCGCGGCGTTCAGCGGTGATCAGCGCGGTCGGGGAGATGTCGAGACCGGTCACCCGGTGTCCTTGCTTGGCCAGGTAGACCGCGTTGTCGCCGAGCCCGCAGCCGATGTCCAGCACGTCACCGCTGACCCAGCCGTTGGATTGCCAGCTGATGACACTCTCCTTGGGCGCCTTGGTATCCCATGGTGGTGTGGCTACCGCGGGACGGCCTTCGCCCGGGCTTTCACCGCGGTAGAGGGCGTCGAAGTCAATGCGCTGGGGGGAGCTGGGGCCTGTCATTTCCGTCAGGGTAGTCCGGTCCGTCAGGGTAGTAGGGGCTGCGTCGAGACTGCGTCCGCAGTACCGCTGACGGGCCTTGGACTAGCGCTGAACCCAGTCTCGACGCCATGCGGTCATCGGGGCTGGGCCGTGTTAGGCTGCCCCGCAGTCGACATCCTTTAACGATCCGTCCAGAGAGGCGGAGAAGGAGGTCAAGCTCTCGCATGGGTGCTGGATCGCGAGAATTGATGTCAGCGGCCGACGTCGGTCGCACCGTTTCCCGTATGGCGCACCAGATCATCGAAAAAACCGCGCTGGACAATCCTGATTCGCCGCGCGTGGTGTTGCTGGGTATCCCGACCCGCGGCGTGATTCTGGCCAGCCGCCTGGCCACCAATATCGGCGAATACAGCGGAATCGAAGTGGGCCACGGCGCCCTGGACATCACCCTGTACCGCGACGACCTGATGATCAAGCCGCCGCGCCCGCTGGCCGAGACGACCATCCCGCCTGGGGGCATCGATGACGCGCTGGTGATCCTCGTCGACGACGTGCTCTACTCCGGCCGGTCGGTGCGCTCCGCTCTGGACGCGCTGCGCGATGTGGGTCGTCCGCGGGCGATTCAGTTGGCTGTGCTGGTCGACCGCGGCCATCGGGAACTGCCGGTGCGCGCTGACTATGTCGGCAAGAACGTGCCCACGTCCCGCAGCGAGAGCGTGCACGTGCAGCTGCGCGAGTCCGACGGCCGCGATGCCGTGATGATCGACCGCGGAGGTGCGTCGTGACCAGACACCTGCTGGCCGCCGGTGACCTGTCCCGCGATGACGCCACGGCGATCCTCGACGACGCCGACCGCTTCGCCGAGGCGCTGGTGGGCCGCGAGATCAAGAAACTGCCCACGCTGCGCGGGCGCACCGTGATCACCATGTTCTACGAGAACTCCACCCGCACCCGGGTTTCGTTCGAAGTGGCCGGCAAGTGGATGAGCGCCGACGTCGTCAATGTCAGTGCCGCGGGCTCCTCGGTGGGCAAGGGGGAGTCGCTGCGCGATACCGCGCTGACGTTGCGGGCGGCCGGCGCCGACGCGCTGATCATTCGCCATCCCGCATCCGGTGCCGCCCAGCTGCTGGCCGACTGGACTGGCTCGTTTGCAGACAACGACTCCGGCCCGTCTGTGATCAACGCCGGTGACGGCACCCACGAGCACCCGACCCAGGCGCTGCTGGACGCGCTGACCATCCGGCAGCGCCTCGGCGGCATCGACGGCCGGCGGGTCGTCATCGTCGGCGATGTCCTGCACAGCCGGGTGGCCCGGTCCAATGTGATGCTGCTGCACACGCTGGGCGCCGAGGTGGTGCTGGTGGCGCCGCCGACCCTGCTCCCCGTCGGGGTGGACGGCTGGCCGGTGACAGTGTCCAACGACTTCGATGCCGAACTGCCCGCGGCCGATGCAGTGCTCATGTTGCGGGTCCAGGCCGAGCGGATGAACGGAGGCTTTTTCCCGTCGGTGCGCGAGTACTCGTCGCTGTACGGCTTGTCCGCCCGGCGCCAGGCGCTGCTGCCCGGTCACGCCGTGGTGCTGCACCCGGGGCCGATGCTGCGTGGCATGGAGATCTCCTCCTCGGTAGCCGACTCCTCGCAATCGGCTGTGCTGCAACAGGTTTCCAACGGAGTGCACGTGCGCATGGCGGTGCTGTTCCATGTACTGGTCGGTGCGGAAGAGGTGGCAGCGTGAGCGTGCTGATCCGCGGTGTGCGGTTGTACGGCGAAGGGGACCGGGTCGATGTCCTCGCCGATGATGGTCAGATCGCCGACATCGGGCCCGGGCTCGACATTCCCGATACGGCCGACGTCATCGATGCCACCGGTCACGTGCTGCTGCCCGGCTTCGTCGACCTGCACACTCACCTGCGCGAGCCCGGCCGCGAATACGCCGAAGACATCGAAACAGGTTCGGCGGCAGCGGCTTTGGGTGGCTACACCGCGGTGTTCGCGATGGCCAACACCAACCCGGTCGCTGACAGCCCGGTGGTCACCGACCACGTCTGGCACCGCGGTCAGCAGGTCGGCCTGGTCGACGTGCACCCGGTCGGTGCGGTCACCGTCGGGCTGGCCGGAGTCGAGCTGACCGAGATGGGAATGATGCACGCCGGTGCCGCACAGGTGCGCATGTTCTCCGACGACGGCAGCTGCGTGCACGATCCGCTGGTGATGCGCCGGGCCCTGGAATACGCCACCGGCCTGGGCGTGCTGATCGCCCAGCACGCCGAGGAACCCAGGCTTACCGTCGGCGCCGTGGCGCACGAGGGGCCGACGGCGGCACGGCTGGGCCTTTCGGGATGGCCCAGGGCCGCCGAGGAATCCATCGTCGCCCGCGACGCCTTGCTGGCCCGCGACGCCGGCGCCCGCGTGCACATCTGCCACGCCTCCACCGCCGGTACCGTTGAGATTCTGAAATGGGCTAAGGCGCAAGGCATTTCGATCACCGCCGAGGTCACGCCGCATCACCTTTTGCTCGACGACAGCAGACTGGCCAGTTACAACGGGGTGAATCGGGTGAACCCGCCGCTGCGCGAAGCCGCCGACGCGACGGCGCTGCGGCAGGCGCTCGCCGACGGGGTGATCGACTGTGTGGCCACCGACCATGCTCCGCACGCCGAGCACGAGAAGTGCGTCGAGTTCGCTGCGGCCCGGCCCGGCATGCTGGGGCTGCAGACGGCGTTGTCGGTGGTAGTCCAGACGATGGTGACACCGGGCCTGTTGAGCTGGCGTGATGTGGCGCGGGTGATGAGCGAGAACCCGGCGCGCATCGTCGGCCTGCCCGACCAGGGCCGTCTGCTGGAAGTGGGGGAGCCGGCCAACCTCACCGTGGTGGACCCCGACGCGACGTGGACGGTCAGCGGAACCGAGCTGGCCAGCAGGTCGGCCAACACCCCATTCGAGTCGATGACGCTGCCGGCGAAGGTGACCGCCACTCTGCTGCGCGGAAAGATCACTGCTCGGGACGGGAAGAGCCCGGTATGAACCGCGCCGGCGACGATGAACAGGGCACTGCGATCGCGGACAGCAGGGAGGAGCGGCGCACATGAACTCCGGCACGCTGTTGGGATCGCTGATCTTCGCGGCGGTGCTGGTAGTGGTGATCGCGGTGGTGATCCAGTTGATGATGCGGGGCTGGCGGCGCAAGGCGCAGCGGCAGCACGAGGTGATCGGCACGCTGCCCGATGTGCCCGAAACCCTGGGCTCGGCCAGTGTCACGACTCGCGGAATCTATTGCGGCTGCACACTGGCGCCGGAGTGGAACGACCGCGTCACCACGGGGGATCTCGGCTACCGCAGCAAGGCGGTGCTGACCCGCTATCCCGAGGGAATCATGATGCAGCGCATCCGCGCCCGCCCGATTTGGATTCCGCGGGAATCGATTTCGGCGATCCGCATGGAGCGCGGCATCGCAGGCAAGGTGGTGGCCCGGCACGGGATCTTGGCGATCCGCTGGCGGTTGCCGTCAGACATCGAGATCGACACCGGGTTTCGCGCGAACAACCGCGACGATTACTCAGACTGGTTACAGGAGGCTGCGTGACTAGGAGTGGCGCCATGTCCAAAGCCCTGCTGGTACTCGAGGACGGCCGCGTCTTCACCGGAAAGCCGTTCGGCCACATCGGCCAGACGCTCGGGGAAGCCGTGTTCTCCACCGGCATGTCCGGCTACCAGGAGACACTGACCGACCCCAGCTATCACCGCCAGATCGTGGTGGCCACGGCGCCGCAGATCGGCAACACCGGCTGGAACGACGAGGACGCCGAGAGCCGCAGCGACAAGATCTGGGTCGCCGGCTATGCGGTGCGCGACCCGTCGCCGCGCGCCTCCAACTGGCGGGCCACCGGCACGCTGGAGGACGAGCTCGTGCGACAGCACATCGTCGGGATCGCCGGCATCGACACCCGGGCCGTAGTACGCCATCTGCGCAGTCGCGGCTCGATGAAGGCCGGGGTGTTCTCCGGGGCGGCGCTGGCAGAGCCGGGCGAACTCGTCGAGCGGGTATGCGCCCAGCAACCGATGCTGGGTGCTGACCTCGCCGGCGAGGTCAGCACCGACGACGTCTACGTCGTCGAACCCGAAGGGCAACCCGGTGTTTCGAGGTTTGTCGTCGCCGCTCTGGACCTCGGCATCAAGACCAACACCCCGCGCAACTTCGCCCAGCGCGGCATCCGCACCCACGTCCTGCCGGCGTCGGCCACCTTCGACCAGATCGCCGACCTCAAGCCCGATGGGGTTTTCCTGTCCAATGGCCCGGGGGACCCGGCTACCGCCGACCACGTCGTGGCGCTCACCCGAGAGGTGCTGGGCGCCGGAATCCCGTTGTTCGGCGTCTGTTTCGGCAATCAGATACTGGGCCGGGCACTGGGCTTGTCGACGTACAAGATGGTGTTCGGTCACCGCGGGATCAACATCCCCGTCATCGACCACGCCACCGGCCGTGTCGCGGTGACCGCGCAGAACCACGGCTTCGCGCTGGAGGGGGAGGCGGGACAGTCCTTCGACACACCGTTCGGCCCGGCCGTGGTCAGCCACACCTGCGCCAACGACGGGGTGGTCGAAGGCGTCAAACTCAGAGACGGGCGGGCGTTTTCGGTGCAATACCATCCGGAGGCCGCCGCGGGCCCGCACGATGCCAATTACCTGTTCGACCAGTTTGTCGACCTGATGGAAGGAAGCCGCTAGTGCCCCGGCGGACTGACCTCAACCACGTGCTGGTGATTGGCTCCGGGCCGATCGTCATCGGCCAGGCCTGCGAGTTCGACTACTCCGGCACCCAGGCGTGCCGGGTGCTACGCGCCGAGGGGCTCCAGGTCAGCCTGGTCAACTCCAACCCGGCGACGATCATGACCGACCCGGAGTACGCCGACCACACCTACGTCGAGCCCATCACGCCGGCCTTCGTCGAGCGGGTGATCGCCCAGCAGGCCGAGCGCGGCAACAAGATCGACGCCCTGCTGGCTACCCTGGGCGGTCAGACCGCACTCAACACCGCCGTCGCACTGTACGAGAACGGTACGCTGGAGAAATACGGCGTGGAGCTCATCGGCGCCGATTTCGAGGCCATCCAGCGCGGTGAGGACCGGCAACGGTTCAAGGACATCGTCGCCAAGGTCGGCGGTGAATCCGCGCGCAGCCGAGTGTGTTTCACCATGGACGAGGTCCGCGAGACGGTCAAAGAGCTGGGCCTGCCGGTGGTGGTGCGACCGAGCTTCACTATGGGCGGCCTCGGCTCGGGCATGGCGCACTCCGCCGAAGAGGTGGACCGGATAGCCGGCGCCGGGCTGGCGGCGAGCCCCAGCGCCAATGTGCTGATCGAGGAATCGATCTACGGCTGGAAGGAATTCGAGCTCGAGCTGATGCGCGACGGCAACGACAACGTGGTGGTGGTCTGCTCGATCGAGAACGTCGACCCGATGGGCGTGCACACCGGCGACTCGGTCACCGTGGCACCGGCCATGACGCTGACCGACCGGGAATACCAGCGGATGCGGGACCTGGGCATCGCGATCCTGCGCGAAGTCGGGGTGGACACCGGCGGCTGCAACATCCAGTTCGCGGTCAACCCGAAAGACGGCCGGCTGATCGTCATCGAGATGAACCCGCGGGTGTCGCGGTCCAGCGCGCTGGCGTCCAAGGCCACCGGCTTCCCGATCGCCAAGATCGCCGCCAAGCTCGCTGTCGGGTACACCCTGGACGAGATCCTCAACGACATCACCAAGGAGACGCCGGCCTGCTTCGAGCCCACTCTGGACTATGTCGTGGTCAAGGCGCCACGGTTCGCGTTCGAGAAATTCCCCGGCGCCGATCCGACCCTGACCACCACGATGAAGTCCGTCGGCGAGGCAATGTCGCTGGGCCGCAACTTCATCGAATCGCTCGGCAAAGTGATGCGATCGCTGGAGACCACCCGCGCCGGGTTCTGGACTGCCGCCGATCCGGACGGCGGCGTCGAGGCTACCCTCGCCCGGCTGCGCACCCCCACCGAAGGCCGGCTCTACGACATCGAGCTGGCGCTGCGGCAGGGCGCCCCGGTGGAACAGGTCGCCGAGGCCAGTGGTGTCGACCCCTGGTTCGTCGCGCAGATCAACGAGCTGATCGAACTGCGCTCCGATCTCGTCGACGCGCCCGTGCTGGACGCCGACCTGCTGCGGCAGGCCAAGAACAGTGGCCTGTCCGACCGCCAGATCGCCGCGCTGCGACCGGAACTGGCCGGCGAAGCCGGGGTGCGCTCGCTGCGCGAGCGCCTTGGCATCCACCCGGTGTACAAGACGGTGGACACCTGCGCGGCCGAATTCGAAGCCAAGACGCCGTATCACTACAGCAGCTACGAACTCGACCCGGCCGCCGAGACCGAGGTAGCGCCGCAGACCGAGAAGCCCAAGGTGCTGATCCTGGGCTCCGGACCCAACCGGATCGGTCAGGGCATCGAATTCGACTACAGCTGTGTGCATGCCGCAACCACGTTGTCGGAAGCCGGTTTTGAGACCGTCATGGTCAACTGCAATCCGGAGACGGTGTCCACCGACTACGACACCGCCGACCGGCTCTACTTCGAGCCGCTGACGTTCGAAGACGTCCTCGAGGTCTACCGGGCCGAAGCGGAGTCCGCGGCCGGTGGCCCCGGTGTCGTCGGGGTCATCGTGCAGCTGGGCGGCCAGACGCCGCTCGGGCTGGCGCAACGCCTGGCCGACGCCGGGGTTCCGATCGTCGGCACCCCGCCCGAAGCGATCGACCTGGCCGAAGACCGCGGCGCCTTCGGCGACCTGCTGAACAACGCCGGACTGCCGGCCCCCAAGTACGGCACCGCAACGACTTTCGCGCAAGCGCGCCGAATCGCCGACGAGATCGGCTATCCGGTTCTGGTGCGGCCCTCCTACGTCTTGGGCGGCCGGGGCATGGAAATCGTCTACGACGAGGAGACGCTGAAGGGCTACATCACCCGCGCCGCCCTGCTCTCGCCCGAGCACCCGGTACTCGTCGACCGCTTCCTTGAAGACGCGGTCGAAATCGATGTGGACGCGCTGTGCGACGGCGCCGAGGTCTACCTCGGCGGGATCATGGAGCATATCGAGGAGGCCGGCATCCATTCCGGTGACTCGGCCTGCGCGCTGCCGCCGGTTACCTTGGGCCGCAGCGACATCGAGAAGGTGCGCAAGGCCACCGAGGCGATCGCACACGGAATCGGCGTGGTGGGTCTGCTCAATGTGCAGTACGCACTCAAGGACGACGTGCTCTACGTCTTGGAGGCCAACCCTCGCGCCAGCCGCACGGTGCCCTTCGTCTCCAAAGCCACGGCGATCCCGCTGGCTAAGGCATGTTCACGGATCATGTTGGGCGCCACTATTTCTCAGCTTCGTGCCGAAGGGATGCTGGCGGCTTCCGGAGATGGTGCGGACGCCGCGCCGCAGGCCCCGATCGCGGTCAAGGAAGCGGTGTTGCCCTTCCACCGGTTCCGCCGCGCCGACGGGGCGGCCATCGACTCGCTGCTCGGTCCGGAGATGAAATCGACCGGCGAAGTCATGGGCATCGACCGGGATTTCGGCAGTGCCTTCGCCAAGAGCCAGACCGCCGCGTATGGGTCGCTGCCGGCGCGCGGGACCGTGTTCGTGTCGGTGGCCAACCGGGACAAGCGGTCGCTGGTGTTCCCGGTTAAGCGGCTGGCAGATCTGGGCTTCCGGGTGCTCGCCACCGAAGGGACCGCAGAAATGTTGCGCCGCAACGGAATTCCGTGCGATGAGGTGCGCAAGCATTTCGAGTCCCCACAGCACGGCCGTCCGGCGATGTCCGCGGTCGACGCGATCCGGGCCGGCGAGGTCGACATGGTGATCAACACCCCCTACGGCAATTCCGGGCCGCGCATCGACGGCTACGAGATCCGTTCGGCCGCGGTATTGGTCAACATTCCCTGCGTCACGACGGTGCAGGGCGCTTCGGCTGCCGTGCAGGGCATCGAAGCTGGAATTCGCGGCGATATCGGGGTGCGCTCGCTACAGGAACTGCACCGCGCGATCGGCGCGACCGGGCCGGGGAGTGCCGGGCAGTGACCACGTTCGGCGTGCGGCTGGCCGAGGCGAAGGCAAGCCGGGGGCCGCTGTGTCTGGGCATCGATCCACATCCCGAACTGCTGCGGGCCTGGGACCTGCCGGCCACCGCCGACGGGCTGACCGCTTTCTGCGACATCTGCGTCGAGGCGTACGCCGGCTTCGCGGTGGTCAAACCACAGGTCGCGTTTTTCGAGGCGTATGGCGCGGCCGGATTCGTGGTGCTGGAGCGCACTATTGCGGCCCTGCGTGACAACAGGGTGTTGGTGCTGGCCGACGCCAAGCGTGGCGACATCGGGTCGACGATGGCCGCCTATGCCAACGCCTGGGCCGGCGACTCGCCGCTGGCTGCCGACGCCGTGACCGCTTCGCCCTATCTGGGGTTCGGTTCGCTGCGGCCGCTGCTGGAAGTGGCCGCGGCACGCGACCGGGGGGTATTCGTGCTGGCAGCGACCTCCAACCCGGAGGGAAAGACCGTGCAGGGCGCCGACGCCGACGGCCGCACCGTGGCCCAGCTGATCGTCGACCACGTCGCGGCAATCAACGGGTCGGCACCGCAAGAGCCCGGATCGGTCGGGGTGGTGGTGGGTGCGACGGTTTTCAAGGCGCCGGATCTGAGCGCCTTGGGCGGACCGGTTCTGGTGCCTGGGCTGGGCGTGCAGGGCGGGCGGCCGGACCAGCTGGCCGGCCTGGGCGGCGCGCCACCGGGCCTGTTGTTGCCCGCGGTGTCGCGCGAAGTGCTGCGGGCCGGCCCCAACGTGACGCAACTGCGGGTGGCGGGCGAACGGATGCGCGACGCCGTCGCCTACCTTCAGTCGGCGTAGTCGCCGGCGGTTTCGACGATCACGGTGGTGGCCTTGACGACGGCCACGGCGACGCTGCCGGGCTGCAGTTTCAACTCCTCGGCCGCGTCGGTGCTCATCAGCGACACCACGGTGAAGGGGCCGCACTGCATCTCCACCTGAGTCATCACCTTGTCGCTGATCACCCGGGTGACCAACCCGACGAAGCGGTTGCGGGCCGAACGGGCCACCCCCAGCGGATCCGGCGGCGGAGCCGGGGCGTTGTTGCGCGAGAACTCGGCCAGCACTTCGCTGTCGATGACCTTGCGGCCCGAAGAGTCGTTGCTGACCGGCAAAGCGCCTTGCTGGATCCATCGGCGGACGGTGTCGTCGCTGACTCCCAGCAGCTCAGCCGCCTGACGGATCCGCAGATTCGGCACGGGCTGGATCCTAGCTGCGTAACCGGCACGCACGAAGCCGGGCGCGACACGCGCGACCTGCTAGGAAAATCATTCTCCGGTGCGCTGCGAGCTGCCGATGTCTGCCTGAAGCGGGGCAAGCCCTTGCATCACCGCAGCCCGCCAATCGTGCGCCTAACCGAAAAACCGCAGCTAGATAGCCATATCTGCGGCCGAAAGCTGGTCATCACGGCTTCGATCGGACGGCCCGTCGGGCCGGTGTCAGGGGCGCCGAGGCGGCCGCGAACAGGTGGCTCTAGCGGCGCCCACGGCGGGTCCATGCTGGACAAATGTCCCCCAAACCGGGGGGTCGGGTTAGATTTCGTCAGGAAGCGTGAGTACGGTCGTCTGCGCTGGCTGGAGTACCCGGCCGAAGACAAACAAATATCGATGGTTATCGATGAGATACGGAGGAATCGTGGCCCTTCCCCAGTTGACCGACGAGCAGCGCGCGGCCGCGTTGGAGAAGGCTGCTGCCGCACGTCGAGCACGAGCAGAACTCAAGGACAGGCTCAAGCGTGGCGGCACCAACCTCACCCAGGTGCTCAAGGACGCCGAGAGCGACGAAGTTCTGGGCAAGATGAAGGTGTCTGCGCTGCTCGAGGCATTGCCGAAGGTGGGCAAGGTCAAGGCGCAGGAAATCATGACCGAGCTGGAGATCGCACCGACCCGTCGCCTGCGTGGCCTCGGTGACCGGCAGCGCAAGGCCCTGCTGGAAAAGTTCGGCTCCGCCTGATCCCCACCGGCCGACAATGCAGGCCGCCAGGCCTGAGGAGGCCGGCAATCCAGCCCTCGCCGACGGGGGACCGGGCACGGGACGTGTGGTCGTGTTGTCCGGTCCCTCCGCGGTCGGCAAGTCAACAGTGGTCCGGTGTCTGCGAGAGCGGATCCCGAACCTGCATTTCAGTGTTTCAGCAACGACGCGAGCGCCGCGGCCCGGTGAGGTCGACGGCGTCGATTACCACTTCGTCAGTCCGGCCCGGTTCCAGCAGCTGATCGACCAGGGTGAGCTGCTGGAATGGGCCGAGATCCATGGTGGTCTGCACCGGTCGGGCACGCTGGCCGAGCCAGTGCGCAAGGCCACCGCAGCCGGGGTTCCGGTGCTCATCGAGGTCGATCTGGCCGGCGCCAGGGCCGTCAAAAGGGCCATGCCGGAGGTCGTCACGGTGTTCCTGGCGCCGCCCAGCTGGGAGGACCTGGAGGCCAGGCTGGTGGGCCGCGGCACCGAAACGCCGGAGGTGATTCGACGCCGATTGGACACCGCACGCGTGGAAATGGCCGCCCAGGGCGACTTCGACGAGGTCGTGGTGAACAGTCGATTAGAGTCTGCGTGCGCCGAATTGGTATCCTTGCTGGTGAAAACCTCGCCGAACCCGGCGTAACTCCAAACCTTCTAAGCCGCTGTGCGCAGCCAGGAGAAATTCTGAAGTGACTATTCCGCAGTCCGACGCGTCGTTGGCCGCCGTTTCTGCCGTCGATCAATTCGATCCGTCGTCAGGGGGCGCGGGCGCCTACGACACCCCGCTGGGCATCACCAACCCGCCCATCGACGAATTGCTGGACCGTGTCTCGAGCAAGTACGCCCTGGTCATCTACGCCGCCAAGCGGGCCCGGCAGATCAACGACTATTACAACCAACTCGGCGAAGGCATCCTCGAGTACGTCGGCCCCCTGGTGGAGCCCGGCTTGCAGGAGAAGCCGCTGTCCATCGCGATGCGCGAGATCCACGCCGACCTGCTCGAACACACCGAGGGCGAGTAACAGGCAGGGCCGGGCGCGCTGTGGACAGCAACCGGATCCCCAAAAGGGTTATCGTCGGCGTCTCCGGAGGGATCGCGGCCTACAAGGCCTGCACGGTCGTCCGTCAGCTTGCCGAGGCAGGCCATCGCGTCCGGGTAATCCCCACCGAATCCGCGCTGCGTTTCGTCGGCGCCGCCACCTTCGAGGCCCTTTCGGGTGAGCCGGTGCGCACCGGCGTTTTCGAAGACGTCCCCGAAGTGCCACACGTTCGCCTCGGCCAGCAGGCCGACCTGGTAGTGGTGGCTCCGGCCACCGCGGACCTACTTGCCCGCGCCGTGGCCGGTCGCGCCGACGACCTGCTGACCGGCACGCTGCTCACGGCGCGGTGTCCGATCATGTTCGCCCCGGCCATGCACACCGAGATGTGGCTGCATCCGGCCACCGTCGACAACGTCGCCACCTTGCGCCGCCGCGGTGCGGTGGTCCTCGAGCCCGCGTCCGGGCGGCTCACCGGTACCGACAGCGGAGCCGGCCGGCTGCCGGAGGCCGAGGAGATCACGACGTTGGCCCACTTGCTGCTGGAACGCCAAGACGCGCTGCCCTACGACTTGGCCGGCCGCAAGGTGCTGGTGACGGCGGGTGGCACGCGCGAGGCGATCGACCCGGTGCGCTTCATCGGCAACCGCAGTTCGGGCAAGCAGGGCTACGCGGTAGCGCGAGTTGCTGCCCAGCGCGGCGCTGAGGTCACGCTGATCGCCGGGCACACCGCGGGCCTCATCGACCCGGCCGGCGTCAATGTGGTGCACGTCAGCTCCGCCCAGCAGCTTGCTGATGCGGTTTCCAAACACGCCCCCGATGCGAATGTCTTGGTGATGGCCGCGGCGGTCGCCGACTTCCGGCCCACGCAGGTTGCCACCGCCAAGATTAAAAAAGGCGAGCAGGGACCACCCACCATCGAGCTGGTGCGCAACGAGGACGTGCTGGCCGACGCGGTCCAGGCCCGGGCCCACGGCCAGCTGCCGAACATGGCGGCCATCGTCGGTTTTGCGGCCGAGACCGGCGACGCCAACGGTGACGTGCTGTTTCACGCCCGGGCAAAGCTGCAACGCAAGGGCTGCGACCTGCTCGTCGTCAACGCCGTCGGCGACGGCCGGGCGTTCGAGGTGGACAGCAACGACGGCTGGCTGCTGGCGTCCGACGGAACCGAATCGGCGCTGCAACACGGTTCGAAAACGCTGATGGCGAGCCGTATTGTGGACGCAATCGTCACGTTCTTGGAGGGTGGGGGCGGGTAGCGGATCGGCGAGCCCCGGTCTGTGCGGCTCCTGGATAGGTGCTGGACGATCCCTTGCTCGACTGGACGCGAGGAAATTGTTGCCCGAGGATATAATTCGGCTAACTAATTATCGGAAGGAAGATGTTGTGAGCGAAAAGGGTCGGCTGTTTACCAGTGAGTCGGTGACAGAGGGACATCCCGACAAGATCTGTGACGCGATCAGCGACTCGGTCCTCGACGCGCTCCTGGCGGAGGATCCCCGCTCACGTGTCGCGGTCGAGACGCTGGTCACCACCGGACAGGTGCACGTGGTGGGCGAGGTGACTACGACGGCCAAAACGGCGTTCGCCGATATCACCAACACGGTTCGCGCCCGCATCCTCGACATCGGCTACGACTCCTCGGACAAGGGGTTCGACGGCGCGTCCTGCGGGGTCAACATCGGCATCGGCGCGCAGTCGCCTGACATCGCCCAGGGCGTCGACACCGCCCACGAGGCACGCGTCGAGGGCGCGGCCGACCCGCTGGACTCCCAAGGCGCCGGTGACCAGGGCCTGATGTTCGGCTATGCGATCAACGACACCCCGGAGCTGATGCCGCTGCCTATCGCGCTGGCGCACCGGCTGTCGCGGCGGCTGACCGAGGTCCGTAAGAACGGCGTGCTGCCCTACCTGCGGCCCGACGGCAAGACACAGGTCACCATCGCCTACGAGGACAACGTCCCGGTGCGGCTGGACACCGTGGTGGTGTCCACCCAGCACGCCGACGGCATCGACCTGGAGAAGACGCTCGACCCTGACATCCGCAAGCATGTGCTGCAGAGCGTGCTCGAGGAGCTGGCCCACGACACCCTGGACTCATCGGCAACGCGGGTCCTGGTGAACCCGACCGGCAAGTTCGTCCTCGGCGGGCCGATGGGCGACGCCGGGCTGACCGGCCGCAAGATCATCGTCGACACCTACGGCGGCTGGGCCCGTCACGGCGGCGGTGCCTTCTCCGGCAAGGATCCCTCCAAGGTGGACCGCTCAGCGGCGTACGCGATGCGCTGGGTGGCCAAGAACGTCGTCGCGGCGGGGCTGGCACAGCGGGTCGAGGTGCAGGTGGCCTACGCCATCGGTAAAGCCGCCCCGGTCGGCCTGTTCGTGGAGACCTTCGGCTCCGAGGCCGTCGACCCGGTGAAGATCGAGAAGGCCATCGGCGAGGTGTTCGACCTGCGGCCCGGCGCGATCATTCGCGACCTGAACCTGCTGCAGCCGATCTACGCGCAGACCGCGGCTTACGGCCATTTCGGCCGCACCGATGTCGATCTACCGTGGGAGCGTCTCGACAAGGTCGACGACCTCAAGCGCGCCATCTAGTCACGCTGGGCCGGGCGGCAGCGGATGGTCGGGTTCCAGTCCGGGCAGTCCGTCGATGCTGTGCTGGTTGCGTTTGGTCAGCCGGGTGAAGGCTTCGTCGGGCTGCTTGGCGTGATAGGCGTCCAGCACGGGACGGTCGTCGACTAGCTCGTAGTAGGGCACCGCGAATCCGCAGGCGTCGGCGATCCGTTCAACGTCGACGACAATGGCGGCCCGGACGCCCGGCCGTAACTGCGGGAAATATGTTCGGACGCGGTCGAATTCGGCGTCGTCCGGGCGGACGGTGCGGCCGGTGCCGAACAGCCGCAGAATGCGTGAGTTGCGGGTGAATGAGCAGAACATGATCGTGATGCGGCCGTTGTCGCGTAGATGTGCGATCGTTTCGACCCCGCTGCCGAACAGGTCGAGATAGGCCACGGTGTGGTCGTCGAGCACCGCGAAGGTGTCGCCGTATCCCTTGGGGGAGAGGTTGATTCGGCCACCCTCGGACGGGGCCGTGGCAACGAAGAACACCGCCTGTTCTCCGATGAACTCCCGCAGTGACTCGTCGATACCCGCAAACACCTTCGCCATCGTCCGAGCGTAACGGTTAATGGAAAGCGCCCGACTCCTGATTTTGCGCGTTGAACAATCCCGAGACCTGGTTGCCCAGATTCATCAGGCCCGAGGTGAAGGTCTCGGTGGTGCCGTTGAGCGTAGCCGCATTGAACACTCCCGAAATGTACTGGCCCGAGCTGTTGATGAAGCCCGACATATTGGCCGGCCCGATATAGGTGGGGCCGGTGTTCCGGAAACCTGAGCTGTAGGCGCCGGCGTTGAGGAAACCGGAACCGAAATTGCCGTGGTTTTCGTATCCTGAAGAGCCGATGGTGCCGATGAAACTTTGCGGCCCAACCGTTTGATCGATGTTGTCGCCGGAATCGATGCCTGAGTTGTTGAAACCCTGATTCGCAAAGCCCGACTGGTTGACACCGCCGTAGCCGAAACCTGATCCGGAGTTGGAAAAGCCTGAGTTCAATACGTTTTGGTCGTAGGGGCTGCCGGGCCCGGTGTTGAGATTGCCCCCGTTGAGAAAACCGGTGTTGACGCCGCCGGCGTTTCCGTAGCCGGTGTTGATGTCGCCGGAGTTGAAGCCGCCCGAGTTGATGCTGCCGCCGTTGAAGCTGCCGAAATTCGTACTGCCCGAGTCGAATAGGCCGGTATTGATGTTGCCCGAGTTGAACAGGCCGGTGTTGGTATTGCCCGAGTTGAACAGGCCGGTGTTGGTATCGCCGGAATTGAAAAAGCCCGAGTTCGTCATGCCCGAGTTGAATAGGCCGCTGCTGTAGCTGCCGGAGTTTCCCAGGCCTGTGTTGAGGGTGCCGGAGCTTCCCACCCCGGTGTTCCAAACGCCTGAGGTGCCGAATTCGAGGCTCAACGGGCCCACACCCTGACCCGAGTTCGCGACGCCCCAATTGCCGTCGCCGGAGTTGAAGAAACCGATGTTGTCATCGCCGGAGTTGAACAGGCCGAGGTTTCGGCTGCCGCTGTTGAGCGCGCTGAAATTGATGCCGATCTGGTGGTCGCCGGTCAACCCGAAGCCGATGTTGTTGCTGCCCTTGTTCCCCAAGCCGATGTTGTTGCTGCCGAGGTTTCCATAACCGATGTTGGCGTTGCCGAGGTTGCCGCCGCCGAAGTTCGCCGAGCCGGTGTTTCCGCTGCCGACGTTGCCCGTGCCGGTGTTGCCGAGACCGAAATTTGCGTCGCCGGTGTTTCCGCTGCCCTGGTTCAGGTTGCCGGTGTTGCCCGAGCCGATGTTGTTGCTCCCGGCGTTGCCGCTGCCGAAGTTGGTGCTGCCGGTGTTTCCGCTGCCCAGATTCAAGTTGCCGAGGTTGCCGCTGCTCAGATTGAAGTTGCCGAGGTTGCCGCTGCCCAGGTTGTAGCTGCCGATGTTGCCGCTGCCCAGATTGAAGCTGCCCGGTACTTGTGCCGCCGAATCCCCCTTGCCCGAGCTGCCGTTTCCGCTGCCCAGGTTGAGCGTGCCGAAGTTGCCGGTGCCCAGGTTGAAGTCACCGACGTTGCCGCTGCCCAGGTTGAGGTTGCCGATGTTGCCGACGCCCGGGCTGAGGCCGACGTTGCCGAGCGTCAGGTTGATGGTGCCGTCCAGGAAGGGGATGTAGATGTAGATGCCTTTGGCGCCAGCCGACAGACCAGACACCGCCGACACGGCCTGCCAGGGGCTCAACGACGCAACCGCCGCCGATGCCTGCGCGTAATAGCCGCTCATCGCGGCCACATCCTGTGCCCAAATCTCCTCGTAGCCGGCCTCGGCGGCGGCAATGGCGGGCGCGTTTTGACCGAACAGATTCGAGACCACCAAGGACACCAACTCAGATCGATTGGCCGCCACCACCGCCGGATGTATGGTGGCGGCCCGCGCGGTTTCGAACACGTCGGCAATAGCTTTGGCTCGACTCGACGCCAGCTCGGCCTGGCCAGTCGCCGCGGTCAACCACGCCGCGTATGTCTCGGCGACACGTGTCATCGCCTGCGCCGCGGCGCCTTGCCATGCCTGTTCGGCCAGCTCTGAGATGGTGGACCTGAAAGAACCTGCGGCTGAGGCTAATTCGCTGGACAGCGTGTCCCAGGCCGTCGCCGTCGCCAACATCGGTGCGGACCCCGGACCGGCCCAGATCAGCCCCGAATTCACCTCGGGCGGAAATACCGTGAAATTCACCTTTGCGCAAGCCTTCCCATGATGCTGGTGCTACTAGCCACACCGACAAACAGGAGATCCTACGAACAACCGGGCTCCCGCAACGCGTTTCGCGCAAGTAGGGACAATGTGTCCAATTACCTTCGTAAATGTGCACATTCATTGAAGCCGGTCCGATTTGTGTGCTACGAACCTTTGGCGATGACGGAATTCACCACACCGGTCACCTGGACCGGTGAGCAGTACGCGCGGCGTTATGTGCTGACCACGGCGTTAGTCGTTGCCGATGGCGGACGGTTCCGCGTTACCCGAGTCAGCGACGCCGGCGGTCATGGGGTGCCAGTGGTGCTGCTGCCCGGAATGTTCGACAACCGCAGGTTGTATTTGTGGCCAGGTGGGGGCGGGCTGGCCGACACGTTGGCCGGCGCGGGGTTCGCGGTATGGATCGTCGAGCGGCGCGGAACTGGCGGCATGGCGCTGTCACCGCGGGCTCGTGCGGGGTGGGAGGAGGTGGTGTGCGTCGATCTGCCCGCCGTCCAGCGGCTGATCGCCACACACACCGCCGTCCCGGCCTTCTGGGTCGGCCATTCATTCGGCGGGGTGGCACTGGCCCGGGCAGCGGCCGAGACCATGCAACGATCGCAGATCGCCGGGCTGGTGCTGGTCAACTCGGCCGTCGACATCCCGTTGCTTGCCAATCGTATCGTCGCCGCGACGCTGGGATCTCGCCTTTGGCGTGGCGTGTTCCCGGCGCGGCGGTTCGGGCTGGGTCCCGAAGACGAGCCGGTCGCCGCCCTCGCCGACGCGATCTCCTGGGGCGCCGCCGAACGAACCGGGGCCGGGCTGTCGACGGTCCTAAGCGCGGTCGACGTGCCGCTCCTGGTGTTCACCGCCCCGCGCGATGCCATCGCGCCCGCTGCCCGGTGCGACCGGCTCGCGCGACCGTTCGCCGGCACCGACGCGCGGGTGCAGTCGGCGGCTCGCCGCACCGGATTTTCCCGTAACCATTCGCACGAGTCGCCCCTGCTACACCCCGCCGCCGTCACGGATGTGTTCCCGTTCCTGCGTGACTGGCTCGTCGCCAGGACCGGCGCGGCCACCCAGGACAGCGACACCGCCGAACGCGCGTGGCGCGTGGGCCGGCACCGCCTGCAGTCCACCGTCGAACTCGAGGGATCGGCCGAAGCGGTCTTCAGCATCCTCAGCCGCCGGTGGTCCACGCTGTGGCCGGTGCGCCAGCGCCGGGTGCGCGATGGCGTGGACCCCGCCCACCCGGACGGCCTGCGTTCGGTACGGGCTCAAAAAGTGTTGGGGCTCTGGCCAATACAGGAGGAGATCGTCGGTTACCGCCCGCCCCGACTGATCGAATACCGCACCATTCGCGGCCCAATCCGCAGTCACTTCGGCCACATCGAACTGACCGACCTACCGGGCGGTCGCATCCGACTGGACTATCGCATCGTCTTCGACACCCCGCCGTGGGTGCCCGGCCGGCTATTGGCCGCCGCGATCGATACGACCTGGCGGCGCTGGAGTCTGCCCAGGTTACGCCGCCAGCTGGCCAGGCAGCACTAAGCCGAGAACCGGTAGTCGTCGAGATCGAAACGTCTGCTGCGCCAATAGGCTTCGACCGTCGTGGTGGGCCGCAGCGGGACGTCGCCGTTCTTGTCGAAGTAGTAGCTGTTGGCCAGCCGGCAGCTGTCCTGCCAGAACACCTGGCGGTGCCGTCGCCGCATCACCTCGGCGAAGTAGCGGGCGTTGGCCTGCTCGGTAACCTCGATCCGGGTCGCGCCGGCGCGCCGGGCCCGCTTCAGGCACCGGATGATGTGGTGGGTCTGCGTCTCGATGAGCGCGAAGTATGACGAGCCGACGTAGCCGTATGGGCCGAATACGGTGAACAAGTTCGGGTATCCGGGGATGCTGACGCCTTCGTAGGCCTGCAGCCGATGGTCGTCCCAGAACCGGCTCAACGACCGACCGCCGCTTCCGATGACGGCGAACGTCGGGACGCTATCGGTGTCCATCACCTTGAAGCCGGTCGCCAGGATCAGCACGTCGATCTCGTGATGGGTGCCATCGGTAGTCATCACCGAGTTGGGCGTGATCTTGTCGATCGGCTCGGTGACCAGCCGCACGTTGTCTCGGTTGTATGTCGATAGATACGTGTTGTGGAAGCCGGGCCGCTTGCAGCCAACCGCGTATCGCGGGGTCAGTTGCTCGCGCAGCACCGGATCGTGGACTTGCTTGCGCAGATACGCCCGTCCCGCCGATTCCATCCGCCGCGCCAGCGGGAACACCGTGAAGTACTGCGCTGCAATGGGAAAGGTGGCTTCCACGAACGCCTGGCTGAGCGCACGCTGCACGGCCTGACCGCCGGGAATCCGCATCGCCCACCTGGCCGCCTTGGGCAGCGGCACGTCGAGTTTGGGAAAGCACCAGATGGGGGTGCGCTGAAACACGGTGAGCTGAGCGGCAATTGGTGCGATCTCGGGGATGATCTGGACGGCAGATGCGCCGGTGCCGATGACGGCGATGCGCTTGCCGGTCAGGTCCTGGGTGTGGTCCCAGCGCGCGGTATGCATGGTAATGCCGTCAAAGGTGTCCACCCCGTCGATGTCGGGCAGCTTCGGAGTGGTCAGGACACCGCTGGCACTGATCAGGAACCGGGCGGTGATCTCGCCCCCCGGGTCGGTCTGTACGCGCCACAGACCTTGCTCGTCGTCGTACTCGGCGGCAAGGACCTTGGTGCTGAACCGGATTCGGTTCCGGATGCCGTACTTGTCGACGCAGTGTTCGGCGTACGCCTTGAGCTCGCGGCCGGGTGCATAGGTGCGCGACCAGTCCGGGCTCTGCTCGAACGAGAACTGGTAGGAGAACGACGGAATGTCCACTGCGATACCGGGATAGGTGTTCCAGTGCCAGGTGCCGCCCACGCCGTCACCGGCCTCGATCAGCAGGTAGTCGTGAAATCCGGCCTCGTCGAGTTTGATCGCGGCGCCGATTCCGGAGAATCCGGCACCGACGATCACTATCGGGTAATCCGGTGGTGTGTTCATGACCGCCTGCTTCCAATGAGGTGCATTCCGTGCTTGGGCCGCAGCGTCAGCGTCGCCTCGAGTTCGACGACGTGATCTGGCGCCAGGTCAAAGGTCAAGCGCTGACTCATGATTGCCGCCATGAGAACCATCTCCATCAGGGCAAAGCTCTGCCCGATGCAAATTCGCCGGCCGCCGCCGAAGGGCAGATAAGCGCAGCGGTGACGGCTCTTGGCGGCGTCGGCGTCCAGGAACCGGCCGGGATCGAATTCCTCAGGGTCGGGCCACCAGCGCGGGTCGTGGTGAATGTGGTGAATCGGGATGACGACCGTGTTGCCCCGGCGAATGTGGTGAGCCGTCGATGGTCCCCCGATGACATCGTCGTCGATGGCCTCGCGCGCGATGACCCACACCGAGGAGAAGTAACGTTGCGCCTCCTGCAGGCACGCGGTCGTCCACGGCAGATCACCCAGGTCGGCGGCGGTAGGGCGGCGGCTGCCCAGCACTTCGTCCACCTCGGCGAGCATCCGCTCGCGCGCCTCGGGGTGCAGGGCCATCAGATACCAGAACCAGGACATGGCGTTGGCGGTCGTTTCGTGGCCGGCGAGCATGAAGGTCAGTGCTTCGTCCCGGATCCGCTGGTGTGGCCAGGATCCGCCGTCCGCGCTCAGCAGGACATTGAGCAGGTCAGGGGAGTCCGTCGGGTTCTTCAGCCGCCGATCGATCACCGCGTTGACCGCGTCGTCCAGGGCCAGGGTGATCTTCTGCATCTCCCGCAACGGTGGCGGTAGCCGAACGCCCGCATAGGTGCATCGCATCAGCGCGTCATACATCGGCGGCGGCATCAGGCCCCACAGTCCGAGGCGCTCCAGCTTTTCGGCGCGCCGCAGCCCGCGCGTGGCAAGGTCGTTCATGCTCTGCACCAAGGGCCCGAAGTCCTGGCTGAACAGGGCGTTGGCGACGACGCGCAGCGTTGCCTCGACCATCGTGTCGTGCATGTCGAACGCCACGCCCGCGGCCGGCAGGGCGGCGGTGACGTCGACGATCGGATCGATCATGAGGTCGACGAGTTCGTTGAGGTGACGGCGGGCGAAGATCGGGTTGAGCACCCCACGGTGACTGGCCCACGAATCGCCCTCATCGGTCAGCAGGTTGAGCCCGGCGGCGGCCCGGATCGGACCGTATTCGTCGGACTTGACGTATTTCAGCCGGGCCTCGTGCAGCACGTGGTCGACATAGTCGGGGTGGCATATCGAGACGAAGCGTCTACCGGCACAACGAAATCGAGTGATATCGCTGCCACGCACCCTGCCCAGGAAGCCGTCGCCCACATCGAATCCGATGGTGATGGCTTCCCGCGTCATCGTCCAGGTCCGCAAGCGTCGGGCCGGTCCCCTCTGGGGCCGCTGCGCGATCGGGGTGGCCATGGCTCCACTGTATGGATGACGTGGGTGGCCCGTAATGAGAGTATGGGACACAGACTTGGGAGTTTAGGACAGTTCTGTTGAGAACCGAGGTAACCCACCCGGTGTATGCCACCCGGGTTCTATGCGAAGTGGCCAACGAACGCGGCGTGTCCACCCGCGACGTGTTGGCAGGCACCGCAATCGAACCCGCCTATCTGGACAAGCCGGACACCGTGGTCAGTGCGCTCGACGAGATCACCGCAGTGCGCAGCCTGCTGGCCCGGCTGCCCGACGACGCCGGCGTGGGCATCGATGTGGGCAGTCGCTTCACGCTCACCCATTTCGGTTTGTTCGGGTTTGCCGTGATGTCGTGTGGCACCTTGCGCGAACTGTTCAGCATGTCGATGCGGTACTTCGCCCTGACCATGCTGCACATCGACATGACGTTGTTCGAGACCGCCGACGACTGCCTGGTCGATCTTGCCGCCGCCCATCTGCCGGCCGACGTACAGCGGTTTTTCATCGAACGCGATGTCGCCGGAATCATCACCACCACAATGAGTTTCGCGTTGCCGGTGGCCGAGAAATACGCCGAGCAGGTGTCCGCGGAGGTGGCGATCGACGAAAAGCTGCTGCGCCCACTGCTCGGGCTCATGCCGGTGCACGACATCGCGTTCGGCCGAGCACACAACCGGTTGCACTTTCCGCGGGCCATGTTCGACGAGCCGTTGCCGCAGGCCGACCGGCACACCTTGGAAATGTGTATCGCACAGTGCGACGTGCTGATGCAGCGCAACGAGCAGCGCCGCGGCATCACCGCGCTGGTGCGCACCAAGCTGTTTCGCGATTCCGGCCGTTTCCCGCGCTGTCCGACGTCGCCGCCGAGCTCGATATGCACCCGCGCACGTTGCGCCGCCGACTTGCCGAGGAAGGCACGTCTTTTCGCGCGCTGCTCAACGAAGCGCGCGCCGCGGTGGCCGTGGACTTGCTACGAAATGTCGGGCTCACCGTGGAGGAGGTGTCCACCCGCCTCGGATATACCGAAGTCTCAACGTTCTCCCACGCCTTCAAACGCTGGTACGGCGCCCCGCCCGGCGCTTATTCGCGCCGAGGCTAGCCAAAGACTAGGCGTGCAGCGCCTTCTGCAGCGCCGCCAGCCCGCGGTTGGTTGCCTCGGCGGCGGCGGGCACCACCAAGGCGAAGTTGACGTAGCCGTGCACCATATGCGGCTCGTTGCACAACTCCACCTGCACCCCGGCCGCGTTGAGCAGCTCGGCGTAGCGGGCGCCGTCGTCGCGCAGCGGGTCGTGCTGGGCGGTGGCGACGAACGCCGGGGGGAGCCCGGCGAGGTTGCCGTTGCCTGGGGCCAGGGTGGCGGGCAGCATCGTGTGGTCACTGAGGTCGTGGCCCGGCAGGTACCACGCTAGAAACGCGTCGATGACTTCGAGGTCCAGGATGTATGCCGTGGCGTGCTCGGTGAACGACGGCAGCGACAGATCGCCGATACACGAGGGGTACCACAACAGCTGATAGGCCAGCTCCGGGGCCGCGTTGTCCCGAGCCAGCTGGGCCATGACCGCGGCGAGGTTGCCGCCTGCCGAATCGCCCGCAACGGCTATGCGGGTGGGGTCGCCGCCCAACTCGGCGGCGTGCTCGCCGACCCAGCGCAAAGCCGCCCAACTGTCGTCGACTCCCGACGGGTAGGGATGCTCGGGGGCCAGCCGGTAGTCGACAGACACCACGATCGCGTCGGCGCCGACGGCGTGCGCGCGGGCGACGGGGTCATGGGTGTCCAGGCTGCCGAGCGCCCATCCGCCGCCGTGGTAGTAGACGACGACGGGCAGGTTGTCCTCGTCGACGGGCGGCCAGTAGATCCGGATCGGAATGTCGCTGCGCCCGTCATATCCGACGGTCCGGTCCTCGGTCCGCAGCTTCGGCAGCAATTCGGGTGGCACCTTCAGTGCGGCGAGCGCCGCGCGAGCGACCTCGGCGCCGTCGGCGGCGTTGAATGTCATCGGAACGGCATCGAGCAACGCCTTGAAGACGGGATCGATGCCGGGTTGGGCATGTGTCTCCCTCATTTCCCCACTTTAAGCAACGTCGGACCTAGGGGTGTAGCGCCACGCGCAATGCGGCCAGTCCGCGCTCCAGCGCCGCTGTGGCCGCCGGCACCACGCCGGCGTAGCCGACATAGGCGTGCACCAGCGTCTCGGCGTTGTCGACCTGGACGGGCACACCGGCGGCCGCCAGCAACTCGCCGTAGCGAATGCCGTCGTCGCGCAACGGGTCATGGCCGGCGACGCCGATGTAGGCGGGCGCCACGCCTTCCAGGTTTTCCGCTCGACCCGGAGCCAGCCCGGCCGGCGGGTTGGACATGTCGACTTCACCTCCGTACCAACGCGAGAACTCGGCGATTGCCTTGGTGTCCAGGATCGGTGCGGTGGCGTTCTCGGTGAACGACGGCAGCGATTGATCCCACATGAGGGAGGGATACCACAACAGCTGAAAGGCAAGCGGCGGCGCGTTTTCATCGCGGGCTTTCTGTGCCATTACCGCGGCAATGGTGCCGCCCGCCGAATCGCCGGCGACGGCAATGCGGCTGCTGTCGGCTCCGATCGCGCGACCGTGCTCTGCCACCCAACTCGTTGCGGCCCAGGCATCTTCGATGGCGGCGGGATAGGGGTGTTCAGGTGCCAAGCGGTAGTCGACCGACACCACTACCGCACCCGTGCCCACAGCGTGCTGACGGCAGGAGCCGTCGTGCGTGTCGAGATCGCCCATAACGAAGCCGCCCCCGTGGAAATACACCACCACCGGGGGATCGGTGCCGCGATCGGAATCACTTGGCGGCCAATAGATCCGGAGACCGATGCTGCTCGCGGGCCCGGTTATGGCCCGATCCTCAACCCGCAACTCCGGATGTACCGCGCGGCGCGGCAGGTTGCGCAATCGCTGACGCATCGCCTCGATTCCATTCTCGGGTGATAGCCGAAACGGAACCGCATCCAGTACCTTCAGCAGGATGGGATCGACAGCGGGCTTTTCCTCGTCGGTGTTCTCCAAATTGGGCATGGAGGTACCGTACGCATCTCGTCTGGTTGCCGGGTTCTGGGTGGCGGCCGGTTGGGCGGGAATCGCCTACGGTGTCTACCTAACCGTGCTCGCGTTGCGTTTTCCGCCGGGCGCCGAACTCACCGGGCACTGGATTTTGCAGCCGCCGTTCAAAGCATCGATGGCGGTGCTGTTGACCGTCGCCGCGGTTGCTCACCCTGTGGTTCGCGACCGGCGCTGGTTGATGCCGGCGCTGCTGTTCTCGGCCGCCGGCGACTGGTTCTTGTCGATTCCGTGGTGGAGCCAGTCGTTCGTGTTCGGGCTGGGATCATTTCTGTTGGCGCACTTATGTTTCCTGGGGGCGATGGTGCCGCACGCGGTGTTGTCGCGGTGGCGCCTGGGCGGTGTTGTGATCATCGTCGTGGCGTGTGCGGGAATGCTGGTCTGGTTGTGGCCACACCTGACCGAGCAGAGACTGACGATTCCAGTGACGATGTACATCACCGTTATCTGCGCCATGGTGAGTGCGGCGCTGTTGGCGCGGTTGCCGACGATCTGGACCGCGGTGGGCGCGGTATGTTTCGCGGCGTCGGACTCGATGATCGCGATCAGCCGGTTCATCCTCGGCAATGAGGTGCTGGCCGTACCGATCTGGTGGCTGTACGCCGCGGCGGAGATATTGATCACCGCCGGATTCTTCTTCGGTCGCGAGGGAATCGCCGGCGCTCCCGAGTCCACCGAGAAAGATATTGCCTAGCAACGCATCTCGGGATCGGCTACCCATCGAGGTCGAACCGATAGCGCGAGTGCTGCCGATGCTTTCGGTGCCGCACCTGGACCGCGAGTTCGACTACCTGGTGTCCGCCGAGCAGTCCGACGACGCCCAGCCGGGGGTGCGGGTGCGGGTGAGGTTTCATGGCCGGCTGGTCGACGGGTTCATTCTGGAACGCCGCAATGACACCGACCATCACGGCAAACTGGGCTGGCTCGATCGCGTGGTTTCGCCGGTGCCCGTGCTCACTCCCGAGATCCGGCGACTGGTCGACGCGGTCGCGGCGCGTTACGCGGGCACGCGGCCCGACGTGCTGCGCCTGGCGGTGCCGGCGCGGCACGCCCGGGTGGAGCGGGAAACGGCGGTCCAGCCGGGCCTGCCCGTCGTCGCACCCGTCGATCCGTCAGCCTGGGAGAGCTATGGCCGGGGCGGTCAATTCCTGTCCGCACTCGCCGAAGGACGCGCCGCCCGGGCCGTTTGGCAGGCGCTACCGGGTGAGCGGTGGGCCGACCGATTCGCCGAGGCCGCCGCCGAGACTGTGCGCGCTGGACGCACCGCACTGGCGATCGTGCCCGACCAGCGCGACCTGGACCTGCTGCGGGAAGCGGCGGCCAGCCGGGTGGGCGCCGACCACCTGGTGGCTTTGTCGGCGGGTCTGGGGCCGGCCGCGCGATACCGGCGCTGGCTGGCGGTGCTGCGGGGTACCGCGCGGCTGGTGATCGGTACGCGCAGTGCCGTGTTTGCACCGCTCAGCGACCTGGGACTGGTTTCGGTGTGGGCCGACGGCGACGACAGCCTGGCCGAGCCGCGGGCACCTTATCCGCATGCCCGGGAGGTGGCGATGCTGCGCGCGCATCAAGCGCGCTGTGCCGCGCTGATCGGCGGCTACGCCCGCACCACCGAGGCGCATGCGCTGGTTCGCAGCGGGTGGGCGCAGGACGTGGTCGCGGCACGGACGGTGGTGCGGGCGCGCACTCCCCGCGTGGTTGCCCTCGATGACAGCGGCTACGCCGAGGAACGCGACCCGGCCGCCCGCACCGCCCGGCTGCCGTCAATCGCGCTGCGCGCGGCCCGCTCCGCGCTGGAGGCGCAGGCGCCGGTGTTGGTGCAGGTCCCGCGGCGCGGGTACGTGCCGTCGCTGGCCTGCGGGCGCTGCCGCGCGATCGCCCGATGCCGGCACTGCACCGGTCCGCTGTCACTCCAGGACACGGGCCCGCTCTGCCGCTGGTGTGGCCGGATGGATCCGACGGTGCGCTGCGCACGCTGTGGGTCCGACGCGATCCGCGCGGTCGTCGTCGGGGCCCGGCGCACCGCTGAGGAGCTTGGCCGGGCATTTCCGGGCACCGCGGTCATCACGTCGGCCGACGACACGGTCGTTCCGGAGGTCGGCGCCAAACCGGCGCTCGTGGTCGCCACCCCGGGGGCCGAACCCCGGGCGGCCGGCGGATATGGGGCCGCGCTGCTGCTCGACACCTGGGCGCTGCTGGGTCGGCAAGACCTCCGGGCGGCCGAGGACGCGCTGTCCCGGTGGATGGCCGCGGCCGCGCTGGTGCGACCGCGCGGTGACGGGGGCGTGGTGACCATCGTCGCCGAATCCTCCCTGCGCACGGTGCAATCGCTGATCAGATGGGATCCGGTAGGCAACGCCGAAGCCGAACTGGTGGCTCGCACGGAAGTCGGGCTGCCGCCGAGTGTGCACATCGCCGCCGTCGACGGTCCCGCTGAAGCTGTCACGGCCCTGCTGGAGGCGGCCGATCTGCCCGATGACGCTGAACTCTTGGGCCCGGTGGATCTGCCGCCCGGCGCTCGGCGCCCCGCGGGCACGCCGACTGGCGCGCCGGTTACCCGGATCTTGGTCCGAGTAGGTCGCCAGCACGGGCTGGAGTTGGCGGCCTGCCTGCGGCGTGGCGTCGGCGTGCTCAGCGCGCGCCAGACACATCAGTCGTTGCGCGTGCAGATCGACCCACTGCAAATTGGGTAGCGCCGCCTTGCTCGGCTAGGAGGTGCCGGGCTGTCCGGCTTTGCCGGGAGTGCCGCTAGTGGAGCCGCCGCCGGCGCCGGGCAAACCGCCGATTCCGCCGCCGCTACCGCCGTTGCCGCCGTCGCCGCCGTCGCCGCCGTTGTCGGTGGAGCTGCGGCCACCGTCACCGCCATTGCCGCCGTCGCCACCGCCGCCGCCGCCGGCACCGCCGTCGCCGCCGGCGCCGCCGGGAAGGCTGCGTGCCCCGCCGCCTCTACCGCCGTTGCCGCCGTCGCCGCCGATGCCTCCATGGCCGGTGCCGGCCGCCCCACCGGCACCGCCCGCTCCGCCGTCGCCCCCGCTGCCGTCCCAGCCGCCCAGGCCAAGCCCCTCGGCACCGGCCCCGCCGTAGCCGCCGTTGCCGCCGTGGCCGCCGCTGCCGCTGGTGCCGAACGCGTCGCCGGCGTTGCCGCCACGACCGCCAAGGCCGCCGTCGCCGCCATCACCCCCATCGCCGGAACCGCCCTGGCTGATACTGCTGGTCTTGCCGTTGCCGCCATTGCCTCCGTCGCCGGCGTTACCGCCAGCGCCTACGTGACCGCCGCCGCCTGTGCCGGCAAGGCCGCCGTTACCGCCGTTGCCGCCGTTGCCGCCGTTGCCGCCGCGGTCCTGGCCGGTGTACCCGGTTCCGCCCTTGCCGCCGGTGCCGCCGTTGCCGCCGTCGCCGGCGTGGCCGCCGACGCCGCCTTTGCCGACCGCGCCGCCATTGCCGCCGTTGCCGCCGTTGCCGCCCGAACCGCCGGCAATAGCATCAGTGGTGCCGGCCGCGCCGTCTATGCCGGCACCACCGTTGCCGCCGTTGCCGCCGTTGCCGTTGGTTCCGGTGCTACCGCCGGCGTTACCGCCGTTCCCGCCGTTGCCTCCGTTGCCGCTCGAGATGGCGGGCAAACTCATGCCGCCGGTACCGCCCGCTCCGCCGGTGCCGCCATTGCCGTCGACTCCGCCGACACCAGCGGTGCCGACCGCGCCGCCGGTGCCCCCGGCCCCACCGTTGCCTCCGCCGACACCCACGCCGACTAACGTGCCGCCGACACCGCCTTGGCCGCCTTGGCCGCCGTTGCCCCCGGTTCCATTGGTGCCGGTGCTTCCGCCGGCGTCGCCGCCTCCACCGCCGTGGCCGCCCTGGCCGCCGTCGCCGCCCTCGACACTGAACAACCCGCTGCTGCCGGTGCCGCCGGTGCCGCCGGTGCCACCGGTGCCGCCGGTGCCGCCGGTGCCGGCAGTACCAGCGACGCCGCCCGTGCCCACCGCGCCGCCGGCGCCGCCGGCGCCGGCGTCACCGCCGTTGCCGCCAATGCCGGCCTTCGTGACGAAAAGCAGGTCTTGTTTGCCGGTGCCGCCGGCGCCGCCGTTACCGCCGCGACCGCCAGTGCCGCCGTCACCGTTGGTGGCGTTGCCGCCGCCCGCATCGCCACCGGCGCCGCCGGCTCCACCGATGCCGCCGGTGCCGCCCGCTTGCCCGGTGAGATTTGCACCGCCCGCGCCCGTCCCGCCGTTGCCGCCGGTCCCGCCGGCCCCGCCGTTGCCGGCGGTGCCGCCGTTACCGCCGGTGCCTACCATGCCGCCGTGACCGCCGGTCCCTGCGGCGCCGCCGGCACCGCCCGCCCTGCTGGTCGCGTTGCCGGTGGCGCCGTTGCCGCCATTGCCGCCGCGGCCCCCGGTGCCGCCATCGCCGTTGGTGCCGGTGCTGCCTCCGGCGTTGCCGCCGGCCCCGCCGGCCCCGCCGGTTCCGCCGGTGCCGCCTGCCTGTGCGGTGAGATTCGTACCGTCAGCGCCCGTTCCGCCGTTGCCGCCGGTCCCGCCGGCCCCGCCGTTGCCGGCGGTGCCGCCGATGCCACCGGTGCCGACCATGCCGCCGTGTCCGCCGGCGCCTGCGGCGCCGCCGTTGCCGCCAGCGGCGCTGCTCACGGTGGCGTCCACGCCGTTGCCGCCATTGCCGCCACGGCCGCCGTCCCCACCGTTGCCGTTGATGGCGGTCGCGCCTCCGGCGTTGCCGCCGGCGCCACCGTTGCCGCCGTTGCTGCCTACCGAGCCGAGCAGACCGGTGCCGCCGTCGCCACCGCCGCCGCCGTGGCCGCCGTTTCCGGCAGCACCGCCGATGCCACCGCTACCCACGGCGCCGCCGTTGCCGCCGTTGCCGCCGGCGCCGCCGTTGCCGCCGGCGCTGCTCGCGACGCCGTCCACGCCGTCGACTCCATTGCCGCCGTTGCCGCCGGCGCCGCCGTTGCCGTTGATCGCGGTTTCACCCCCGGCGTCGCCGCCCGCGCCGCCCGCTCCGCCATTACCTCCGGCATTGCCGTTGCCGCCGGTCCCGCCGGTGCCGCCGTTGCCCGCGACGCCGCCGACGCCGCCGCTCCCGACCACGCCGCCGGCCCCGCCGTCGCCACCGTTTCCGGCAGCGTTGCCAGTGTTGCCGTCGCCCCCGTTGCCACCATTGCCGCCCGCGCCGCCGCTGCCATTGATTGCAGTGACGCCGCCGGCGTTGCCGCCGGCGCCGCCGGCCCCGCCGTGGCCGCCGGCACCGCCGTTGGGCGCATTGAATCCGTTGCCGCCGATCCCGCCATTGCCACCGTTGCCGGCCGCGCCGCCAACGCCGCCGCTGCCGGCTGCGCCGCCGTGTCCGCCGTTGCCACCGGCGCCGCCGTCGGTGCTCGCGGTGCCTTCCACGCCGTTGCCCCCGTTGCCGCCATTGCCGCCCGCGCCGCCGCTGCCGTTGATTGCAGTGACGCCGCCGGCATTGCCGCCGGCGCCGCCGGCCCCGCCGTGGCCGCCGTTGAAGCCGTGTTGCTCGGTGCCACCGACGGCGTTGGCGCCGTTACCGCCAGACCCGCCGTTGCCGCCGTCGCCCGCGGCGCCAGTGACGCCGGTTCCGGCCACACTCATACTGGCGGTCCCGCCGGCACCGCCAGCCCCACCGGCCCCGCCGGACCCACCGTTGCCGCCGCCGGTTTCAGCGCCGTAGCTACCCGCGCCACCCAGACCGCCGTTACCACCGAGCCCGCCGGCCCCGCCGGCACCAGATATCAACGAGTGGCTCAACCCGCCGGCCCCACCGGCCCCGCCGGGGCCGCCGATCCCGCCGTCTCCGCCGTCCTGGTTCCCGGCGCCGCCGGCCCCGCCGTCACCGCCGAGCCCGCCGGCTCCGCCGATTCCAGACATCAGCGCGCGGCTGAGACCACCGGCTCCGCCTGCACCGCCGGCC
>NZ_LQPW01000105.1 GCF_002116635.1 Mycobacterium szulgai | reverse complement strand
GGTGGCATGGGCGGTCAGGGCGGCGGCGGCGGAACTGGCGCCGACGGGATTAACGGCGCAGCGGGCAGCGGCGCCACTGGCGGTACCGCGTTCGCTGGCGGGGCCGGCGGTCAGGGTGGCCAAGGCGGCGACTCCGGTGTGGGTGGCACCAACGGCTCCGGCGGCGCCGGCGGCGTCGGCGGCAAGGGCGGCACCGGCGGCACCGGCGGCAGTGGTGCCGACAGCACCACCGGCGTCGGCGGCACCGGCGGCGACGGCGGCCAAGGCGGCAGCGCGGGCGCCGGCGGAGGTGGCGGCGGCGTAGGCAGCGGCGGCACCGGCGGCAGCACCGGCGCCACCGGCAACGCCGGGATCGGTGGCACCGGCGGCCAGGGCGGCACCGGCGGCCAAGGCGCCGACGGCACCAACGCCGCCACGGGCAGCGGCGCCACTGGCGGTACCGCGTTCGCCGGCGGGGCCGGCGGACAGGGTGGCCAAGGCGGCGACTCCGGTGTGGGTGGCACCAACGGCTCCGGCGGCACCGGCGGCGTCGGCGGCAAAGGCGGCACCGGCGGCACCGGCGGCTCCGGCGCCGACAGCACCACCGGCGTGGGCGGCACCGGCGGCGAGGGTGGTGTCGGCGGCGCAGCGGGTGCCGGCGGAAGTGGCGGCGGCGTAGGCAGCGGCGGCACCGGCGGCATTGTGGGCACGACCGGCAACGCCGGGATCGGTGGCACCGGCGGCCAGGGCGGCGGCGGCGGAAGGCGCCGACGGGATTAACGGCGCAGCGGGCAGCGGCGCCACCGGTGGCAGCGGATTCGCCGGCGGCGCCGGCGGACAGGGTGGCCAAGGCGGCGACTCCGGTGTGGGTGGCACCAACGGCTCCGGCGGCGCCGGCGGCGTGGGCGGCAAAGGCGGCACCGGCGGCACCGGCGGCTCCGGCGCCGACAGCACCACCGGCGTCGGCGGCACCGGCGGCGACGGCGGCCAAGGCGGCAGCGCGGGCGCCGGCGGTGGCGGAGGCGGAACCGGTAGCGGCGGCACCGGCGGCAGCACCGGCGCCACCGGCAACGCCGGGATCGGTGGCACCGGCGGCCAGGGTGGCGGCGGCGGAACTGGCGCCGACGGGATTAACGGCGC
>NZ_LQPW01000104.1 GCF_002116635.1 Mycobacterium szulgai | reverse complement strand
TCACCACCGACGCCGCCGCCACCACCGGCACCGCCGTTACCACCGGCTTGGCCGGTAGCCAGGGCATCGGTGGGGCGGGCGGTAATGGCGGTGCCGGCGGTGCCGGGGGTGCGGGCGGCAACGGCGCCAGCCCACTAGCCGCGTCCGGGGCCGACGGCCAAGCCGGTGGTAACGGCGGTGCCGGTGGTGGCGGCGGCGTCGGTGGTGATGGCGGCGCCGGAGGCACCGCGAGCGCCGGCCTGGCCGGTAGCCAGGGCATCGGTGGGGCGGGCGGTAATGGCGGTGCCGGCGGAACTCCCGGAAACGGCGGTGATGGCGCCACGGGAACCTGGACGGTCAACGGTGGTGTCGGCGGCACCGGCGGGAATGGTGGTGATCCCGGGGCCGGCGGGATCGGCGGTGCCGGCGGCGCAGGGGTTACTGCCGGAGCAACCGGGGCAACTGGGGCCGTCCCGGGCAGCGGCGGCGACGGCGGGGCCGGTGGATCCGGTGCTGCTGGCAGCGTTCCGGGTCAGTCCGGTGCGGCCGGGGGTAACGGAGGCGACGGCGGCCTGGTCGGCAACGGTGGAAGCGGCGGGGCCGGTGGTCGCGGCGCCGTCGGGGTGGACGGCAATGCCGCCACCACCACCGGTGGTGATGGCGGCGGCGGCAGCGCCGGCGGGCGCGGCGGTGACGGCGGCAACGGCGGGGCCGGTGGCGCCCAAGCCGGCGACGGCGGAACCGGCGGAGCCGGCGGCAACGGCGGCCACGGCGGCCTGGGCGGCGCGGGCAACGACGGCGCCGACGCGGAACCTGGAACTCAGACCAATGGGCAAGCCGGCGGTGACGGCGGGGCCGGCGGCATCGGCGGCGCCGGCGGCAATGGTGGTGTCGGCGGGAGTGCCGCCGCCGGGCAGGCCGGCAGCCAGGGAGTAGGTGGGGCCGGCGGCCACGGCGGCTCGGGCGGTGCTGCGGGAAACGGCGGTAACGGCGCCGACGGTGCGATAAGCCAGCACGGCGGCAACGGGGGTAACGGGGGTAACGCCGGGGTCAGCGGGGCCGGCGGCATCGGGGGAAGCGGATCCACCCCCGGAGCAAACGGTGAGGCTGGCAATACCGGCTACCTCGGCGGCAACGGCGGCAACGGTGGTTCGGCCGGGATCGGCGGCGCTGGTGGCGCCGGCGGCGTCGGCGGTAGTGGGATCACCGGCATGGACGGCGGGGCCGGCGGCAACGGCGGCGCCGGAGTCACCGGTCAGGCCGGCATCAACAACGGCGCCGGTGGTATCGGTGGGCCCGGCGGCAGCGGCGGGGCCGGAGGTGCCGGCCTGCTTGCCGGAGGGGCCGGCGGCAAAGGCGGCGACGGCGGCCAGGGCGGCGTCGGGGCTCTAGGAGAGGCGGGCTTGGCCGGTGGCGCCGGCGGCGCCGGTGCAGACGGCGGTACCGGTGGCGCCGGTGGCGCGGCTCTGAGTGTGACCGATGGAGTGGGCGGCGCCGGTGGGGCCGGCGGTGCTGGGGGTATCGCCGGTGACGGCGGCACCGGTGGCACCGGAACCTGGAACCTCAACGACGGTGTCGGCGGCGCCGGCGGTGATGGCGGGGCCCCGGGCGCCGGGGCCGCCGGTGGGCACGGCGGAACCGGCGCCACCCCGGGCATCACCGGTGCCACCGGCGCCTCGCCCACCAGCGGCGGCAACGGCGGAACCGGGGGAACCGGGGCCGCAGGCTCGACCCCGGGCCAGTCCGGCGCCGACGGGGGCACTGGCGGCAACGGCGGAGCGGTCGGCAACGGCGGCGCCGGCGGTACCGGCGGCGACGGCGCTGACGGTGGCAGCGGCACCAACGGCCCCAACGGCACCAACGGCACCATTACCAGTGCCGGCGGCGATGGTGGCCCTGGTCAGGCCGGCGGAAACGGAGGCAACGGCGGCCGTGGTGGGTTGGGTGGGGTCCAATCCGGCAATGGCGGCGCCGGTGGTGACGGCGGCAATGGCGGCACCGGGGGCGCCGGAGGAACCGGTGGCGCCGGCGCAGACGGGTTCTACGGGCAACAGTTGCCTCCCCGCGACACCATCAACGGGACCGCCGGTGGTGACGGAGGGGCCGGCGCTGCCGGTGGACACGGCGGTGTCGGCGGCATCGGTGGAACAGCGGCCGCCGGCCAAGCCGGTAGTCAAGGCAACGGCGGACACGGCGGCGACGGCGGCGACGGCGGTACGCCTGGAAACGGTGGTAACGGCGGCGACGGCGATAATCCACTAATTCCCTCCGCCGATGTGGCCGGCGGCAGTGGCGGCGACGGCGGTAACGGCGGCGCTGCCGGACCCGGCGGTGCCGGCGGCGCCGGCTATACGACGGGTGCAACCGGTGCTGCCGGCATCCCGCATTCCGGTGGGGCGGGCGGCAACGGCGGAAACGGCGCTGCAGGCAGCCTGGCCGGAAACAATGGACTCGGGGGTGGTGCCGGCGGTAACGGCGGCTCCGGCGGTGGGGGCAGTACGGGGGCCGCCGGTGGGTCCGGCGGCGCCGGCGGGAACGGTGGCTCAGGATCTCAGGGCTGGATTAATACGACCGGCGGCGGAGGCGGGGCAGGCGGCAATGGTGGCGCTGGCGGCACCGGTACCGTCGTCGGTGGCGTCGGCGGCCTCGGCGGGTCCGGCGGCAGCGGTGGAGACGCCTTCGACGGCAGCTCCGGGCGAGGTGGTCTGGGCGGCACTGGCGGGACCGGCGGAATGGGCCTAGATGGCGGGAATGGCGGTGCCGGCGGTCTCGGAGGTGGCGGCGGTAACGGGGGCAGCGGCAGCAGCTCTGGGTTCGGGGGCGACGGTGGCACCGGCGGAACCGGGGGCGCTGGCGACCTCGGTGGCGACGGTGGTATGGGTGGCGACGGCGGCACCGGCGGCCGAGTTGCTTTCGAGGGCGGTAATGGCGGCGACGGCGGCAGTGGCGGCGCCGGCGGGGCTGGAAGTGCTGGGCCCGGCGGATTGCCCGAGCCCGGTGGAAGTGGCGGTGCGCCCGGAACGTTCGGCCAGGGTGCCGGTGGATCGGGCGGCGCGGGAGGCACTGGCGGTCCCGCGTAGCAGAGCAACGATCCCAGCAGCTAAACCTGGCTGAGCACGCTGCGCAGAATCGACTCGATGGTGTCGAACTCGGCCTGCCCGCTGATCAGCGGCGGGGCCAGCTGGATGACGGAATCGCCGCGACCGTCGGTGCGGCAGGTGACGGGGCAGTGTCATTACGGTCCGTCTCCGTGGGCGCTCAGGCTGTCTCGAAGCGGTCTCTGAATGATCTGCTCAAGGGGAGAACGCAGGGGATCGGCGGCGCTGACTTCGGGCTCGCTTGGTTGTGGGCTGAGCTGGTCATGCGCAAACGGCGTTTTTGGCGGTTCGACGCCAGCAGGGGTCCAGTCGGTACGTCTACGGCTCGCCGGCTGGACCCGCTTTCGAACATGAGCGCAGTCACCCGCGCCTCCGAACGCATAGAGGCAAAAGCCCAATTACTCTTTCTGCGGTGCAGCAGCTAACGCGTGTCGATCCCACGGATCTGCGGATCATAGCGAGCCGATGGGAGGCCTCGGCTAACGAATTGAACCAACCGCTGGCACCCGTCGGGCTGGGACCGCGGGGCCAAGCCAGCGTCGCTGCGGTAAGGGCCGCTCATACCGACGTCACCGCCTTCGCGGTGGGGCTGGCGGCACGCGTGAGTGTGCGGGCAAGCCTCGTCGGCGAAGCTGGCGCACATTTTCGCGCCAATGAGACCAGCTCGGAAGTTCGCTTACAGGAGGATCTGGACAACCTCTGGAAATGGATGCGAGAGCAAGGAGTGGAGCGATCGGAAGGCTACGGAAAGTTGCCCGGCGAAATGAGGCAATTGCCGGACGGCACGATCGTCGGAAGGCGTGAAGCCGCCGGTTCCACCAAAATGCCGGCGCTTGACATCCGCGTCCCGGATGGTGGTGGATACCTCAAGGTCCACATCAACCCGACTTGCGGAGGAGTACCGGACATTCCGGCACCGATCAGGCCGGCGGCGCCTGAGCCAGCACGCACTCCATTCGAGCCCCGACCCGTGGCGGCCCCCACCGGTACAGTCGACACCACGCGGCCCAGGGCCAGCGCCACCATTCGGAGGCGGCGGGCCAGTTCCGCCAGAATCAATCCCACATCCCGTGCAGCCGCCTCACAGCCATCACGGACTGCCAGTGTTGGGCAAAGATGAACTGCCTGACTTAGATGAATTTGGCCAGGAGTGATGACCGGCCGTGTTCTTTGCCTAAGCTCGCACCACGTGGTAGTAGGGCAACGAAGTCGACGCAGGGTACCCAGCATGTTGAAGGCGGAATCGTCATGACGCCACAGGATCGACTGCGCAATGAAGTCCTTATCAGTGGTCTCTACGACCTCGTGCCGTTGGCACAGATCGAATCGGTGATTACGCGCGACAGTCTGGCGGGAACAACCGTGGCGCAACAAGAGTTGGCGCTGTCGGTAATCAGGTCGCTCGTGGGCGACGGACTGATGCAGTTCGAGGGCTGGGACGAACTTTCGCTCGATGAGCAGATGGCACGCCTACACGAGCTTTTCATAACCCATTACGAGGATCCAGGAATTTGGGCCTTCGCTGTCTGGCTCAATCTCACCGAAAACGGCAGACGCATTGCGACAGAGCTCGAGAGGAACCTTCCCAGCAACTAAACGTCGCTGAGCACGGTGCGCAGAATCGACTCGATGGTGTCGAACTCGGCCTGCCCGCTGATCAGCGGCGGGGCCAGCTGGATGACCGAATCGCCGCGATCGTCGGTGCGGCAATACAATCCGGCGTCGAACAGCGCCGCGGACACATGGCCGAGTAGCTTCGCGCGCTCGGCGTCGGTGAAGGTCTGCTTGGTCGCCTGGTCCTTGACCAGTTCGATGCCGAAGAAGAATCCCTCGCCGCGCACATCGCCGACCACGGGTATGTCGTACAGCCTTTCCAGGGTGACGCGCAGCGCGGGGGAGAGCTGTTTGACACGGTCGTTGAGGCCCTCGCGTTCGAAGATGTCCAGATTGGCCAGCGCGACGGCGGCCGACACCGGATGTCCGCCAAAGGTATAGCCATGCCGGAACGTCGTCTCGCCGTCGTTGAACGGTTCGAACACCCGGTCGCTGGCGATCATCGCGCCCAGCGGCGAGTAGCCGGATGTGAGCCCCTTGGCGCAGGTGATCATGTCGGGCACATAGCCAAAGTCGTTGCAGGCGAACATCGATCCGATCCGGCCGAAGGCGCAGATCACCTCGTCGGAAACCAGTAGCACGTCGTACTCGTCGCAGATCTCGCGGACTCGCTCGAAGTAGCCGGGCGGCGGCGGGTAGGAGCCGCCGGCGTTTTGCACCGGTTCTAAGAACACCGCGGCGACGGTGTCGGGTCCCTCGAATTCGATGGCCTCGGCGATCCGGTCGGCCGCCCACCGGCCGAACTCCTTGAGGTCGGTGAACGGCGCGCGATAGAAGTTGGTGTTGGGTACCCGGAAGCCGCCCGGTGTCACCGGCTCGAACGGCGCCTTATACGCGGGCAGCCCGGTGATCGCCAGCGCGCCCTGGGTGGTGCCGTGGTAGGCGATCGCGCGCGAAATCACTTTGTGCTTACCGGGTTTGCCGGTGAGCTTGAAGTACTGCTTGGCCACCTTCCACGCGGTTTCGACGGCCTCGGTGCCGCCGCAGGTGAAGAAAACGCGGTTCAGGTCGCCAGGGGTGTAGCCGGCGATGCGTTCGGCGAGCTCGATCGCCGGCGGATGGGCGTTGCCCCAAATCGGGAAGAACGCCAGCGTGCCGGCTTGGCGCGCAGCGGCTTCGGCGAGCTCGGCGCGGCCGTGGCCAACCTGCACCACGAACAGCCCCGACAGCGCGTCGAGGTAGCTTTTGCCGCGGTCGTCGAAGATGGTGACACCTTCGCCGCGAGTGATGATCGGTGGGGTGATGCCGTTGCCGTGCCGGGCGAAATGCAGCCAAAGGTTGTCAGTCATCGTGCTGGTGAGCCTAGCGTTAGGCTCGACCAATGACGGCGACGAACGAGGTCACCGAATTCGAAGAGCTACGGCCCCATCTCATGTCGGTGGCCTACCGGCTCACCGGAACGATCGCCGACGCCGAGGATATCGTCCAGGAAGCCTGGCTGCGCTGGGATAACCAAGACGGCGTGATCCACGACTTGCGGGCCTGGCTGACCACCGTGGTGAGCCGCATCGGCCTGGACCGACTCCGGTCGGCGGCACATCGGCGCGAAACCTACACCGGAAACTGGCTCCCCGAGCCCGTGGTCACCGGTTTCGACGGCTCCGACCCGCTGTCGGCGGTGGTAGCCAACGAGGACGCCCGGTTTGCGGCCATGGTGGTGCTGGAACGGCTCAACCCCGACCAACGGGTGGCGTTGGTGCTGCACGACGGATTCGCCGTGCCGTTCGGCGAAGTGGCCGACGTTCTCGGCACCAGCGAGGCCGCCGCCCGGCAGTTGGCCTCGCGCGCCCGCAAGGCCGTCTCCGCAAAGCCGCCGCCAAAACCCGATCCGAGCCACAACGAGGTGGTCGGCAAGCTGATGGCCGCGATGGCCGCCGGTGACCTCGAAGCCGTGGTAGCGCTGCTGCATCCCGATGTCACCTTCACCGGCGACTCGAATGGCAAGGCGCCCACCGCCGTTCAGATCATCCACGGCGCCGACAAGGTGGCCCGGTTCATGTTCGGCCTGGCCCGCCGCTACGGTCCGGCGTTCTTCACCGTCAACCAGCTGGCACTGATCAACGGTGAACTGGGTGCCTACACCGAAGGGTGCCCCGGCGCCGACGGGTACCGCGAGATGGCGCCGCGGATCACCGCCATGACGGTGCGCGACGGAAAGGTCTGCGCCCTTTGGGATGTCGCCAATCCCGACAAGTTCACCGGATCGCCGCTGCGGGCTACACCGGCAGGATGATCGCGCCGGTCGGCCCGAGGAAGATGGCCTGGCCGCCCGGGGTGACGTAGCCGCCGGTTGGCCCGTAGATGCCATACATCGGATTGGTCGGACCGAATCCGCCCCAGATGTCGTTGATCCAGCCGCTGGACAGTGTGTACACGGCCGAGGTGGCGCCGGGTGGTGAGAATTTGGTTATCAGCTGCAGGGCGAAGTCGATGACGGGGCCTCTGCCCAGCATCGAGTCGACATGCGAGCCGTTGACGATTTCGGCCCCGACGAACTGCCCCGGGTACAGGCTGACCAATTGATTCGTGGTCTCTCCGAAGGCATTCCATGCCTGCGGCGGCGCGGCCACCGTGTAGACGGGGACATTGGCCGCCTGCAGGTTGGCTATCGCACCCCCGAAAGCCGTGGCGTTGCTGGCGACCCCGTCGAACATCACCACGCCCTTGAGGTGGTTGGTGGCGGCTCCCAGGTTCGCCAGGTAATCGCCGCCCGCAATCGTGGCCAGACCACCGCCGGCCGAGTGCCCGGACAGGATGAAATCCTGCGGCAGCGTGCCGAAGAAACCGGCATGCTGCGCGCTGATGTTCAGCGCCGCCTGGGATCCCTGGAACAGCGACGCCACGCCTTGCTGCATCTGCGGGCTGCCGATCCACAGGCCGAACGGCAGCGGAATCGACGGCACGGTCGGAGTGACCACGACGCTGTTGGTCTGCTGCGCCAGGTCGATGGCCAACGGTTGGTACAACCACGCAACCCCGCCGAAGCCGTGCTGCAGATACACGGTGCCGTTGGCGTTCACCGACCCGTTCGCCTGCGTCGGGAAATACCACCACGCGGGTGCGGGGTAGCTGAACTGGGGAATCGTGAATCCCAGGAACGAGCTGGGGCCGATCGGGATTTGCAGGAACGAGAAGCCGACCCTGACCCCGGTCACGCCGCCGGTGCCCGGGGCGGTCAGCGTCACCGTGGAGGGGAAGTTGACCACGCCACCCAGGCCGACGGCGTTGGTCGCCGAGTTGAGCAGCGCTCCCAGCGACGCAGTACCGGTGCCGTCGAACAGCGGACCCGTGAGTGCAACCGGTGGCAACAAGCTTTCGGCCGCCTGCAGCAGCGACACGTTCGCCGCCTCAGCGGCGGCATACGCGGCCCCAGCCGCGCTCAATGCCTGCTCGAACTGGGCCTGAAAGCGTGTTGTGTACGCGGTCAGCTGCTGAAACTCTTGCCCGTGGCTTCCGAAGAGAGTGGAGATAGCCCTCGACACCTCGTCGGCCGCCGCGGCGACAATCCCCGTCGTCGAGGGCGCCGCCGTAGCCGCGGCACCCTTGATCGCCTCACCTATCCCGGTCAAATCCGTCGACGCTAGGGCAATAGCCTCGGGCGCGGCGATCACATGCGACGACAACGGCCCCTCCCTTTCGATCCCATTCGCGTCCGCGACAACCTCAGGACTGGCTCAAAATGCTACGAGGTCAGACCCGAATTGACTGACGAACTGAGATTCTCGGCCCACGGCACCCGGCACGAGTCCCCGGAATTAAAACCCTGCTCGGTGATTCCGAGGGCGGTGTTCATCCGGGCCCGCATGTTCTCCACGCCGATCTGATAGGTCAACTCGTACACGCCGTCATCGCCGAAGCGGGCCCGCAGATCGGCCACCTGCTCGTCGGTAACGGTGTGCGGGTCGACGGTCATCGCATCGGCGTAGGCGATGGCGGCGCGTTCGTCGTCGCTGTAGAGGGGTGAAGTCGCGTAGTCGTCGATGAACTTGAGCCGGTCCACGTCCAGGCCGTCCAGCCGCTGCAGCATCGACCCGAAGTCGACGCACCACGAGCAGCCGATCTTGCGTGCGGTCCACAGCACGGCGAGCTCTCGCACGCTCACCGGCAGCGTTCGCGATGCGCGTTCCAGCATCGTTTCGTGGACGGCGCCGGCGACCAGTAGCCGGGAATGATGCGCCGCGACGGTGAACGGCTCGGGGACCTGGCCATAGCGCCGCTTGGCGATTCGGTACATGGCGCGGGTCAGCAGGCCGGCGCGTTTGGGGGACAGGGGCTCGATGCGGGTTTTCTGTGTCATACCGATCAGACGTCACAGCCCGGGCAACTGTGACAGGCAAACCAAGAATTCGCCAAGAATCTCCGTAGGGCCGCGTTAGAACCTCGGACTCGTGTCCTACGAAACATCTTCTTACTGGTCTTTCACCAAAAATCCGCGGCCGCAGGACATCGAGGATTGGGCGCACGCCGAGGTGCTGGTCGCCGAGTCGCGGGTGGACCAGGGCCGTATCCGCGCCGCCGTCGATGAGGTCTTCGATGCCAACCCCACCCTCGGTGTCGTGTTCGAACCGCGCTGTGACCGCTGGCTGTCCCGTCCCGGCGGCTCCTGGGCCTGGGCCGTGGAGCCGCCGGGCGTCACCGTCGCCGAGGTGATCGCCCGCCAGCGCGCGGCCTTCGACATGCGCACCGGCCGGCTGTTCGGGGTGTCGCTGATCCCCGGAGCGCGCGACCGGCTGGTTTTGACCGCCAGCCACCTCTGCGTCGACGGCGCATCGTGGCAGCACGTGGTCGAAGACCTGATGACGGCCTACGACGGCGGCGAACTGGTTCTCGCCGACCAAGATTAGAAATCGCGGCGCAAACCCATCGGCGTGGTGGCGGGCAGATCTCCGCCGGCAATCACCGTCCGGGCGATCGGGGTCAAGGCGTTCAACAACGTCTCGAGTTCGGCGTCGTCCAGACCGTCGAATGCGAGCAGCCCGAGCAGATTCGTGGTGGTTTCGATGTGCTCCTTGACGTCACGCCCGGTGCCCGTCAGCACGCCGTCACTTCCCAACAGACCGCGGCCGGCGAGGCTCCGCTGGCAGGCGTCCCACTCGGCGTCGTCATAGTGCCGGGCGCGCTGCATGTATTCCTTGGACACGGCGCCGGTCGCGCTGTGCAAGACGTTCGATTCCCGTCCCGAGACTCCGGCGGCGACCAGCGCGGCGACGTGGCCATCGCCGCGGTGCTCGCGCAGCAGGGTGGTCGCATGCCACAGCGCGGCCACCGGATCCGACGGCCAGGGCAGGGCGAGGTTGGCCGCGAACAGTGGCCGGCCGTCCAGCGCCGCCCGTTGTGCCGCGCGGATGGCTAATTGTGCTGCGGTGCAGGTGTTTTCGTCGTCTGTGACGCCGTATCGACGCAGCGCCGCGACCGCCGATTCCGCCCGGGCTTGCAGCGCGAGCTGCGGCCCGGCGATGTCCCACGCCGACGGTAGGGATTTGGCCACCCGCGCGAGGGCGAAGTTGTAGAACACCGCCGCCACGACCTGTGGTGGCACCGGGCCCAGCGGAGCCGATCGGGCGGCGAAGTAGCCCATCCAGAAGCCCCGATAGCCGAGGCCGTCCAGCGCCGCGCGGGCTTCGGGTGCGAAGTAGGTGACGGCATGGATCGGCTCGAAGCGGTCGTAGAGCTGGCGGGCCAGCTCTGGTGTGCGTTGCATGTGCGCAGCTAAGCACGTTTCAGGAAAGCTCAACAATTGCGCAATGCCGATCGCCCACCCTGAAGCGGTGACCATAAGTGTGTCCCGCCACATCGCTGCGGACTTCAACCAGTTCACGCAACGCACCCAGGACGACATGTTCGGCCAGCTGCAACGCGCGCGACGCGAAGGAATCTTCTTCAGTGAGCAGCTGCAGGCCTGGGTGGTGTCCCGCTACGACGAGGTGGTCCAGGCGCTGCGGCAGCCTACCGTCTTCTCGTCCGTGGGGCTGCTGCCGGCGCCGACGGATCCCGATATCCTCGCCATGCTGGACGGCAAGGTGCCTGCGGGGGGCTGCTTGATCGGCTGGGATCCGCCCGATCACACCCGCATGAGAGCCGTTCTGTCCGAGGCGTTTACGCCCAAGCGCGTCGCGGCTCTCGAGCCGGCGATCTGGCGGCAATGCGCGCGCTTGATCGACCGATTCGAACACCTCGGTGCGGTCGACCTGCATGCCGAGTTCTCGATGCCACTGGCCATCGCGATTCCCTTCAGCCTGATCGGTGTCCCGGAGGAGATGTGGGATGAGTGCAGCCGCCGTTCCAATGACATGGCCCTTTTCCTCACCGATGTCACGGGTAGCTTCGACAAAGAGCGGCTGGTCGAGTTGGCGCAATCGGTGCTGCGGCTGCACGAGTACATGGCCGAACTCATCGAGCAGCGCCGAGTCGATCCGAAAGACGATCTGATCAGCGCGGTGTGGCAGGCGCGGCGCGAATCCGGCGTCGAGCTGACCGATTTCGAAATGCTGTCGATGTTCCCGGGCCTGCTGTTTGCCGCCCATGCGACCACGGCACCGCTCATCACGACGGCGATGTACGAGCTGTTGTCCGGCGATGCCGACTGGACCGAACTGGTCAAGGACCCGCAGCGGCGCAAGACCGCGGTCGAGGAAATCCTGCGATATGAGGGCCCGATCCTGGGCATGCTGCGCACCGTGGTCACCGAGACCCGGTTGGGGGGGAGGGATTTGCGGCCTGGCGAACGCGTCTTCTTGGTGTACACCTCGGCCAACCATGACGACGACGTCTACGGCGACGCCGACGCGCTGCGCCTCGATCGGCACCAGGAGCAGGCGCATCTTGCGTTCGGCCGCGGCATCCACTTCTGCATCGGCGCGCCGCTGGCGCGGCTGGAAGCCCATGTCGCCCTGCAATGTCTGGCCCGGCGGCTGCCGGCCATGCGGCTGACGCGACAGGTACCGCCGATCGAGCCCTCCTTCCTGGTGCGCACCCGCCCTGCGTTGCCCGTGGAGTGGGATCGGGAGGTGATGGACTGGGACGGCGCCTATCGCGAGCAAGGGATTTTCGACGGGCCGCCGCCATGGAACATCGGTGAGCCGCAGCCGGAACTGGCCGCCCTGATCGACGCCGGCGAAATCCGGGGCGAAGTGCTCGACGCGGGTTGCGGGACGGGGGAGCTGTCGCTGGCGCTGGCGGCCCGGGGCTACCCGGTGGTCGGGATCGACTTCGTGGCAACGGCTATCGCTGCTGCCAAGGCGGCGGCCGAGGAGGGTGGGCTGACGGCAGTCAGCTTCGCGCAAGCCGACATCAGAACGCTCACCGGATACGACGACCGATTCTCCACCGTGATCGACTGCACGCTTTTTCACTCGCTGCCGATCGAGAGCCGCGACGACTATCTGCGCTCAGTGCACCGCGCCGCGGCTCCTGATGCTGTGTTTTACGTGTTGGTGTTCGCCAAGGGCGCCTTTCCCGCCGACGCGCAAACAAAACCCAACGAGGTGGACGAGGACGAGTTGCGCACGGCCGTCGGCAAGTACTGGGTGGTCGACGAAATCCGGCCCGCCTACATCTGCAACGCCGAATTCCGGGTCCCCGGAGCGCCGTTCGAATTGCCGCCACATGATCGGGACGACAAGGGACGACTGAAGTTCCCCGCCTATTTGCTCACCGCGCACAAAGCTGAAATGCTCAGCGGGAGAACATGATTGCGCGCTTCACCTCTTGAATTGCCTTGGTCACTTCGATGCCGCGCGGGCAGCCTTCGGTGCAGTTGAACGTGGTGCGGCAACGCCACACCCCGTCGACCTCGTTGAGAATGTCGAGGCGTTCGGCGGCGGCCTCGTCACGGCTGTCGAAGATGAAGCGGTGTGCGTTGACGATCGCCGCCGGCCCGAAGTAGCTGCCCTCGTTCCAGAACACCGGGCAGCTGGTGGTACAGCACGCGCACAGGATGCACTTGGTGGTGTCGTCGTAGCGGGCGCGGTCGATCGGGCTCTGAATCCGCTCGCGCGTAGGCGGATTTCCGCTGGTGATCAGGTAGGGCTTGATTGCGCGGTACGCGTCGAAGAACGGCTCCATGTTCACCACCAGGTCCTTTTCGACCGGCAGCCCGCGGATGGGTTCGACCGTGATGGTCAGTTTCTTGCCCGGCTTTTTCGGCAGCAGATCGCGCATCAGCACCTTGCAGGCCAGCCGGTTGACGCCGTTGATCCGCATCGCATCCGAGCCGCACACCCCGTGTGCGCAGGAGCGCCGGAAGGTCAGCGTCCCATCGAGGTAACCCTTGATGTAGATCAGCAGGTTGAGCAGTCGGTCGGTGGGCAGGCACGGCACCCGGAAGCTTTGCCAGCCTCCGGTTGCGGCGAACGCGTCGGGGTCGTCGGGGTTGAACCGGGCGATTTTGATGGTCACCATCACCGCCCCCTCCGGAACCGGTGGCAGCGGCGGGTCTAAGGCCTCCACAGTGTCGCCGTCGGACTCAACGCTCATTAGTACTTCCGTTCCTTGGGCTCATAGCGGGTCTGCACGACGGGTTTGAAGTCCAGCCGGATGTCGCTGAGCAGGTCAGTGCCCTCCTTATCGGCCCCAATTTCCTTATACGCCATGGTGTGGCGCATGTAGTTGACGTCGTCGCGGTTCGGGTAATCCTCGCGGGCGTGCCCGCCACGAGACTCCTTGCGGTTCAGCGCGCCCACCACGGTGACCTCGGCCAGCTCCAGCAGGAAGCCCAGCTCGATGGCCTCCAGCAAGTCGCTGTTGAATCGTTTTCCCTTGTCGTGCACGGTGATTCGGGAATACCGCTCTTTCAGGGCGTGAATGTCGGTAAGGGCCTGCTTCAGCGTCTCTTCGGTACGGAACACCGCGGCGTTGTTGTCCATGGTCTGCTGCAGCGCGCCGCGAATGTCGGCTACGCGCTCGTTGCCATGCTCGGACAGAATGTCGCTCACCCAGCCGACCACCATTGACGCGGGCTCGGGCGGCAGGTCGACGAAGTCGTGTCCGCGCGCGTAGCCGGCCGCCGCGATACCGGCCCGGCGGCCGAAGACGTTGATGTCCAGCAGTGAGTTGGTGCCCAGCCGGTTGGCGCCGTGCACGGACACACACGCGCACTCCCCGGCCGCGTACAGGCCCGGGACGGTGTTGGTGTTGTCCCGCAACACCTGTCCGGTGACCGTGGTCGGGATGCCGCCCATCACGTAGTGACACGTCGGATACACCGGAACCAGCTCTTTCACCGGGTCGACGCCGAGGTAGGTGCGGGCGAACTCGGTGATGTCGGGCAGCTTGGCTTCCAGCACGTCTTCACCGAGGTGGCGCACGTCGATGTAGACGTAATCCTTGTGTGGACCGGCCCCGCGGCCTTCGAGGACCTCGAGCACCATGGAGCGGGCGACGATGTCACGCGGGGCCAGGTCGACGATAGTCGGGGCATAGCGCTCCATGAAGCGTTCGCCTTCGCCGTTGAGCAGCCGCCCGCCCTCGCCGCGCACCGCCTCGGAGATCAGGATGCCCAGCCCGGCCAGCCCGGTCGGGTGGAATTGGTGAAACTCCATGTCCTCCAACGGAAGTCCCTTGCGGAAGACTATGCCGATGCCGTCGCCGGTCAGGGTGTGTGCGTTGGAGGTGGTCTTGTACATCCGGCCCGAGCCGCCGGTGGCGATGACGACGGCTTTGGCGTGGAAGACGTGGATATCACCCGTTGCCAACTCGTAGGCGACGACTCCGGTGGCTACCGGGCCCGTCGGTGTCTGGGTGAGCGCCAGGTCGAGCGCGTAGAACTCGTTGAAGAACTGCACATCGTGTTTGACGCAGTTCTGGTAGAGCGTCTGCAGGATCATGTGGCCGGTCCGGTCGGCCGCGTAGCACGCGCGGCGGACTGGGGCCTTACCGTGGTCGCGGGTGTGCCCGCCGAAGCGGCGCTGGTCGATGCGGCCCTCGGGGGTGCGGTTGAACGGCATCCCCATCTTTTCCAGGTCAAGCACCGCGTCGATGGCTTCCTTGCACATGATTTCCACAGCGTCCTGGTCGGCGAGGTAGTCGCCGCCCTTGACGGTGTCGAAGGTGTGCCATTCCCAGTTGTCGTCTTCGACGTTGGCCAGTGCGGCGCACATCCCGCCCTGCGCGGCACCGGTGTGGCTGCGGGTGGGGTAGAGCTTGGTCAGCACCGCGGTACGAACCCGCGGACCCGCCTCTACCGCCGCTCGCATCCCGGCACCGCCCGCGCCGACGATCACCACGTCGTATCGGTGTTGCTGGATCAAGACTCGCCTTCCTGGACTCTCAGGAGATGTTCGGGTTGAAGGTGACCAAGATGTAGGTCCCCAGCATCAGCGTGAACGCCATCGACACCGCCAACAGCGTGTTGAGCCAGAACCGGGTGATGTTCTTGCGGCTGTAGTCGTCGATGATGGTGCGGATGCCGTTGCCGCCGTGCAGCTGTGCCAACCACAGCAGCAGTAGGTCCCAGGTCTGCCAGAACGGCGATGCCCAGCGCTGCGCCACGAAGTTGAAGTCCAGGCGGTACACGCCGTTGTCCCACATCAGCATGATGAAAAGGTGGCCGACCGCCAGGAATATCAGCACGATTCCGGAGAACCGCATGAACAGCCAGGCGAACTTCTCGAAGTTGGGGATGCCGGCGCGGCGGCGCGGCGAGCGCGGATTGTCCAGGCTGGCCGGACGGTCGTAGCTGCGCTGTTTGACCGGCGCGGTCTGGCGTTCCCGGTTTTGAGACCCAAGCTGGAGGTCGGAACTGCTCATCGGAAGTGCTCCCAGATGTGGATGCCGGTCACCACGCCCGCCGGAACCATCAGCAACAGGAACACGATCGCCACGATCCACAGCATCAATCGCTGATGGCGCGGTCCCTCCGACCAGAAGTCGATCAGGATGACCCGGATCCCATTCAGTCCGTGGAAAAGCACAGCGGCAACAAGGCCGTATTCCATCAGGCCGACGATCGGTGTCTTGTACGTCGCCAGCACCGCGTTGTAGGTCTGCGGGCTGACCCGCAGCATCGCGGCGTCCAGGACATGGACGAAAAGGAAGAAGAAGATCGTCGCGCCGCTGATCCGATGTAATACCCACGACCACATACCGGGGTCGCCCCGATACAGGGTGCGCGGTGGCCGCCGTTTGCGTTGCGATCCGGGCGCAGTGGCCGGATCCGCAGTTGTCGTCGTTGTCCTCACCGCCTTCAAAACCGTCTCGAAAACCGTCTTCAATAAAAGCCGGAAAAAAAGTGATTGAACAGCTCTAGCCGGGCAATCGAGCTTAACTTGACCAGGTAGCTGGTGGTACCGAACAGTCCCATCGAAAACGTGTGTCGTAACCGGCGCACCGCGGAGCAAAGGTTGCCTAATGCCTGACATTGATTGGGATTTGTTGCGAGACAAGGCGATCGGTGTTGCAGGACGGGCGTACGCGCCGTATTCGCACTTCCCGGTGGGCGCCGCCGCGGTGGTCGACGACGGCCGTGTGGTGACCGGATGCAATGTGGAGAATGTCTCATATGGCCTTGGTCTCTGCGCGGAATGCGCGCTGGTCTGCGCCCTGCATTCGACCGGCGGCGGCCGGCTGCTGGCGGTGGCGTGCGTCACCGGTAGTGGGTCGCTGCTGATGCCATGCGGGCGATGTCGTCAGGTGTTGCTCGAGCACGGCGGCCCCGAGCTGCTGATTGACCATCCGGACGGGCCGCGCCGGCTCGGAGACCTGCTGCCCGATGCCTTCGGCCCCGACGATCTGAGCAAGGAACGGTCTTGAGCGCCTTCGCATTCGACGCGCCGACGGTAATCCGCACCAAGCGCGACGGGGGCCGGCTATCCGATGCGGCCATCGATTGGATCATCGAGGCCTATACCGACGGCAGGGTTACTGACGCGCAGATGGCGGCCCTGTTGATGGCGATCTTCTGGCGCGGCATGGATCGCGGCGAGATCGCCCGATGGACCGAGGCCATGCTCACCTCCGGTGAACTGATGGATTTCACCGATCTGCGCGTGGACGGAAAGCCGCTGCCGACGGTGGACAAGCATTCCACCGGCGGGGTGGGCGACAAGACCACGCTGGTGCTGGTGCCGGTCATGGCGGCCTGCGGCGCGGGCGTGCCGAAGGCGTCCGGCCGTGGGCTGGGCCATACCGGCGGCACCCTGGACAAGCTGGAGTCCATCGCGGGTTTCAGCGCCGATTTACCCAACGAGCGGGTGCGCGAACAGCTATGCGACATCGGTGCGGCGATATTCGCCGCCGGCCAGGTGGCAACCGCCGACAAGAAGCTCTATGCGCTGCGCGATATCACCGCAACGGTTGAGTCCTTGCCGTTGATCGCCAGCTCGATCATGAGCAAGAAGCTCGCCGAAGGTGTGGGCGGGTTGGTGCTTGACGTCAAAGTGGGCGCGGGGGCGCTGATGGAGTCCGAGGCGCGTTGCCGTGACCTGGCGCACACCATGGTCCAACTGGGCGCAGCGCACGGGGTGCCCACGCATGCGCTGCTGACGGACATGAACTGCCCGCTGGGTGCCACTGTCGGAAATGCGCTCGAGGTTGCCGAGTCGATGGAGGTGCTGGCCGGGGGCGGGCCACCGGACCTGGTTGAGCTGGCGCTGCGGTTGGCAGAGGAAATGCTGACCCTGGCCGGAATCGACAGCCGCGATCCGGCCCAGACGCTGCAGGACGGCAGCGCGATGGACCGATTCCGCCGGCTGGTCGCCGCCCAGGGCGGGGATCTGTCGGCACCGTTGCCCGTCGCCGCCCACAGTGAAAGCGTGATCGCCTACCGCGGCGGCACAATGGGCACTATCGACGCGATGGCAGTGGGGTTGACAGCCTGGCGGCTGGGGGCGGGTAGATCGCGCCCCGGCGAACAGATCCAGGCCGGCGCCGGCGTCAGGATCCACCGCCGTCCTGGAGAGCCCGTGGCGGCCGGCGAGCCGTTGTTCACGTTGTACACCGATACCCCCGAACGCTTCGACGCCGCACTGGCCGAGCTGGAGGGCGCCTGGAGCGTCGAGGACACCTCACCGCAGTTGCCGCCGCTGATCATCGATCGGATTACGCCATGACTACCGCGCTGAATCTGGAATCCATCAAGCAAGCGCCGAAGGCCGTGCTGCACGATCACCTCGACGGCGGATTGCGCCCGCAGACCGTGCTCGACATCGCCGGTCAGATCGGTTACGACGAACTGCCGGCCACCGAAGTCGAGTCGCTGTCGACGTGGTTTCGCACCAAGTCGCACAGCGGCTCGCTGGAGCGCTATCTCGAGCCGTTCTCGCACACCGTGGGGGTGATGCAGACGTCCGAGGCGCTGCACCGCGTTGCCTATGAATGTGTGGAGGACCTGGCTGCCGATTCTGTGGTTTATGCCGAGGTTCGGTTCGGGCCTGAACTGCACATCAACGGCGGGCTGTCGTTCGACGAGGTGGTCGACGCCGTGCTCGCGGGATTTGCAGCCGGTGAAAAGGCTTGTGCGGCCGAAGGGCGACCGATCAAGGTTCGCGGTTTGCTGACCGCGATGCGGCACGCCGCAGTGTCGCGAAAGATCGCAGAATTGGCAATCCGGTTCCGGGACAAGGGGATAGTGGGTTTTGACATCGCCGGCGCGGAAGCCGGCCACCCGCCGACACGCCACCTGGATGCCTTCGAGTACATGCGTGATCACAACGCACGCTTCACCATTCATGCCGGTGAGGCGTTCGGCTTGCCGTCCATCCACGAGGCGATCGCGTTTTGCGGCGCCGACCGGCTGGGTCACGGCGTGCGTATCGTCGACGACATCGACGTCGACTCCAACGGTCGTGTGTCGCTGGGACGATTGGCATCGATCGTGCGGGACAAGCGAATTCCGCTGGAGCTGTGCCCGAGCTCCAACGTGCACACCGGTGCGGTCAAGAGCATCGCCGAGCATCCGTTCGACCTGCTTGCCCGGACACGCTTCCGGGTCACCGTCAACACCGACAACCGGTTGATCAGCGACACCACGATGAGCCTCGAAATGCACCGTTTGGCAGAGACTTTCGGATACGGATGGAGCGACCTCGAGCGGTTTACCATCAACGCGATGAAGTCGGCGTTCATCCCGTTCGATGAGCGCCTGGAAATCATCGACGACGTGATCAAGCCGCGCTATGCGGTGCTGGTCGGCTAGCGGGATGGTGGCATGGATCTTGTAGTCACGACACCAGAGATAATTTCCTCCACAACAACGGATTTGGCGAGTGTGACGTCGCGGCTGGGCGCTGCACATGCAGCCGCGCAGGCTCGGACAACGCTGATCGCAGTGGCGGCGCAGGATGAGATATCAGCTCAGATCTCCGCGTTGTTCTCTGGATACGCGCACGGCTACTATCGCCTCAGTCAACAAGCGGCCATTTTCCATGACCAGTTTTTAGCGACTCTCGACGCCAGCGCGAGCTCATACGCCGCCGCCGAGGCTACCAATCTGTCTGTGCTGCAGCAGCTGGTAAACGCAATCAATGCTCCATTTGAAACGCTGACCGGGCGAGCGCTGGTGGGCAACGGTACCGACGCCACGACACCCGGCGGCCGAGGTGGCGACGCAGGCTGGTTGATCGGTAACGGCGGGGCAGGCGCGGCCGGCGGTCTCGGCCAGGTTGGAGGCCGCGGCGGAGATAGCGGTTTCATTGGCAATGGCGGTTCCGGCGGATCGGGTGGACCGGGCCAGGCCGGCGGGGCTGGCGGCAACGCCGTGCTGTTCGGCAACGGGGGCTCCGGTGGGCACGGAGGGGCGGGCGCCCCTGGCGCTGCAGGGGTCAATCCCACGCAGAACGTTGTGGGGCCCGCCGCCCAGGCGGGCAGTGACGCCGCTGATCCCGGTAGCGGCGGACAGCGCGGCGAAAACGGAGCGACTGCAGGACAAACGGGCGGCGCCGGCGGCGGCGGTGCTGCTGGAAGCGAGGGGAGCTCGTCCGGCCGCACCGGCGGCGGGGGCGGCGGAGCGGGCGGAGCGGGCGCGCTTGGCGCGCCGGGTGGGGTCGGCGGCAACGGTGGCGACGCTTCCAATGCCAATGGCGGAGCCGGGGGCGGCGGTGGCGCTGGCGGTGCGGGTGGCAGCGGTGCACCCGGCGGTGCCGGCGGGACCGGTGGGGCGGGCACCGCCGGCACCGCCGGCGGAGGCGGCGGAGGCGGAGGTGCCGGCGGCGTCGGGGTGGACGGCAATGCCGCCACCACCACCGGTGGTGATGGCGGCCTCGGCAATGCGGCGGGGGCGG
>NZ_LQPW01000103.1 GCF_002116635.1 Mycobacterium szulgai | reverse complement strand
GTGGAACTGCTCAACCCGGCCCGCTCCACCGCGCACCATCCGCTGTTCGGAGTTTCCTTTGCGCTGCAGAACAATCCCCCGCCCACGCTTGACCTGGTCGACCTGGCCGTCAAGGCGATACCGGTATGGACCCATACCGCGAAGTTCGACTTGTCGATACACCTGTTCGATTTCCCGGCTCCCGCCGGACAGCCCCAACGGATGCCGGGTGCAATCGAATACGCCACCGACCTGTTCGATGAGCACACGATCCAAGCGTTCGCGGCCCATTATCTGCACATCCTGCACACCGTCACCGCCGACCCCGGCCAGGGTATCGATACGATCGAAATCGTCGACGCCGCCCAGCGCGAACTGCTGCTGAACAACTACAACGACACCGCCGCCCCCATTCCGTCGGCGCCCCTGCCAGAATTGTTCGCCGCCCAGGCGGCGCGCACCCCGAATGCGACCGCGGTGCAGGATGAGCGCCAGATCCTGACCTATGCGCAGCTGGCGGCCCGGGCGCAACGGCTTGCCGCCCGGCTCAAAGCCGCTGGGGCACAGCCGGAGACGATTGTCGCCGTGGCGCTGCCGCGCGGGGCCGAGCTGGTGACGGCGTTGCTGGCGATCAGCCAGACCGGGGCGGCGTACTTGCCCATCGATGCGAACCACTCCAGCCAACGCACCACCTACATGCTCACCGACGCCGCCCCGCAGCTGCTGATCACCGACTCTGCCACTGCGCCGGGACTGCCGGAGTCCACCATCCCCCGGTTGATCATCGATCAGCTCGGCGCCGACGCGACTCCCGATCAACCGGCCATCCGGCCGGCTCCAGACAATCTGGCCTACGTCATGTACACGTCCGGATCCACCGGGAAACCCAAAGCCGTTGCCATCACGCACCGCAACGTGGTGGCGCTGTTCGCCGGACTGAAGCAAGAGTGCCAGTTTTCTGCCACGGATGTGTGGGCGTGGTGTCATTCGCCGGCGTTCGATGTCTCGGTGTGGGAGATGTGGGGCGCGCTGCTGCATGGTGCCCGCGTGGTGGCGGTGCCCTGGACCACCGTGCGTTCGCCGCGTGCGCTGTGGGAGCTGATAGTCCGCGAGGGTGTCACCGTGCTCAGCCAGACGCCGTCGGCGTTCTATGAGCTGATGCGCGCCGAGCGTGAAAGCAACCGTAGCGCACTGGATTCCGCACTTCGTCTGGTGGTATTCGCTGGCGAGCGGTTGCGTACGTCGCGGCTGCAAGGGTGGTATCCCGGAGACCGGACACAGCTGCCGACGCTGATCAACATGTACGGAATCACCGAAGGCACGGTGCACACCACGCGTCGCAAGCTGACCCAGGGCGACGCCGCCCGTGAGGCGTCGGTGATCGGCGGTCCGCTAGGCAATGAGCGGTTGTATGTGCTGGACGCCGGACTGCGTCTGGTGCCGGTGGGTGTGGCCGGCGAACTGTACGTCGCGGGTGCCGGTTTGGCGCGAGGGTATCGCGGTCAGGCCGGGCTGACTGCGTCGCGGTTCGTGGCATGCCCGTTCGCAAGCGCAGGTGCGCCGGGGGAAAGGATGTACCGGACCGGGGACGTGGTGCGCTGGAATGCCCGGGGCGACTTGGAATTCGTCGGCCGCGCCGACGATCAGGTCAAGATCCGCGGATTCCGCATCGAGCCCGGTGAAGTCGAAGTGGCCCTGACCGCCCACCCGGCTGTTGCCCAGGCGGTGGTCACCGCCCATGGCGACCAACTCGTCGGCTATGTGGTGCTGCAGCCGGGAGCCGCGGATGCCGATATCGCCGCCCGGGTGCGAACGTTTGTGGGGCAGCGGTTGCCGGAGTTCATGGTGCCCGCGGTCCTGGTGGTCCTCGATGCGTTGCCGCTCACCGTCAACGGCAAGGTGGACCGAACAGCGTTGCCCGCTCCCGAGTTCGTCAGCACCGCGACGTATCGGGGCCCGCGCGATGTCCGGGAGTCAGTGCTGGCGGCCTTGTTCGGTGAGGTGCTGGGCCTGTCGCGGGTGGGCATCGACGACGGGTTCTTCGATTTGGGTGGGCACTCGCTGACGGTGACCCGGCTGGTGGCCCGGATCCGTGCCGAGCTGGATGTCGAGGTGCCGATCCGGGCGGTGTTCGAGGCGCCGACAGTGGCGCAATTGGCGGACTGGTTGGACCAGCACCGTGGACGCGGGGTTCGGGCCGCGTTGGCAGCCCAACCGCGCCCGCGGCGAATTCCGTTGTCCTACGCGCAAAGCCGATTGTGGTTCCTGCACCGATATGAGGGCCCGTCGGCCACCTACAACATCCCGTTGGCGTTGCGTCTTACCGGAAGCCTCGACGTGGCGGCGCTGCGGGCAGCGCTCGGCGATGTGGTAGCCCGGCATGAAAGTTTGCGCACGGTGTTCGCCGAGGCGGACGGCGTCGCCCATCAGCTGATCCTGCCCGCCGAGACGGTCCCGCTGATCGTCACCGAACTGCCCGGGGGGCAGCCACTGGCAGAGGCAGTGAATCAGGCGGCCGCGCATCACTTTGACCTGGCCACTGAAATTCCGCTGCGGGCCCAGCTGATCGCGGTGTCGGAAACCGAGCACGCCTTGGTGCTGGTGGTGCACCACATCGCCGCCGATGGCGCCTCGATGGCGCCGCTGGCCAACGATCTGGCCACCGCCTACACCGCCCGCTGCGCCGGCCGGGAACCGCAATGGGCGCCGCTGGAAGTGCAGTACGCCGACTACACGCTGTGGCAACAGCAGGTGCTCGGTGACGAGGATGACCCCGAGTCGATGTTGGCCCGCCAATTCGCCTACTGGCAAGCCGAATTGGCCGATGCTCCCGAACAGATCACCTTGGCCGGTGACCGGCCCCGCCCGCCACGCCAGTCCTTCCGCGGCGAGCTGGTCTCGTTCACTGTCGAGGCGGAGCTGCGGGAGCGGGTGGAGCAGCTGGCCCGCACGACGGGTACCACGATGTCCATGGTGCTGCAGGCCGCGCTGGCGGTGTTACTGCGCAAGCTCGGCGCCGGCGACGACGTGAGCATCGGCGGGCCCATCGCCGGGCGTACCGACGCGGCATTGGCCGACCTCATCGGGTTTTTCGTCAACACCTGGGTGCTCCGGGTGGATACCTCGGGCAATCACAGCTTCACCGATCTACTGGCCCAGGTGCGTACCAAGGCGCTGGCCGCCTATGAGCATCAGGACGCTCCGTTCGAGCGGCTGGTGGAATTGCTCAACCCGGCCCGATCAACCTCGCATCATCCGCTGTTCCAGGTTTCCTTTGCGCTGCAAAACAATCCGGTGCCGAGCTTCGAGTTGCCCGGACTGAGCATCGAGGCGATGCCGGTGTCCACCCGTACCGCGAAGTTCGACCTGTCGATGCACTTGTTCGACCTGCCTGCCGTCGGCGGACAGGCACAGCGGTTGCCGGGTCTGATCGAGTACGCCGCCGACTTGTTCGACGCGCACACGATCGAGACATTCGCACGTTACTACCTGCATGTCCTGGACGTGGTGACCGCGCAGGCCGACCGCGGTATCGATTCCATCGAGATCGTCGACGCCACCCAGCGCGAACTGTTGCTGGGCACTTACAACGACACCGCCAGTCCCGTTGCCGCGGCGACCATTCCGGAGTTGTTCGCAGCCCAGGCCGCACGCACCCCGAATGCCACTGCGGTACAGGATGATCGGCACTGCCTGACCTACGCCGAACTGTCGGCGAGAGTGAATCGGCTGGCTCGCTACCTGATCGGCCAGGGGGTGGGCCCCGAGTCGCTGGTGGGGCTGGCGCTGCCGCGCAGCACCGATTTGGTGGTCGCCATGCAGGCGATCATGGCCGCCGGCGGGGCGTTCGTGCCGATCGATCCGACCCATCCGGTGCAGCGCAACACCCACGTGCTCGAGACCGCGGACCCGGTGTGTGTGCTGAGCAGCTCTGGTACGGGATTTGCGAGCGCAGGCGTGAGTGTCGTTCACGTCGATGAGCTTGACCTGTCCAACTTTTCGGCGGCGCCGATCACCGATGCCGAGCGCCTGTCTCGGCTTGATCCCGATCATCAGGCTTATGTGATGTTCACTTCGGGATCCACCGGCCGGCCCAAGGGCGTCGCCGTCGCCCACAGCGCGATCGCCAATCAGGTGCAATGGATGGGCAGCCAATATCGCATCGGTCCCCGGGATGTGTATCTGCACAAGACCGCGATCACCTTCGACGTGGCGTTATGGGGATATCTGGCGGCTTTGGTCGCTGGCGCGCGGTTGGTGCTCGCCAGCCCGGACGGACACAAGGATCCCCGGTATGTGGCGGCGACGATCTGCATGCACGGCGTCACGCTGACTGACTTCGTCCCGTCGATGCTGTCGGTATTGTGTTCGGCCGCAGAGCGCGAGCAGTTGGCGTCATTGCGCGATGTATTCGTCGCCGGAGAAGCGTTGCCCGCTGCGGCCGTCGACGCGTTCGCCGCGATCTGTGACGCCAAGCTGCACAACTTGTATGGCCCGACCGAGGCGACGGTATCGGTCACCCATTGGCCCACCAGTCCGGGGCACCGGGCGTCGGTGCCGATCGGCGTGCCGCAATCCAACTGCCAGGTGTTCGTGCTGGACGCGGGACTGTGTGTGGTGCCGCCGGGAGTGGCCGGGGAGTTGTATATCGCCGGTGCCGGTGTGGC
>NZ_LQPW01000102.1 GCF_002116635.1 Mycobacterium szulgai | reverse complement strand
ACGGCCGATCCCGGCTAGCGCCGACAGTCGTTGCGGCACTTCGAGTTCCAGCACAATTCCGGCCGGAAGCGCTGACAGTATGTCGCGCAGCGGCAATTCGCCCTGTCCGGGAACCATGCGTTCGAACATGGCTTCTTCCATGTAGTTGTCGGCGCGCGGCAGCAAAGTCGTGTCGTTGAGTTGGGCATAGCCGATCAAGCCGGCATCGACGGCGGCGAGGTCGGAAGCGCTGGATCCGGACCGAACCAGATGCATGGTATCGATCAGTAGCTGGAAGTCGGGGCGGCCGACATGTGCGACCGCGGCTAGTGCGGTGGGCAGGTCGCCGACCGTCAAGCCCGGCACCGGCTCGACGACCGTCGCGAGTCCGCGGTCGGCGGCAAGCACGGCCAGCGCGCCGAACTGGTCGAAGGTTCGCGAAGGATCGGGGTCCAGGCTGACGACATTGATCCGGGGAGCCCCGAGTTCGGCCAGGACATCGAGATCCTGGCACAGATCCGTCGCCTCGGCGCTGGGCAGCACCAGGAATCCGTCGCCCAGCGAGATCGTCACGCCGCGGTGGTGCAGTGCGGCGAGCAGGTCCTTTCTCAGGGCCACGTCGTCGCGCAGTGAAAAAGGCGAATAGCCCAGCGGTACCAGCGCGGCTGCCTGCACCCACATCGAGATGTGGCGGCATTCGAGATCGGCGGCCAGATCGACGAACTCCACCGGGGGAAGTCCGAATACGCTCAGGAATCCAATACCAAGCTGGTTCATTTTCTCCCGCTCAGCCTACAAAGCCCGGGTTTCGATGCGGTGCACGGTGGGTATTCGTATTGGTTACCTATGGTTGTGCAGAAACCGGCCGAAGGGAGGGACAGAAATGAACATCAAAGCAATTGCGGGCACACTCACCATCGCCGGTGCGTTGGGCGCTGCCGCGTTAGGAGTGGGTGCGGGTACCGGTCAGGCCGATCCTGGGCCGCGGATACCGCGACCGCCCGTCCCGCACATCGACGACTCGACCGGCTGGCACCCGGTGCCACCCGGGCAGATCCAGCGGGTGTGTCCCTGGCACTCGCCGCCAGGTCATTGGG
>NZ_LQPW01000101.1 GCF_002116635.1 Mycobacterium szulgai | reverse complement strand
GGTTAGGGCGGCGCGGTGGAGGTGGTGGGTGCGGGTGGTGGCCAGGCTGTAGGCCAGGTCGGTGAGGTCGAGGTGGGGGTGGTCGAGTAGGTGTTGGTGTAGGCGGGCGCTTTGGGCGTTTAGGGCTGCGGGGGTGCGGGCGGAGAGCGGCCAGATCCGTAGCGGCGACGGGTCTTTGGGTGTGGGAGTGGGATCGGCTGGTGGGGTGGGGGCTTGTTGGACGATGAGGTGTGCGTTGGTGCCACTGATACCGAAGGAGGACACGGCTGCGGTGCGGGGGTGTTCGGTGCGGGGCCACGGTGTGGCTTGGGTGAGGAGTTGCACTGCGCCGGCGGTCCAGTCGATGTGGGGGCTGGGTTCATCGACGTGCAGGGTGGGGGGTAGGACGGCGTGGTTGAGGGCGGTGATCATTTTGATCAGTCCGGCGGTGCCGGCGGCGGCTTGGGTGTGGCCGATGTTGGATTTGATCGAGCCCAGCCACAACGGCCGATCGGCAGGGCGGTCCGCGCCGTAGGTGGCTAGTAGGGCGCCGGCTTCGATGGGATCCCCGAGGGTGGTGCCGGTGCCGTGGGCCTCGACGACATCGACCTGGTGCAATCCCACACCGGCGTTGGCGGCGGCTTGGGTGATGACGCGTTGTTGGGCGGGTCCGTTGGGGGCGGTCAGGCCGTTGGAGGCGCCGTCTTGGTTGACCGCTGATCCGGCGATTATGGCCAGGACGGGATGCTGATGCCGGTGGGCGTCGCTGAGTCGTTCCAGCACTACGACTGCGGCGCCTTCGCCCCAGCCGGTGCCGTCGGCGGCGGCGGCGAAGGCTTTGCAGCGCCCGTCGGGGGCTAGTCCACGCTGCCGGGCGAACTCGATAAACAGCGCCGGACTGCTTATCACGGTGACTCCGCCGGCCAGGGCCAGGCTGGACTCGCCGCTACGCAGCGATTGACAGGCTAGGTGCGTGGCCACCAACGACGACGAACACGCCGTATCGATCGTGATCGCGGGGCCCTGCAGGCCCAGGACGTAAGCGATTCGGCCAGAGGTCACGCTGGTGGCGACCCCGGTCAGCCCATAACCTTCGGCGCCGTCTGCGGGGCCGGCTGCGGGTTGGGCCCAGGCTCCGGCGAAGACGCCGGTGTTGGTGCCTTCCAGGCTGGTGGGGTCGATGCCGGCGGTTTCCAGAGCTTCCCAACACACTTCGAGCAGGAGTCGTTGTTGGGGGTCCATGGCGGTGGCTTCGCGCGCGGAGATGCCGAAGAACTCGGCATCGAACCCGGCCGCATCCGCCACGAACCCTCCCGACCGCGTGTAGGTTTTGCCCACCGCGTCGGGGTCAGGGTCGAATAACCCACCCAGATCCCAGCCCCGATCGGCAGGGAACCCGCAAATGGCGTCGGTGCCATTGCTCACCAATTCCCATAACGCTTGGGGGGAATCGACTCCACCGGGCAGCCGACACGCCATCCCCACCACGGCGATCGGCTCACGCGACGCCGCTAACAGTTGCTTTAAACTCTCGTTCTCCAGGAGAGTTTTTCGAAAAGCCTGCGTTACCTTTTCTAATGAAGCTTCCATTGCATCCTTATTCTGAAATCCCGTCTATAGAGTCATTGATCGTCTAGCGCCGCAGCGACCATGTCGTCCAGACTCATGTTCGCGATATCAGGCTTCTTTTTCCGATGGATATCGGTATCGGCGTCATCCAGCATTAGTCGTTGCAAGACAGCCAATACATTGGCTTGCGCTAAGCGTTCGGCCGGAATTGATGCAACGAATTCTTGGATCTGTTTGACATGGTCGACGCTCGTGGGCGTGTGGGTGGTGTTGCCGTCTAGCTGGGTGAGGAGGTGGCGGGCGATGGCGGTGGGGGTGGGGTGGTCGAAGACGAGGG
>NZ_LQPW01000100.1 GCF_002116635.1 Mycobacterium szulgai | reverse complement strand
CGGCTCACATCTCAAATACCGCGGCGAGGAACTGGATCGCCATTCCGGCGGCCATGGCCGCTTGTGCGAGAGTCCCGAGGGATTTGAATCTCGTTGTGGCGAGGCCGGTGAGGTAGCGCCGTATCCAGAAAACCGTTGCGGTCGCGAAGATCAGGGCGCCGAGCCAGCTCGCTGCGGTGAACCAGGTGAGCGATCCGCTGTTTGCTGATGCGCTCGTCGTCGCCGCGTCGATGCCCCGCATCGAGGCCGCCGCCTGCGGAGGCGATGGGCCAGCGGCCAGATGACTGTCCATGGCGGCATACATCCAGGCCGTGGCCAGCATCATCATCGCGTGGTATCCGCCCAACCGCAGCTGGTCGCCTGTGCGGGCAGCGACGATGGTCATCGTCGCGAACCACACGGCCGCCAGCAGGAAAAGCACCGCGGGCAGTGTTGGCGGCAATCGCATGCTCCATGGCCATGCCATCGCCGCCATGGCGACTGCCATCAGGACGTGCAAACTGTGGCTGAGGATGACCGACCATGGGCGGCGTCGGGTGAGGATGGGTAGGGCGCATTCAACGGCGCCCAGCGCGAACAACCCAGTGACGGTCCACCGCAGCAGAACGTCGTGGATCATGTGGTCGCGGGCCGCTCGGGCAGGGTATCGATCGTTTTATCGCGGCCGAAGTGGCGTAGTCGCAGGGAGTTGGTAACCACGCTGACCGAAGACAGGCCCATCGCCGCGCCTGCCACGACGGGGTTGAGCAGCCCGAATGCGGCCAGGGGAATAGCAGCGGTGTTGTAGCCGAAGGCCCAGCCCAGGTTCTGGTGGATTGTGCGCAGGGTTTGGCGTGACAGTTGAAGCGAGCGCACGACACCGTCGAGGCGGTCTGACATCAGTGTGATGTCGGAGGCTTCGATGGCTACGTCGGTGCCGGTGCCGATCGCGATGCCCAGGTCGGCCTGTACCAGCGCGGGCGCGTCGTTGACGCCGTCGCCAACCATGGCGACCAGCCTGCCCTCACCTTGGAGGCGCTGGATCTCGTTGACCTTGTCTTCAGGCAATACCTCGGCCAGTACCCGGTCGATACCGACCTGCTGGGCGATTGCGGTCGCCGTACGGGCGTTGTCACCGGTGATCATCGCGACTTGTAGCCCCATCGCGTGCAGTTGCCGGACCACCTCGACGGCGTCGTCTTTGACCGTGTCTGCCACCGCGAGCACACCAACGACTTGGTCGTCATGGCCGACGAACACCGCTGTGCGGCCCTGCTTTTCGAGCTCAGCGGCGGTCGTCGCCAAATGCTCGGGAAGGCCTAGACCGTGGTCGTCGACGAGCTTGCGTCGCCCGACCAGCACTGCTCGGCCGTCGACCTCGGCGCGCACGCCGTGGCCGGCCAGACTGGTGAACGATGTGGCGGCGGGAATCTTTAGAGCGCGCTCGCGAGCGCCGGCGACGATGGCCGCGCCGATCGGGTGCTCGGAGCCCGACTCGACCGCCGCGGCGATCTGGAGCACCAGATCGCCTTCTTGCCGTTGGTCGGCAACGACTTCGGTGAGCCGCATCTGGCCACGGGTCAGGGTGCCGGTCTTGTCGAATACCACGGTGTCGATCTTCTTGGAGGCTTCCAGCACCTCGCCGCCCTTGACCAAGATGCCCATCGCCGCGCCGCGGCCGGTGCCGGCGATGATCGCTGTGGGAGTGGCCAGACCCAGCGCGCACGGGCACGCGATGATCAGCACGGAAACCGCTGCGGTCATGCCCGCGATCGGGTTGGCTGCCAGCACCGCCCACGCCGCAAAGGTCAGCGCGGCCACGCCCAGCACGGCGGGCACGAACACCGCAGACACCCGGTCGGCTAGCCGCTGTACCGGTGCCTTGCCACCCTGAGCCTGCTCGACCAGGCGCACAATCTGCGCCAGCGCCGTGTCAGCGCCCACGGCGGTGGCGCGCACGGTCAACCGCCCGTCGGTGTTGACGGTCGCCCCGGCAACCCGGTCGCCGACCGTTTTTTCCACCGGCATCGACTCGCCGGTCAGCATCGACTCATCAACAGCCGCGCGCCCGTCGACGATCTCACCGTCCACGGGAATCTTTTCGCCGGGCCGCACCAAGAGCAGGTCTCCGACCTGCACCTGCTCCACCGGCACGAGGATTTCTTGGCCGTCGACGAGCAGGCAGGCTTCCTTCGCGCCCATCTCCAGCAGCGCGCTGATCGCCTCGCGGGTCTTGCCCATGGCTCGGGCCTCTAAATAGCGGCCCAGCACCACGAACGCGATGATCAACGCAGCGGTGTCGAAGAACAGCGGCCCACCGGCGAACAGTTGGTAGGTCGAGTAGGCGAACGCGGTCAGCGTCCCCAGGCTGATCAGCGTGTCCATGCCCGCAGACCTTGCCCGTGCCTGCTGCACGGCCCCGACCAGGAACGGCCAGCCGGCCACGAACTGCACCGGCACCGTCGCGGCAAAGGTCAGCCAGCCCGCCCACGCACCGCCGAACAACATCGGTGCTGCCATCGACAACAGCCCCAACGGCGCGGCCAGCCACACCCGGCGTAACCACTTCCGTTGCTCACCCTTGGCATCGGCGACCGGCGCCCCATGACACGACGGCGCCGGCTGATGACAACTACCGCCGCTTACGGTCTCTGCATTGTCGGCATCAGACGACAGGCCGAGCACGCGCAAGATCCCACCAGCGATCCTTGCCACCACACCGGTTTCGCCGACACTCGCCGAGTAGGGGGCGCGTGCGGGCACCGAATCCGCAGGGACGTCGCGAGCATCGAGGATCGCCGATAGCGCCGCGGCGGTGTCGCAGTCATCGGGCAGATACCAGATCACCACCGATCCCGTTCGCGGATAGGCCTGCACTGCCCGGATCCCGGGCACCGTAGCGACTGTCTCTTCGATCGCCACGGCCCGGGCCGCGTCCATTACAAAATCGCTGACGAGCACCCGCATCCGCCCGCCCCCTTGGGAGACGACCCTGAGCGTGGCGCCAACGTCAGCGGCAGTTTTAGTGACAAGCATCGTTACCCTCGACGGTCGAAGCGACGGCCGAGTCCACCGCCGCCGGTGCGGGCACTCGTTCCCCGATGCGGTCAGCCGCTTCGGCAAGCACATCAGCCGTCGCCAGGCGCGCCCTCTCGGCGGCCTCCTTGGTGATGCGCTCAGTGGCGCGAGCCCCGCGCAAACTCACCGCGGCGGCGCTGACCGTCACTTTGCGCCACGGTGCCTTGGCCAACGCCTCATACGCTGCGGCACCTACCAGACCGGTGACCACAGTGGGCACCGCCTTGCTTAACAGTCCTTGCCAAGCCATT
>NZ_LQPW01000099.1 GCF_002116635.1 Mycobacterium szulgai | reverse complement strand
TTCCTAACCATCCCCACCGCCACCACCAACCCCCGCCAACAACTACTGGATGCCCTGCAGGCGCTGATTCTCGACCAGCCCCACCCCGGCGTCGCCCGCCACCACTATCAGGCCCACCACGCCGCCAAAACGGTGTTCGTCTTCCCCGGCCAAGGCGCCCAATACCCGGGAATGGCCACCGCGCTCTACACCCACCACCCGCGCTTCGCCCAAGCCCTCGACGACTGCGACCACGCCCTGCACCCCTGGACAGGCTGGTCGGTCCGCGAGGTGTTGCACGACGATGCAGGCGCACCCCCGTTGGACCGCGTCGATGTCATCCAGCCCGTCCTGTTCACCATCATGATCGCCCTGGCCGAACTCCTGCGCTCCCACGGCATCACCCCCGACGCCGTCGTCGGGCACTCCCAAGGAGAAATCGCCGCCGCCTACATCGCCGGCGCACTACCCCTACACCAAGCCGCCAAAATCGTCGCCCTGCGCAGCCAAGCCCTGACCACCCTGGCCGGCCACGGCGCCATGGCCTCGGTACGCCTAACCCCCCAAGAACTGCAACCCCACCTCCAACCCTTCAACACCACCCTGACCATCGCCGCCACCAACGGCCCCACCCACACCATCATCAGCGGCGACCCCACCGCCCTCGACCAATTCAGCACCTACTGCGACCACCACGACATCCACCTCCGAACCATCGCCGTCGACTACGCCTCCCACTCCCCCCACGTCGAACAACTACGCACGCACCTACTCGACCAACTGGCCGACCTCACCCCCCAACCCGCCACCATCCCCCTCTACACCACCGTGCACAGCGCACTGTCCGACCATCCCCTCGACACCACCACCATGACCGCCGACTACTGGTACACCAACCTGCGCGAACCCGTGCGCTTCCACGACACCATCACCACCCTGCTCACCCAAGGCCCCCACACCTTCATCGAACTCTCCCCCCACCCGGTACTGGCCCCCGCTCTGACCGACACGCTGGCCAGCGTTGCAGAACCTAGCGATTCGGCGGTTATCACCACGTTGCATCGCGAGCATCCTGATCTGGACGCGATGGCCAACGCCCTGGCGCAGCTGCATACGCATGGTCACAGTCCGTCGTGGTCTGCCCTGTATCCGGGGGCTCAGGCCGTGGAGTTGCCCACCTATCCCTTCCAGCACCGCCCCTACTGGCTAGCCCCGCCGGCTTCGAGTGTGACCACCGATCCGGTCGAGGGTCAGTTGTGGAACGCGGTGGACAGCGGCGCGGTGGACGCTGTCGCACAGGTGTTGGGGATTGAGGACTCCGCCGAGGCGGCTTCGTTGGGTCCGGTGGTGGCTGCTTTGCGGCAGTGGCGCCGACAACTCGCCGAGCGCTCGGTGGTGGACAAGCTGCGCTATCGGGTCAGCTGGCAAGCGGTTAGCCTGGCTACCTTCCCGCAAAGCCGGCACCGATGGCTGGTGTTGATGCGTCCTGAGCAGTCCGAGGATCCTTGGCTGCAGGCCCTATTGGCCCGCTATCCCGAGGAATTCAGCGCCACGGCCATTGATTCCGACCGCCTGGACCGCGATGAGTTGGCTGCGCTACTGGTCGAACACGTCGCCGCCGGCGACTGCGAGGGCGCGCTGTCGGTGCTGGCGCTTCCCGACCACACCGACTCCGAGATCTCTGGGCCATCGCTCGGTTTGCTGTCCACCCTTGGGCTGGTGCAGGCCTACAGCGATAGCGGCTTGAGTCTCCCGTTGTGGGTGCTTACTCAGGGCGGGGCCCAACTAGGCCCCGACGAACCACCGTCAACACCAGGCCAGGCCGCCGTGTGGGGGCTAGGGCAATCGGTTTGCCTGGAGCACCCCGAATGGTGGGGCGGGCTAGTTGATCTGCCGACTGCCCCTACGGCCCAAGACGTCAAACGCCTGCACACGATCCTGACCTGCCCGCAATCCGAAGACCAGCTGGCTCTTCGTCCGCATGGTGTTCATGCTCGACGCCTCCACCACGCACACCTGCCCGCAGATCACCGGCGCACGTGGAAGCCCTCAGGGACCGCGGTCATCACCGGCATGAGCGGTCAATCGGGCCCTGGTATCGCCCGCTGGCTAGCCGATGGCGGAGCCAGCCACCTGGTTCTGCTCAGCAGCACCGCCGCCACCGACCCCCAAGTGGCGGCACTGCAAGAAGAACTCCACGCCGCCGACGTCAGCACCAGCGCCATCTCCGTAGACATCGCCGATAGAGCTGCGGTGGCAGGCGTGATCGAGCAAATCCGCGCCGACCACGGGCCCATCGACACCGTCGTCCACGCCGCAGAGTTTCTGGGCTGGGCACCTATCACCGAAGTAACCCTGGAGGAATTCCACGGCACTTACCTGGCCAAGGCGCTAGGGGCAGAAAACCTCATTGCCGCACTGGAGGATCAGCCGCCGCAAACCTTCATCCTGTTTTCTTCAGCGGCCGCAACCTGGGGTGGCACTCGGCAGGGTGCCTACGCGGCGGCGAACGGGCACGTTGAGGCCTTGACCACCCAGTTACGTAGCCGTGGTTGGCATGCCCTGGCCCCGGCCTGGGGAACCTGGGCCGATGACCGCACCACCTCCCAAGACACGCTGGATTATCTGGACCGGATCGGACTGCACCAGTTCTCTGCCGAGACCGCTTTTGCCGCGTTGCAGCAGTCCCTGGACGTCGATGACACGCTGATCACCCTCGCCGATGTCGATTGGGACCAATTCCAAGACATCTTCACCGCCCGCCGCGCCCACCCCCTGTTCACCGAACTAGCCACACGCAATACCCCAACCGCGGCCGCGATCCCCCAAGGACTGGCCAACCAACTGGCCGGCCATACCCCAGAGCAGCAACGAGCCACCCTGACCACCCTCATTCTGACCGCCACCGCCGCCGTGCTGGCCCACCCCAATCCCGAAACCCTGAATCCCGAACAGCCCTTCAAACAGCTCGGCATCGACTCCCTGACCGCCCTGCAACTCCGCAACACCCTGGCCCGCCACACCGGCCTGCCGCTACCGGCAACCCTGGTCTTCGACCACCCCACCCCGACCGCCATTGCCCGCCACCTGATGAGTCTGCTGTCGGGCAGCGCCACCCCGACGCGGGTGATCACCGCCGTCGCCGGGCAGATTGACGAACCCATCGCGGTGGTGGGGATGGCGTGTCGGTTGCCGGGTGGGGTGGATT
>NZ_LQPW01000098.1 GCF_002116635.1 Mycobacterium szulgai | reverse complement strand
CGCCGCCGGTGTTGGCCGCGCCGCCGTCGCCGGCCTGGCCGCCGCTGCCGCCGGCCCCGCCGTCGCCGGCGATTCCGACGGTGCCGGCGCCGCCCTGGCCGCCCTGGCCGCCTTGTCCACCACTGCCGCCGTCGCCGCTGGCGGCGCTGCTGAGTTGGTCGCTGTTGAGGCCGCCGACGCCGCCGGCACCTCCGCCGCCGCCGTCGCCACCCTTCGTGCCGATGGTGTTGGCCGCGCCGTTGCCGCCTTGGCCGCCCTGGCCGCCCTGGCCACCGTTGCCGGCTTCCCCGCCGCTGGCGCTGGCGCCCACGCCGGTGCCGGCGTTGCCGCCGTTGCCGCCGACGCCGCCTTGGCCGCCATTCCCGCCGGCGAATCCGGTCGCGCCGGCCTTGCCGTTGCCGCCGTTGCCGCCCGCGCCGCCGGCCCCGCCGCTGCCGTTGACGCCGCCGACGCCGGCGCTGCCGCCGGTCCCGCCCTGGCCGCCATTCCCGCCGGCGAATCCGGAGCTGCCGGGGGCTGAGTTGGCGCTGCCGGTGCCGCCGTTGCCGCCTTGGCCGCCCTGGCCGCCGTTGCCGGCGTGGCCGGCGACGCCGCCGGTGTTGGCCGCGCCGCCGTCGCCGGCCTGGCCGCCGCTGCCGCCGGCGCCGCCGTCGCCGGCGACTCCGACGGTGCCGGCGCCGCCCTGGCCGCCTTGGCCGCCCGTGCCACCGCTACCGCCGTTGCCGCTGGCCGCGCTGGTGAGTTGGTCGCTGTTGAGGCCGCCGACGCCGCCGGCGCCACCGGTGCCGCCGTCGCCGCCCTGGCCGCCGATCGTGTTGGCCGCGCCGGCGCCGCCCTGGCCGCCCTGGCCACCCTGGCCGCCGTTGCCGGCCGCCCCGCCGCTGGCGGCCGCACCCACGCCGGTGCCGGCGTTGCCGCCGTCGCCGCCGGCGCCGCCGATGCCGCCACTGCCACCGATCAGGCCGGTCGCGCCGGTCTTGCCATTGCCGCCGGTGCCGCCGGCCCCGCCGGCCCCGCCGCTGCCGTTGACGCCGCCCACTCCCGCGGACCCGCCGGCCCCGCCGTGGCCGCCCTGGCCACCGGTGAAGCCGAAGCTGCCCGGGGTGTTGCTGGCGCTGCCGTTGCCGCCTTGGCCGCCTTGGCCACCCTGGCCGCCGTTGCCGGCATTGCCGGCAAAGCCGCCGGTGTTGGCCGCACCGCCGTCGCCGGCCTGACCGCCGGCGCCACCCGCACCGCCGTCACCGGCTTTGCTGACCGTGCCGGCGCCGCCCTGGCCGCCTTGGCCGCCCAGGCCGCCGTTGCCGCCGGTGCCGCTGGCTGCGCTGCTGAGTTGGTCGCTGTTGAGGCCGCCGACGCCGCCGGCGCCGCCTTGGCCGCCTTGGCCGCCCTCCCCGCCGTTGGCGTTGGCTGCGCCGGCGCCGCCCTGGCCGCCCTGGCCACCCTGGCCGCCGTTGCCGGCCCCCCCGCCGCTGGCGGCCGCACCCACGCCGGTGCCGGCGTTGCCGCCGTTGCCCCCGACGCCGCCTTGGCCGCCACCTCCGCCGATCAGGCCGGTCGCCCCGGCCTTGCCGTTGCCGCCGTTGCCGCCGGCGCCGCCGGCGCCGCCGCTGCCGTTGACGCCGCCGACCCCCGCGGATCCGCCGGCGCCGCCCTGGCCACCGTCCCCGCCGCTGAATCCCGAGCTGCCGGGGCTGGAGTTGGCGCTGCCGTTGCCGCCGGCCCCACCGGCCCCGCCATTGCCGCCGACGCCTGCCTTGCCGGCCACGCCGCCGGCGTTGGCCGTGCCGCCGTCGCCGGCCTGCCCGCCGGCCCCACCCGTGCCGCCGTCACCGGCCTTGCTGACCGTGCCGGCGCCGCCCTGGCCGCCCTGGCCGCCCAGGCCGCCGTTGCCGCCGTTGCCGCTGGCGGCGCTGCTGAGTTGGTCGGTGTTGAGGCCGCCGACGCCGCCGGCGCCGCCTTGGCCGCCCTGGCCGCCCTGCCCGCCGTTCGCGTTGACCGCGCCGGTGCCGCCCTGGCCGCCTTGCCCACCCTGGCCGCCGTCGCCGGCGACGCCGCCGGTGGCGGCCGCGCCCACGCCGGTGCCCGCGTCACCGCCGCCGCCGCCGCTGCCGCCTTGGCCGCCACCTCCGCCGATCAGGCCGGTCGCGCCGGCCTTGCCGTTGCCGCCGTTGCCGCCGGCGCCGCCGGCTCCGCCGTTGCCGTTGACCCCGCCCACGCCCGCGGATCCGCCGGCGCCGCCCTGGCCGCCCTGACCGCCGGCAGATCCGGTCTGACCTGCGACAGTCGCGTTGGCACCGGTGCCGCCCGTGCCGCCGGCGCCGCCCTGTCCGCCCGTGCCGTCGGCGCCGACGATGCCGCCGAACCCGCCCGCGCCGGCGTTGCCGCCGGAACCACCCATACCGCCGGATCCGGCGAGCCCGGTGGTGCCGACTCCGCCGGTGCCGCCGGCTCCGCCCTGGCCGCCGTTGCCGCCGACGCCGCCGTTGGCGATCACTCCGTCGGTGCTGAAGCCGCCGAAGCCGCCGGTTCCGCCCCCGCCGCCATTGCCGCCCTGACCGCCGCCGAAGTTGGCGCCGCCGGTACCGCCGGCTCCGCCGGCCCCGCCGTTGCCGCCGGCACCCGCAACGCCACCGCTGCCGGCTGCCCCGGCACCGAGGCCGCCGTTGCCTCCGGTCCCGCCACCGCCGCCGAGCCCGCCGCCACCACCGGTACCGCCGGGCGAGGCTCCGCCGTTCACGCCGGCTTTGCCCGCCCCGCCGGCGCCGCC
>NZ_LQPW01000097.1 GCF_002116635.1 Mycobacterium szulgai | reverse complement strand
TGGTGAGGTGCGCCGGTGGGTGGGGGATCGGTTGCCGGAGTTCATGGTTCCCTCGGTGGTGATGGTGTTGGATGGGTTGCCGTTGACGCCCAACGGCAAGGTGGATCGAAAGGCGTTGCCGGCGCCGGAGTTTGTGTCGGCGGTGGGGTATCGGGCGCCGCGTGATGGGCGGGAGTCGGTGTTGGCGGGGTTGTTCGCTGAGGTGTTGGGGTTGGCGCGGGTGGGCATCGATGACGGGTTTTTCGATTTGGGTGGGCATTCGCTGACGGTGACGCGGTTGGTGGCGCGCATTCGGGCCGAGCTGGATGTGGAGGTGGCGATCCGGGCGGTGTTCGAGGCGCCGACGGTGGCGCGGTTGGCGGATTGGTTGGACGCCCACAGTGCTCACCGGGTGCGGGCGGCGTTGGTGGCGCAGCGGCGGCCGGCGCGGGTTGGGTTGTCCTATGCGCAGTCGCGGTTGTGGTTTTTGCACCGCTATGAGGGGCCGTCGGCCACCTACAACATTCCGTTGGCGTTGCGGTTGACCGGGCGTCTGGATGTGGCGGCGCTGGGTGCGGCCCTGGATGATGTGGCCGAGCGGCATGAGAGTTTGCGCACGTTGTTCGTCGAGGTCGATGGCGTGGCGTATCAGCAGATTTTGCCCGACGCGACGGTGCCGCTGATCATCACCGACTTGGCGCACGCACAGCCGTTGGCTCAAGCCGTCGACGAGGCCGCGGCGTATCGGTTCGAGCTGTGCACCGAAATTCCGTTGCGGGCCGCGCTGATCAGGGTGTCCGAGACAGAACACGCCTTGATTCTGGTGGTGCACCACATCGCCGCTGACGGCGCCTCGCTGGTGCCGTTGGCCCAGGACCTGGCCACTGCGTATGCCGCCCGTTGCGCTGGGCAGGCACCGGGCTGGGCGCCGCTGGCTGTGCAGTACGCCGATTACACGCTGTGGCAACAGCAGGTGTTGGGCGATGAGGATGACCCTGAGTCGGTGCTGGCGCGTCAATTCGCCTACTGGCGAACAGAATTAGCCGGAGTTCCCGAGCAGATCGTGTTGCCGCTGGACCGGCCCCGCCCGCCGCGGCAATCCTTCCGGGGCGAAGCGGTCTCGTTCAGTATGCCGGCGGGTGTGCGTGAGCGGGTCGAGCTTCTTGCCCGCGCAACCGGGACCACGATGTCGATGGTGCTACAAGCCGCCTTGGCGGTGTTGTTGCGCAAGCTGGGTGCCGGCGATGACATCTGCATCGGCGGGCCGATCGCCGGACGTACCGACGCGGCGTTGGCCGATTTGGTCGGGTTCTTCGTCAATACCTGGGTGCTGCGGGTGGACACCGCGGGCAACCGTAGCTTCACCGAGCTGCTGCAGCAGGTGCGGGCAAAGGCGCTGGCGGCATACGAAAACCAGGACGCCCCGTTCGAACGGCTGGTGGAACTGCTCAACCCGGCCCGCTCCACCGC
>NZ_LQPW01000096.1 GCF_002116635.1 Mycobacterium szulgai | reverse complement strand
TAGAAGGGTGGTGGTTCGTCGTCGGGGTTGGGTGGGGGTAGGCCGAAGTAGTTGTCGGGGTCTGTGTGTCGGGTGGTGCGGGTGGTGGTTCGGGCTTGGTGGTTTTGGCGGCGTTCGGTGGCGATGCGGGAGGCGCGGTCTTGGGCGCGGGTGCGGCGGCGTTGGGGCATCATCGCGGTGCGTTCGGGGCAGTAGCCGGGGGTGGGGTCGGTGTCGGGCAGGGTGATTTCGGCGGTAGGGACACACAGGGTGGGAAACAGCAGGGCGCTGCCCGGGGTGGTGACATAGGTGTGCCCGGTCGGGGAGGTCAGGATCAAGGTGGCGTCGGGTAGTTGTTGTTCGCGTCAGCCCCAGAAGGTTTTGACCAGGTGATGGTTGCGATTGGCTAAAGAACATTTCAGCCGAGATATGCCGACCGTTCGCACTGCTGGCGAGGCCGTCGCAAGAACCGCACAAGGATTAGGCAAGGCGGCTGCCAGATTCTTTCCACGAACGGCCGTCACAGGCGGGCGCAGCTAACGACCCGCGCCTGTCACCGCACACCCAGAGCCCGGAGCTGTCCATACGGAGAGGACACTTGCATGACCACAATTGCGTATCGCCAGCAGGCCATGACGATCAGAAAGCTCGCGGTGATTGCCACGGCGACTATCGGGGCAACCATCGGCTTGGCGGGCATCGCACATGCAGATGACGAAATCGATTTTCGCTCCCCGTCTGGAGACATTCTCTGCTCCATGACACGAGGGCACGACATCAACGACCAGGCGCGATACGGCAAAGGTGCGGTCGCATGCCAGGTCTTGAATCACACCTATCCCCAGCCACCGCTGGAGGACTGTCCTGTGGCGGGGCGTGAATACGATCTCGACCAAGGCAGCCGGCCATCCCTGGGCTGCCAGGGGGGTGTGATTGTCGATCCCCCACCACCGACGCTGGACTATGGCCAAACCCGGTCCGTCGGCACGATCACTTGCGACGTTGAGCCATCGGGGGTGACGTGCACCGACAGCAGCACCGGTCACTTCCTCCGTCTCTCGCGCGATTCCTACCAGCTGGGCTGATGCGCAGCGGCGCTGCGACGGGAGCCAAGTCCGGAAAGCCCTGCGACGCATATGGGCGAGAGCCGTCGGCCCGGTCGCCGTTTAGAACGGTGGTGGTTCGTCGTCGGGGTTGGGTGGGGGTAGGCCGAAGTAGTTGTCGGGGTCTGTGTGTCGGGTGGTGCGGGTGGTGGTTCGGGCTTGGTGGTTTTGGCGGCGTTCGGTGGCGATGCGCGAGGCGCGGTCTTGGGCGCGGGTGCGGCGGCGTTGGGGCATCATCGCGGTGCGTTCGGGGCAGTAGCCGGGGGTGGGGTCGGTGTCGGGCAGGGTGATTTCGGCGGTAGGGACACACAGGGTGGGAAACAGCAGGGCGCTGCCCGGGGTGGTGACATAGGTGTGCCCGGTCGGGGAGGTCAGGATCAAGGTGGCGTCGGGTAGTTGCTGTTCGGTCCAGCCCCAGAAGGTTTTGACCAGGTGATGAGTACGGCAGTAGCACTTGAGGTTTGAGGCGTGGGTGGGCCCACCTTGGGCATAGGGGATGGTGTGGTCGACGTCGCAGTTGGTGGCGGGTTGATCGCAGCCGGGCCAGCGGCACGTCACGTCTCGGCAGCGCACGAAATCGGCCAGCGCTGGGGAGGGGGTGTAGTGCGGCTCGGGTGGGGCATCGCGGGGGTGGATCAGCGGGACCTGTTTGGCCGAGGCGGCCAACTCGGCGATCAATTCCGCGGTGATCAACCCGTCAGCGCCCAGCAGCGAGGCCGGTGCGGTGCTGGTGCCGTCCAGGGTGGCTTGTTCGGCGATCACATGAATCACCACCGGCGAGGCCGCCGGGCGCTTGCCGGCAGCACAATCCGGGCGCGCACACCGACACCGCAACCGGGGGGCATGCGCGGCGACCGCGCCCAACGCATCGGCGCGACGCTGGGCGTGGCTGCGCGGATCGTGCTCACAGACCGTGGCCGCCAGCGCGTTCAACCGCTGTTCTAGCGCCCGGGCGTCCGGGGTGGCCAGCTGGCCGCGGATCTCTGAAATACCGCCCTCGAGGCGGTCCTGGATCACGATCTCGCGCTGCTCGTGCTGCTGTTTGGTGCGCCGCCGCAGCGCATCGGCATCGGCATCGGCCACGATCTTGTCGACCTGGCCGGCCAGGCGGGCTTTGCTCATCGAAGGCCAGCGCGCCACCCCCACCGCCAGGTGGGCGTCCACGGCGGCCAGCACCGCGGGATCGGTGATCAAATCGGTGCGATACACGATCATGCGGAACACCAGATAGCTGATCTCCCCGGCGATAAACACCGCCCCGGTACGCGGTAGGCGCTCGCGCAGCGCGCGGGCATAGCGCACCTGGCTGGCCGCCAGCCCCGGGCTGATCCGCAACGCCGCAGCCAGCTCCGCACTCAAGGCCGCCTCGGTGTCCACCGCCCACAGCTCGGTCTCGTCACACCGCGACAACCGGTACCCGAACAACTCCCCAATGGCCACCAACTGCGCCGCCGCGGCCTGATTCTCCGCACGCGCGCCCGCACAGATCCGATCGATCAACCCCGCCGACCGCGCCGTCTTCGACGGATAACACCGCTCGAACATCTCGTCAAAACGAGCCAGCACCTCCGGCGACGACCCACCCGACGATTCATCGAACATATGTGCGATACTGCCACAAGGGTCTGACAAC
>NZ_LQPW01000095.1 GCF_002116635.1 Mycobacterium szulgai | reverse complement strand
CGCCGGCACCCGTAGTGCCGGCCCCGCCGGCGCCACCGGCGCCGCCGCTGCCGAGGAACCCGCCGGCCCCGCCATTGCCGCCGGCGCCACCCTGGGTGCCGGCCTTGCCCGACCCGCCGGCGCCGCCGTTACCGATCAACCATCCAGCGTCCGTCCCGTTCTGGCCGGTCCCCGGGGCGCCGTTGGTGCCGTTACCGATCAGCGGGCGCCCGGTGGCCGCCAGGACTTGACCGTTGACCATGTCGAGCACGCCCTGCAGCGGGGACGTGTTGGCCGCCTCCGCGGCCGCGAACATCGCTGCACCCGAGTTCATCGCCTGGGTGAATTGCAGATGAAACGCGGCCGCCTCGGCAGTCATGGCCTGATAGGCCTGGCCGTGTCCGGAAAACAGCGCAGCTATGGCCGCCGACACCTCGTCTTGGGCGGCAGCCAGCACCGACGTGGTCCGCACCGCCGCCGCGGCGTTCGCCGCATTCAACGCCGACCCGATGCTGTCCAGATCGGTCGCGGCCGCCCCCAGCATCTCGGGGACTACTACTAGATGCGACATGGTTGTCCTCCCGAAGGAATTTCTTGTGGAGTTGGGATGAGGATGCGGCGGGGAACTTCGGTCACCCGAGACGCGCGGACGAGCTACGACCGCCCGGTGTTTCCGTTCTCGCCGAGTAGCTGCCCGCCGGTGCCGCCGGTTCCGGGTGTTCCGGGCGGCGTGCCGGCTCCGCCATTGCCGCCGTTACCGCCGTCGCCGATCGACACCGCGTTGCCGCCGTTGCCGCCGTTTCCGCCCTTGCTGCCGGTACTGCCTCCGCCGGCGCCGCCGGCACCGCCGTTGCCGATCACCCCGGCCGAGCCACCGTTGCCGCCGTTGGCACCGGGATCGCCCTGATGCGGAGCGCCTCCGGCACCGCCGGCGCCGCCGGAGCCGATGAGCATGCCGCCGTTGCCGCCGTTGCCGCCGGCCGCGGCGGTAAATCCGCCGCCGCCCCCGGCGCCGCCGGCCCCGCCGTCACCGAAGAACATGCCGCCGTTGCCGCCGTTGCCGCCCGCTCCGGCGTTGAGGACGCCGTTGTTGTTCCCGCCTGCGCCGCCCGTGCCACCCGCGGCGCCGAGGCTGAACATGCCGGCGTTGCCGCCGTTCCCGCCTGCGCCGGCCTTGGATTGGCCGAATCCGCCGGCACCGCCGTTACCGCCTCCGCCGAACAGCCCGCCGTCGCCGCCGGCCCCGCCGGCGCCGCTGGTGCCGTTGAGGCTGCTGCCTCCGCCGGCCCCGCCGGCTCCACCGCTGGAGAACATCTGTCCGGTGCCGCCTGTCCCGCCGGTCCCACCGGCTCCGCCGAACCCGCCGTCACCGCCGGCCCCGCCGCTGGCGAAGATCCCGCCGGTGCCGCCGGCCCCGCCGGCCCCACCCTTGCCGGTGCTGTTTGCCCCGGGGGTGAAGGAGACGGCGCCGTTGCCGCCGTGCCCGGCGGCCCCGGCGAGCATGCCGGCGTTCCCACCGGCCCCGCCGGCCCCGCCGTTGTTCGCACCCGGTGCCCGTCCACCGACTCCGCCGTTTCCGCCCGAGCCGAACATTCCGCCATTTCCGCCAGCGCCGCCCGCGCCACCGTTGCCGGTCGCCGACGCGCCACCGGCGCCACCGGCGCCGCCGGCGCCGAACAGTCCTCCGCCGGCCCCGCCGTGCCCACCGGTGGCGCCGGCCGCACCGGAACCGCCGACCCCGCCGTTGCCGAACAAGAGCCCGCCGTCCCCGCCCGCGGTCCCGGTCCCGGCGGCACCGTTGGCGCCGTTTCCGATCAGCGGGTGGCCGGTAGCTGCCAGGATGGGTGCGTTGAGTGCGTTGATCGCTTGTTGCTGCATGATGTGCAGCGGGTTCGCGCTCGCCGGAGCGTTGAAGCCGTCCAGGCCCAACAGTTGACCGCTGATGCCGCCGGCGCCCAGCGCGCCCTTGGTCGCGCCGAGACCGCCGTTGCCGCCGTTGCCGCCGTCGCCGATCAGCACACCGTTGCCACCGGCTCCGCCGGCACCTCCGGTGCTGCCGGTGGCGGCTTGGCCGGTGCCGCCGCTGCCACCGTTACCGCCGCTGCCGATCAGCCCCGAGCTGCCGCCGGCGCCGCCGGCGCCACCCAGCTTGGTCAGGCCGTCACCACCGGCGCCGCCCGCGCCGCCGGAGCCGACGAGCATGCCGGCGTTACCGCCGGCCCCACCTTTGCCGCCATTCGTAGGGCCGAACCCGCCGTCGCCGCCGGTCCCGCCTTCGCCGAAGAACATGCCCGCATTGCCGCCGGCGCCGCCGGCCCCCCCGTTTCCGGTCGCCGGGGTGATGCTTTCGCCGCCGGTGCCGCCGGCACCACCGGCTCCGAGGCTGAGCAATCCGGCGTTGCCGCCGGCGCCGCCGGCCCCGCCGAGCCCGCCGGTGAAGCCGTGTTGCTCGG
>NZ_LQPW01000094.1 GCF_002116635.1 Mycobacterium szulgai | reverse complement strand
GAACGAACCACAACCGAGACTGCGCATAGGACAACGGAATCCGCTCAGGACGATCCTGAACCACCAACGCTGCGCGCGCCACACCGCCAGGATGGGCGTCCAGCCAAGCCGACAGCCGCGCCACCGTAGGCGCCTCGAACACCGCACGGATCGGAACCTCCACCCCCAGCTCGACCCGAATCCGGGCCGCCAGTCGTGTCACCGTCAACGAGTGACCACCCAACTCGAAAAACGAATCGTCAATCCCAACCCGATGCAGCCCCAGCAGTTCACCGAATAGCCTCGTCAACAACGCTTCCCGAGCATTCCGGGGATCCCGGTAGGCTGCCGTTCGGACGAACTCCGGTCCTGGCAACGCCTTTCGATCCAACTTGCCGTTCGTCGTCAACGGCAACCTGTCGAGCACCATCACCACCGACGGCACCATGAACTCCGGCAATCGCTGCCCCACCAACGCACGTAGCTGCGCGGCGATATCGGAGTCCGCCGTGCCCGGTTGCAGCACCACGTAGCCCACCAGTTGCTCGCCATGCGGGCACACCACCGCTTGGGCCACCCGTGGATCAGCGGTCAATGCGCCTTCGACCTCGCCGGGCTCGATGCGGAACCCGCGGATTTTTATCTGCTCATCGGAGCGGCCGACAAATTCCAAGGCGCCCCGGTGATTCCAGCGCACCACATCCCCCGTCCGATACATGCGTTCTCCGGCGCCCCCGTACGGGCACGCCACAAACCGTGCAGCCGTCAGACCCGACCGTCCCCGATAACCCAGTGCCACGCCGGCACCGGCTATGTACAACTCACCGGCCACCCCCACCGGCACCACACACAAACCCGCGTCCAACACGAACACGCCCACATTGCCCAGCGGGCCACCGATCACCGACGCCTCGGTTACCGCGTCACAGCTGGCCAGCTCGTGATGGGTGGAATGCACCGTGGCTTCGGTTATGCCGTACATGTTGATCAGTCTCGGCCCCCGCGGCCAGCCACGCAGCCGCGACGGATGCAACGACTCCCCGCCGAACACCACCAACCGCAGTGCTGAATCCGCCACGGCCACGGCGCTTTCACGTTCGGCGGCGATCAGTTCGTAAAATGCCGACGGCGTCTGACTTAGCACGGTGACGCGGTCACGAACGATCAGCTGCCACAGTTCGCGCGGCGAGCGCACCGTATGCCAGGGCACCGCCACCACGCGGGCACCATGCAGCAGCGCACCCCACATCTCCCACACCGAGAAATCGAAGGCCGGTGAATGGCACCACGCCCACACATCCGTGGCGCTGAAGTCGCACTCCTGCGCAAGTCCGGCGAACAGCGCCACCACGTTGCGGTGGGTGACGGCAACGGCTTTGGGAACCCCGGTCGACCCGGAGGTGTACATGAGGTAGGCCAGGTCATCGGGTTGAGGCCGCGTGTCCGGATGGTCGGCGACGTCCTCGTCGACGAGCTGATCCAGCAGCAGCCGTGGGACGCTGGTCTCAGGCAGGCTGGGTGCGGTCGCAGCGTCGGTGATCAGCAGCTGTGGGGCGGCATCGGCCAGCATGTCGTTGGTGCGCTGACTGGAGTAGTCCGGATCGATCGGCAGGTAAGCGGCCCCGGTCTGGCTAATCGCCAGCAACGCGGTCGCCAGCTCCACCCCGCGGGGAAGCGCCACGGCGACAATGGTGCCCCGTTGTGCCCCAGCCGTTTTGAGTCCGCACGTCAGCTGGTTGGCCCGGGCTGCCAGCTGCGCGTAGGTCAGGCAGTGCCGGCCGTCTTGTACCGCAGGCGCTTTCGGGGTGCGCGCCACCTGGGCGGCGAACAGCTCGGGAATCGTCGCTTCCGGAATTGCGATAGTCGTGTAGCCGGTACGGTCGCGTGCGGTGGGGTCAACGATCTCGATCGTGTCGATACCCCGGCCGGCATCCACGGTGACCGTCTCCAGGATGCGCAGGTACGCAGCGGCGAACGTTTCGATGGTGCAGCGGTCGAACAGGTCGGTGGCGTACTCGATCAGGCCCGGCAACCGCCGGGGGTACCCGCGACGTGCCGGTGAGTCGAAGAGTTGTATCGATAGATCGAATTTTGCGGTGTGGCTGGATACCGGCAGGGCTTCAGCAGCCAACCCGGGCAACCGCAAACTGGGGACCGGATTGTTCTGCAGCGCAAAGGAAACTCCGAACAGCGGATGGTGTGCGGTGGAGCGGGCCGGGTTGAGCAGTTCCACCAGCCGTTCGAACGGGGCGTCCTGGTTTTCGTATGCCGCCAGCGC
>NZ_LQPW01000093.1 GCF_002116635.1 Mycobacterium szulgai | reverse complement strand
GCGATGGCGGCATCGGAGCGGCCGGCGGCACGGGCGGAGGGGGCGGCGCAAGCACGGGAAGTGCCAGCGCCGGCGACGGAGGTACGGGTGGCATTGGCGGCTTCGGCGCGGCCGGTGATGGCGGCCTCTCCGGCGGGTCCGGAGGGGCCGGCGGTCGTGGTGGACTGCTAATCGGCGACGGTGGCGCCGGCGGCCACGGCGGTAGCGGCGGAGCCGGCGGCATGGGAGCGCCTGGCGCCATGGGTGGCATGGGCGGGCAAGGCGGCGCGGGTATCTCCGGCGTCTCCGGAAGTGATGGCGGCGACGGCGGCGACGGCGGCGACGGCGGAAAAGGCGGCACTGGCGGCCATGGAGGTAATGGTGGAAGCGCCGGCGCGGGTGGCGCTGGTGGGCTGCTGGGCCGCTCGGGCAGCGCCGGAATCGGCGGTGCCGGCGGAGTAGGCGGCGCCGGTGGAGCCGGCGGGCTACCGGGGCCCGGCGGCGGTGGTGGTCTCGGCAACTTCAACGGGAACCCGGGATCGACCGGCAACGTAGGCGCGACCGGCGCAACGGGCGACCCCGGACTTCCCGGAGCATCGGGCTAGCCGGATTCATGGTTGACACCGACAGGTAGGCATATACCCCTACCGGGTATATGATGATGCCGTCTATCGAACGGAGGTCCGAGTGGCAAGCAAAGTGTTGGGAGCGGTCGGGCACGCGTTGGCGCTGACGGGCTCGATGACCTGGGAAATTCTGTGGGCCTTGATCCTGGGATTCGCGCTGTCAGCGGTGGTGCAGGCGGTGGTGCGCCGGTCGACGATCGTCAGCCTGATGGGCGACGACAAGCCGCGCACCCTGGCGGTAGCCGCCGGACTGGGAGCGGCGTCGTCCTCGTGCTCCTACGCCGCGGTGGCCCTGGCCCGATCCCTGTTTCGCAAGGGCGCCAACTTCACCGCGGCCATGGCGTTCGAGATCGGTTCCACCAATCTGGTGGTGGAGCTGGGCATCATTTTGGCCCTGCTGATGGGCTGGCAGTTCACCGCGGCAGAGTTCGTCGGTGGTCCGCTGATGATCATCGTGCTGGCGATCCTGTTCCGGCTCTTCGTGCGCACCCGGCTGATCGAGGCCGCTCGGGAGCAGGCCGAACGCGGCATCGCCGGGTCCATGGAGGGCCACGCGGCCATGGACATGTCCATCCAGGGGGATGGTTCGTTCTGGCGGCGGCTGTTCTCCCCGCGCGGCTTCACCTCCGTTTCGCACGTGTTCGTGATGGAGTGGCTGGCGATCCTGCGCGATCTGATCCTCGGGTTGCTCATCGCCGGTGCGATCGCGGCCTGGGTGCCCGAAAGCTTCTGGCAGAGCTTCTTTTTGGCCAACCACCCGGACTTGTCGGCGCTGTGGGGACCGATCGTCGGGCCGGTTGTGGCAATTGTGTCGTTCGTCTGCTCGATCGGCAATGTGCCACTGGCGGCGGTGTTGTGGAACGGTGGCATCAGTTTCGGCGGGGTCATCGCGTTCATCTTCGCCGACCTGCTGATCCTGCCGATCCTGAACATCTACCGCAAGTACTACGGCACCAAGATGATGCTGACACTGCTGGGCACGTTCTATGTCGCGATGGTCGCCGCCGGGTATCTCATCGAACTTCTTTTCGGCGCAACACATCTCATTCCCCAGGAGCGCAACGCCATGGTGATGTCCGCGGGCATTTCCTGGAACTACACTACCTGGCTCAACATCGCGTTCCTCGTGATGGCAACGGTGTTGGTGGCCCGGTTCTTCAGCTCGGGCGGAATGCCCATGCTGCGCATGATGGGTGGCGCGCCGGAGCCCGGGCACGAGCACCACGACCACAGGCACCACTAGCGGATGCTGGCCGTCGAATAACTTGCGCCACTTTGGTTTCAGTGGTTTTAGCGTGGCGGTTCTTGTCAGTGGTGCTTTGTAGTGTTTGCGGCATGGGTTCGAGTACGCGTGAGGAGATCATCGAGGTCTTCGACGCACTCGACTATGAGTTGGATCGCTTGTGCGGGTTGACCTTTGACGTGCTGACCACACCGGAGCGGTTGCGGGCCCTGCAGCGCCTGGAACGGGTGGCGCG
>NZ_LQPW01000092.1 GCF_002116635.1 Mycobacterium szulgai | reverse complement strand
GACCAGGTCGGTGAGCAGGGGGTGGGCGCGGCGGGTGGTGAAGACGTCTTGGAATTGGTCCCAGTCGACGTCGGCGAGGGTGATCAGGGTGTCGTCGGCGTCCAGGGATTGTTGTAGTGCGGCGAAGGCGGTGTCGGCGGAGAACTGGTGTAGTCCGATGCGGGCCAGGTAGTCCAGGGTGTCTTGGGAGCTGGTGCGCTCATCGGCCCAGGTTCCCCAGGCTGGGGCCAGGGCATGCCAGTCGCGGGCGCGCAGTTGGGTGGTCAGGGCTTCGAGGTGGGCGTTGGCCGCGGCGTAGGCGCCTTGTCGGGTGCCGCCCCAGGTGGCTGCGGCCGAGGAGAACAGGATGAAGGTCTGCGGTGGTTGCTCGCCTAGGGCGGTGATGAGGTTTTCTGCGCCCAGCGCCTTGGCCAGGTAAGTGTGGTGGAATTCCTCGGCGGTGACCTCGGTGATGGGGGCCCAGCCCAGAAACGCTGCCGCATGCACGACGGTGTCGAGGGGTCCGTGTTGGGTGCGGATCTGGGTGATGGCCGCGGTGACGGCGGCGCTGTCGGTGAGGTCGACCGAGATCGCGGTGGTGCTCACTCCGGTGGTGTGGAGTTCTTCTTGTAGTGCTGCTACGTCAGGATCGTGCGCGGCGGTGCGGCTGGCCAACACCAGGTGGGAGGCGCCGGCCTCGGCCAGCCAGCGGGCGATGCCCGGCCCCAGTTGGCCGGTGATGCCGGTGATGAGCGCGGTGCCGGAAGGTTTCCAGCGCGGTCGGTGTTCGGGGGGCAGCGGGGCGTGGCGCAGGCGTCGTGCGTGCACCCCGTGGGCGCGCAGGGCCAGTTGGTCTTCGGTTTGTGGGCAGGTCAGGATCGTGTGTAGGCGTTGGATGTCGGGCGCGGTGGGGGTCGCGGGCACATCAATGAGTCCGCCCCACCAGTCGGGGTGCTCCAAACAGACCGATTGGCCTAGCCCCCACACGGCGGCCTGGCTGGAGGTCAGGGGTGAGTCGTCGGTGTCTACTTGGGCACCGCCTTGAGTAAGCACCCACAACGGCAGACTCAGCCCGCTATCGCCATAGGCCTGCACCAGGGCCAGGGTGGACAACACACCGGTCGAGGGGCCTGGCGTGGTGTCGGTGTGATCGGGCAAGGCCAGCAGCGACAGCACGCCGTCGCAATCGTGGAGGGTGGCCTGTTCTTGGAGCAGCGCAGCGAACTGGTCTCGGTCCAGACCGTCGGTATCCACAATTGCGGTGCGGAATTCGTCGGAAAAACGCGCCCCCAGAGCCTGCACCCAGGCGTCGTTGGATTGGCCGGGATGGGTCACGACCAGCCATCGTGGCCGGGTCGGGGGGAAGCTGGCCGGGGTGACGGCTTGCCAGCTCACCTGGTAGCGCAGCTTGTCCACCCGGGAGCGTTGGGCCAGGTGTTGGCGCCAATGTCGCAGGGCGGTCACCACCGCTGGAAGCGAGTCGGTTTGGGCGCTGGCTTGCAGACCTAATACCTGCGCGACGGCATCGACTGCGTCGCTGTCCACCGCATCCCATAACTGGCCTTCGGCGGGGTCGCTGGCCGTATTTGGGGCCGCGACCGGGGCGAGCCAGTAGGGGCGGTGTTGGAAGGGGTAGGTGGGTAGCGCGATGGTGTGGGCGCCGGGATACAGGCTGGTCCATGACGGGCTGTGGCCGTGGGTGTGCAGCTGAGCCAAGGCGTCGGCCAGGGTGTCGAGATCAGAGTGGTCGCGGATGAGGGTGGGGATCACGTCGATGTCGTCGGTGGTCTCCA
>NZ_LQPW01000091.1 GCF_002116635.1 Mycobacterium szulgai | reverse complement strand
GGCCCCACCGGTACCCCCGGCGCCGATGAGCAGAGCTTGACCGCCCGCACCCCCAAGTCCGCCGATGCCGGCCGGGGCATCGCCGCCGGCGCCGCCGGTCCCGCCGCTGCCCAGCAGCCAGCCACCGTTACCCCCGGAGCCGCCGGTGGCACCTGCCGCACCGGTGCCACCGGTCCCGCCGTTGCCGATCAGACCGGCGGCCCCACCTCGACCGCCCGCGGGGTGGGAGCCGCCACCGGAACCGCCACTTCCGCCGTCGCCGAACAACAGTCCCCCGGCCCCGCCGTCGGCGCCGGTCCCCGCGCCGCCGTTGGTGCCGTTGCCGATCAGCGGGCGCCCCAACAGCAGCTGGGTGGGCAGGTTGATCAGGTAGAGCAGATCGTCGATCGGCCCCTGCAATACTGCGGCGGCAGCGGCCTCAGCGCCGGCATATGCCCCCGCCGCGGCGCTGAGGGCCTGGACGAATTGGCTGTGAAACGACACGGCTTGGGCGCTCAGCCGCTGATATGCCAGCGCGTGCGCGCCGAACAGCGCGGCAATGCCGGCAGAGATCTCGTCGGCGCCGGCGGCCAGAATCTCGGCTGTCGGAAGTGCCGCCGACGCACTGGCCGCACTGATCATCGATCCGATGTTCGCCAAATCCGTTGCCGCCGCACCTACCAGCTCCGGCGTCGCGAAAACAACTGACATTCACACCTCCCGACCGCGTTGGCCAGGCAAAGCGTAACTCCGCACAAGCGCTAATCAGCGGCTTCCACCACGGTGGAGTGTCACCAGCTGACCGGTAGCTCCTTCATCCCGTAGATGTCGGCCTCCTTGAACCTCAGCTCATTTGGCGATACCGCCAATTTCAGGCCGGGCAGGCGCCGCGCCAGAGTGGCGAACGCGACCTGCATTTCGACGCGGGCCAGGTTCTGTCCGATGCACTGGTGCACTCCGTAGCCGAAACCCAAGTGGCCCCGAGTGTTTCGTTCGACGTCGAAGATCTCGGGGCTGTCGACGAATTCGGTGTCCCAGTTTCCGGCCGGCAGGTTCATCACCACGAACTCGCCAGCGCGGATCAATTGTCCCGCGAGAGTTAGGTCTTCGGTTGCCACCCGATCCACCTGGCTGTGCACGATGGTGAGGTAGCGCATCAGTTCTTCGACTATGTTGCCGATCACGACTCGGTCGTCGGTTTGCCCCAGCCGCCGGAACACATCGGGATTCTCAAGCAGCGCAACGGTTCCCAGCGAAATCATGTTTGCGGTGGTTTCGTGGCCAGCCTGCATCATGATCACACTGGTCATGGCTGCCGTCTCGCGGTCGAGCTGACCGGTGGCGACATATTCGGTGACGAGTCGGCTGATCAAGTCATCACCGGGCTCACGCTCTTTGCGCTCTACCAGCTGCTGGATGTAGACGTACATCGCGCCGAAGGCTTGGGCTTTTTGTTCGTCAGTGGATTTGGTGTCCAATCCGAGGGTGGTGTGGTGCTGGAAGAGCCCGAGGTCTTCGGGCGGCACTCCCAGTAGCAGCGCGATGACCAGCGAGGGCACCGGCAGCGCAAAGTCACGAACGACGTCGGCCGGCGGGCCCTTGTCGATCATTGCGCCGAGATACCGGTCGACCAGTTGCTGGATCTGCGGTCGCATCGCTTCGGTGCGCCGGAAGGTGAAGTTGCCGGTTACCATCCGCCGCAACCGATGATGCTCGGGATCATCGACCCGAGCGAACATTATCGGGGCGGTGTCGCCGGAACCTGCGGGCTTGATGGCAGCCGGGATGGTGTCGGCGGACAGGCGCGGGTCAACCAGCGCCGCCCTGATGTCCTGGTAGCGGCTCACTGCCCAGGCCGGCGCACCGTGGTACATCACCCTTCGCAACCCGGCGTCTTCGCGCCAGCTGGCAAATTCGGCGGGTGGCGCCAGCGGGCACTGCGCGGCGCGTGGGACGGGGATGGTGGGAAGCGCCGTCTCAGCGGGGAATTCGGAAGTGGTTGACATCACCGGCTTTTCCCGTTAAGTGTCAGTTAGCTGCCAATTGTCCGAGCCTAGGACTTCCCGTATTGGCAGTCAACTGTCAGTTAGGTGGACCTGATGACGGCGCTCGAGGATCGGCCGTTGCGCGCGGATGCGGCGCGCAACGTCGGCCGCATGCTGCGCGCGGCCAGAGACGTCTACGGCGAGTTGGGGCCCGACGCACCCGCCGAGGCGATTGCCCGGCGCGCCGGGGTCGGTGAGCGAACCCTCTACCGCAGGTTTCCCAGCAAGGCCGATCTGATCCGGGCCGCCCTGGACCAAAGCGTGGCCGAGAATCTCACGCCGGCGATCCAGGAGGCCCGCCGCTGCGACGACCCGCTGCGCGGTCTTGCGCAGTTGCTCGAAGCCGCGATCTCGCTCGGCGCCCGCGAGCACCATTTGCTGACCGCGGCCTACCGGGCCGGGTCGCTGACCCCTGACATCTCGGCCGAGCTGGACGAGGCGCTCGGCGAACTGGCCCGGCGCGGCCAGCAGGCCGACCTGGTGCGTGCCGACCTGGTTCCCGACGATCTGCCGCGACTTATCGCGATGCTGCACAGTGTGCTGTGGACGATGGACTTCGGCAGTGACGGCTGGCGGCGCTACGTCGCACTGATTCTCGACGCGATATCGACCGGCCCGCGCCGGCCGCTTCCCCCGGCAGCGCCGTTCCGCTACGTACCCGAATCGAGCGGTTGGCCGCTATGAGCAGCGTCAGGCAGTTCGAGCACATGAATTTCACCGCTCGTGCCGTCGACCTCGATAAGCGCGCCGGGCGGCAAGAATCGAGTGGCACCCTGCGCATCGACCACGCACGGAAAGCCGAACTCGCGGGCCACCACGGCCGCATGTGACATCGGGCCGCCGAGTTCGGTCACCACCGCCGCCGCGTAGCAGAAAGCGGCGGTGTAGCCGACATCGGTGACCTCGGCGACCAGAATCTCACCGGGCTCCAGGTCGTCGATGGTCTCGGGACGCACGATCCGCACCCGACCGCGCACCTTGCCGCCGCAGACACCGACTCCACGCAACGTGTCCCCGGCCACCAGGGCCGGCGCGGATGTGGTCGACGGCTCCCACTGCCCGCTGAACACGGTGGGCGGAACGACGGTCATCAGCCTGGCTTGCTCGGCGCGGCGCCGGGCCACCAGCTTGGCGACGTCGGTGGGAAGCGCATCCAGCTCGTCGACCAGTAGATAGAACACGTCGTCGGGGGTGTCGAAAACGCCTGCGTCGGTCAGTCTGCGCCCATACTCGCGCAGCAGACCACGCAGCACCCAAATAGCACGGACCATCTTGTCGCGCCGGACCTCACGGTCACGCAGTTGGCGCGCAGCCAGCAAAGCAATCGGCCTGGCCTGCAACGGAATTGACGGCTGGTGCGATTGCGGAGCCGGCGCGGCGGCCAGCGTCTTGGCCACCATGCGAACCAGCAACTCGGGATTGTCGGCGTAGCTGGTGGACAGCATCTCGACCTCGGCGGGGCCTCGGTGCCCGATCAGTGCCAGCTCTGCGCGCACCGCGGCGTGAAATTCCGGTGCTTCGACGGCCAGCTTGTCCAACCGCTCCCCCGGTTCGGCCAGCAGACGCAGCACCGCCGGGTCGCGCCGCGCGGCGAGCACCAAGCGCTGCATCGCTTCCACCGATCGGGCGCTGACCAGTTCCGGCCCCGCCGCCGGGGCGGTGTCGCGTCCGCACAACCCGCGCAGTAAGACGTTGAACGCCGCGCACAGCATGAATGACCCGGACGCCAGCAGCCATCCGTGCACCACGTGGTCGCGGGCCAGGAAGATCAGGCTCAGCAGGCGGCGGTCATCGAGCTTGGCCAGTTCCTCGCCGGCGAGGTTGCCGGCCAGGCGTTCCAGGCGATCGACGTCCTCGAGGTAGTCGCGGGTATCGCGGGTAGAGCCCGCGCTCAGACCGACGAGGTTGACACCGAACACCCCGATGTTGCGCACGGTGCGCAACTGCCTGCGGATCCGGCTGGATTCCGACGGCGGACGTTCGGCTCCGAATATCGGTAGCGAGGCCATGCTGGGCCCGAAGAACCCGCTGTTGCTGACGATGGTCGCGGGCTTGGCGAAAGGCACGGTTTCGGCCATGAAATGCGCCGAGGTGATGGCGCCGTAGAGCCGGTGGGCGAACACCGCGACGGTGCGCATGGCGATCTCGCGCTGCACGATTCCGCCCGGCCTTAGCCGCTCGGCGATCCCCACGCCGCCGGCGCGCAGACCGCGGACGGTCACCGACGCCGACGACGGCGAGAACGGACCGGGCAGCGCTTCGGACAAGTTGGTGGCAAGAAAGGTCGGGAAGCGCGGATCGATCGGGGTGTCGAATTCGCCGTTATCCGCTTCTGGGCCGGCCAATTCGGGAACCACCCCGTCTTCAGCCGGGGCATCGACGGCCGGCAGGTCCTGGATGTTGGCTAACCGCCAGGGCAGCGATATCACCCGCTTGCCCAACGACACCCGGCCACGTACGGCCAACGCGAAATCCTGCACGGCTTCCTCGGCCGACCAGGCCGGCCGGAAACCCCACTCGTCATAGAGGCGTGCGGTGTCGAGTATCGGAGCGCTTTGCACCAGTTCGAGTTGGGCGAACGCTGTCGCCCGCCGCCTTAGCAACGTGGCACCCGGCGGCACGATCGGCCGCGCGAGTATCGCGGCGATCCGACGAAACGTGAGCGCACCCGGGGCGGCGAGATCGACAACGCCACTGTCGAGTTCACGATCGAGGAGGGCACGGATCAACAGCCGCAGCGCGTCGTCGGTGTGCACCACCTGTACGACACGATCGACAGCTTCACCGGGGTACATGGGCAGGGCAAACAGCGTGCGCACCCAGTTGTCCACGTTTCGTCCGACGATCAGCGCGCTGCGGAGCGCGACCCACTGCAGCCCCGAGGCCGCCAGCATGTCTTCGACCCGAGCTTGCTGGCGCCCGTCTTCGGACGTCGGATCGTAGACGTAGGCCGAGCTGGTGAAGACGATGCGCCCGGCTTTGGTTTCGGCCATCGCCGCAAGGACGTTGTTGGTGCCGTCGATGTTGACCTGGTGGCTGATGCGGTTATCCGGTCCCAGGCTCCTGGCCCACGCGCAGTGCGCGACGACGTCGGCCCCCGCTATCGCGCGTGCGACCGCGCCCGCGTCCCTGATATCGGCGGCGATGAAATCTGCTGAGCTGTGCCAGCTTTCGGGCCGGTGACGGGCGATACCACAGACGTCATGGCCCTGGCTGAGCAAGCGGGTGACGAGACCGCGGCCGAGTACGCCGCTGGCCCCGGTGACCGCGATTCGCACTAAGCATCCTCGTCGTTCATGAACGCCGCGTTGACCAGGGCGTCGAGATCCATGTCCGCGATGTCTTCTTCGTTGGTGTGCGCCGGGTGCGCCGCCTGGCCGTTGGCGTCGGTTTCATTTGCCAACGCCAGCAACAGATCCAGCACTCCAGCCTGGCGCAGGCGCTTGACCGGAATGGACGCGACGACGCGCTGCAGTTCGGCCTCTCCGGGTGCGGCGGGCTGAACCTCCTGGACAGAGCTGCCGAGGAGTTCTCGGTGCATGTAGCCGGCCAGCGCGGCCGAGTTCGGGTAGTCGAAGATGAGCGTGGGCGAAAGCGCCAGACCGGTAGCGGCTTTGAGGCGGTTGCGCATTTCGACGGCGGTTAGCGAGTCGAAGCCCAGCTCCTGGAATGCCCGGTCCGGATCGATCGCCTCGGCGCTGGTGTTGCCGAGCACGGTCGCGATGTGCGAGCGCACCAGTTCGAGCAGGATTGCCTGCTGCTCGTCTTCGGGCAGGCCGTCGAGGCGTTGCAGCAGAGCCGATTTCGACTTGGCAGCGGCCAGCGAGTCGTCCACCTGGCGCCGGGTCGGCGCGTTGATCAAGTCGACGAACATGGGGGGCAAGGTGCCACCGTCGAACTTGACCCGCAAGGCGGCAAGGTCGATGTGGGCCGGGACCATGAATGGTTGGTCGACAATCATCGCGGTGTCGAGCAACCCAAGAGCTTCCTCGGAGGACATCGCCGTGATGCCGTCGCGGGCGAACCGTTTGAAGTCGACGGTAGCCAGCCCGCCGGTCATGGCGCTGGCCTGATCCCACAGGCCCCACCCCAGTGAGATGGCCGGCAGGCCGTGCGCCCGCCGATGTGCGGCCAGTGCGTCCAGGAACGAGTTCGCGGCCGAGTAGTTGCCCTGCCCCGACGATCCGACCAGACCGGCCATCGACGAGAACATGACAAACGCGGACAGGTCCAGGTCGCGAGTCAACTCGTGCAGGTTCCAGGCCGCGTCCACCTTGGCGCGCAGTGCCACTTCCATCTGCTCAGGCGTCATCGTCGTGACGACGGCATCGTCGAGCGCGCCGGCGGTGTGCAGTACGGCCGACAACGGTTGCTGCACGGGGATATCGGCGATCACCTTGGCCAGCGCCGCCCGATCGGCCGCGTCGCAGGCCACCACCTGCACCTGCGCACCAGCGGCAGTCAAATCGGCCACCAACTCCGCGGCCCCCGGCGCGTCCGGACCGCGCCGACTGAGCAACACCAGCTGGCGCACCCCATGGCGGGTCACCACGTGACGCGCCAGCGCCGAACCGGCCATGCCGGTGCCACCGGTGATCAGAACGGTTCCGGCCGCCCATGCGTCCGGCATATTCATCACGACCTTGCCGACGTGGCGGGCCTGACTCAGGTACCGCAACGCCGCTGGCGCCCGTCGCACATCGAATGTGGTTACCGGCAAGGGGCGCAGCACGTCGTCGGCGAACAGCGCGGCCAGCTCGGTGAGCAACTGCTGTATGCGGTCCGGCCCGGCCTCGAAGAGATCGAAGGCGCGGTAGCGCACACCCGCGTGCTGCTCGGCGACCACGACGGCGTCGCGGATGTCGGTCTTGCCCATTTCCAGGAAGGTGCCGCCGGGTGCGGTCAGGCGCAGCGAGGCGTCGACGAAGTCGCCGGACAGCGAGTCCAGCACCACATCCATGCCGCGTCCGCCGGTGGCGGCAAGAAACTTCCCCTCGAAGTCCAGAGAGCGCGAATCACCGATGTGATCGTCGTCGAAGCCCATGTCGCGCAACGTGTTCCATTTGCCCTTGCTGGCGGTAGCGAACACCTCCAGACCGAGATGACGGGCCAGTTGGACGGCGGCCATGCCCACGCCACCGGCGGCGGCGTGCACCAATATCCGCTGCCCGGGCTGCACCGAAGCAAGATCGGTCAGCGCGTAGTAGGCGGTGGCGAAGACCACCGACGTGGTGGCGGCGGCCGTGTGCGACCACCCTGCGGGAACCTTCACCAGCAGCCGATGATCGGTGGTGGCGATCGTTCCGGTGCCGTGCGGGAAGAGGCCCATGACCCGGTCGCCCACGTTGAAATCGCTTGTGGTTGTTTCGAGGACGACGCCGGATGCCTCGACGCCCATGACCGCGTCGGGATCGGGATAAAGACCCAGCGCGATCATGACGTCGCGGAAGTTGGCGGCAACCGCTGACAATGCGACTCGAACGTGTCCGGGTTCCAGTGCGGCGTCGGCGTCGGGAATCGGTTCCAGCCGCAGGTTTTCGAAGGTGCCGGCGCTGCTCATGCCCAGCCGCCATGGCCCATTCCCGGGTGGCATCAGGATGGAGCTGACCGCACGGCTGCCGTGCACCCGGGCGGAGTAGACCTGCCCGCCGCGCCACAACACCTGGGGCTCGCCGACCGCCAAAGCCGCCGCTACGGCCGTATCATCCAGGGCCGCATCGGTATCGATCAGCACGATCCGGCCGGGATGCTCGGTCTGCGCCGACCGGACCAGTCCCCATACCGCGGCACCCGCCAGATCGGTGACATCTTCGCCCGGCAGCGCCATCGCGCCTCGGGTGGCCACCACGAGCGTTCCCGCCCCATCACGGGACAGCCACGTCCGCAACACCTCCAGCACCGAACGCGTGGCCGCGTATACCCCCGTCACGACCTCACCCGCGACCGGTTCTGACTCGAAGACGACAGTTGCGTCCGCAGCGGTATCGATTGCACCCCAAGGGATTAGCGGCACTGGTTCGACGTCGGCGGTGGGCTGTACTGACCACAGCACCTCGAACAGGCGGTCGGGTCCCGACCCGGATACCGCTGCCCGCAACTGCTGGTCGCTCACCGGGCGGGCCAGCATCGAAGCCACCGAAAGCACCGGCAGGCCCAGCCCATCGGCTACCTCGATCGACACTGCAGACGGGCCCACCGGTGCAATTCGCGCACGCACGGCCGAGGCTCCCGCGGCGTGCAGCGACACGCCCTGCCAGGAGAACGGAACCAGCATCGATCCTTCGGGGAGTTCTGCACTATCTGCGCTCAGGATCACCGCGTGCAGCGCCGCGTCCAGCATCGCGGGGTGGACTCCAAAGCCGGCCACCGACACTCCCGCGTCCGCGGGCAGTGCCACCTCGGCGAAAACCTCCTCGCCGCGGCGCCACATCGCGGTCAATCCACGGAATGCCGGACCGTAGCCGTAGCCGCGCTCGGCCAACTGCTCATACCCGTCGCCGATTTCGACCGCGACCGCGCCGACCGGAGGCCACACCGACAAGCCGGCCGCCGGGTTCGCCGTTCCCGCGCTCAAGGTGCCCTCGGCGTGCAACAACCAACCGGCTCCCGCCTCCGTCCGGGAATAGACCGAAACCCCTCGTGCGCCAGTCTCATCCGCTCCATCGACCACGACTTGCACGGCTACCGAACCGGTTTCAGGCAACACCAGCGGCGCGGCCAGCGTCAGCTCGTCAACCACCCCGCAGCCGACTTCGTCGCCGGCGCGGATCGCCATTTCGACAAAGCCCGCGCCCGGGAAGATCACCACGCCACCGATCGCGTGATCGGACAACCAACCCTGCGCGCTGGGTGAAAGCCGGCCGGTCAGCACGACTCCACCCGACGCCGGTAGTTCCACCACTGCGCCCAGCAATGCGTGCTCGCTGTCCTGAAGACCCAGGCCGGCCGCGTCGGCCGCCGCCGCGGCACCGGATAGCCAGAACCGCCGTCGCTCAAAGGCATACGTCGGCAACTCGACGAAGTTGGCCGGTCCGATGGCCGCTCGCCAATCCAGGCCGGTGCCCGCGACGAAGGCCTGGGCGACCGCGTTGGTCAGGGTCGTCGGTTCGGGACGGTCTTTGCGCAGCGCGGAGGCGGTAAGTACTGCCCCGTCGGGCAGCGACTCTTCGATTGAAGCCGCCAAACCACTGCCGGGGCCGACTTCGAGAAATCGAGTCGCGCCGGCCGACTGTGCGAAACGGACACTGTCGGCGAACCGCACCGCTTCCAGCACGTGCCGCTTCCAGTAGGCCAGGGAGGCGAAGTCGTCGCCGGCCAGCTGCCCGGTCACGTTCGAGATGACCGGAATGCTGGCCTGCCTGACGGTGAGTCCGGAAGCCACCGTTCCGAATTCGTCGATCATCGGTTCCATCAGTGGCGAGTGGAAGGCGTGTGAGACCGCCAGTTGGTGGACGCGCCGACCGTCAGCACGCAGCTGCTCGGCAATACCGATCACCGCATCTTCGGCGCCTGAAATCACCACGGAGGCCGGGCCGTTGATCGCCGCGATGCCGACCGCGTCGGTCAGCAACGGCCGCACTTCGTCTTCGGTGGCCTGTACGGCAAACATCACCCCACCAGCCGGCAGCGCCTGCATGAACCGGCCGCGCGCGGCGACCAGAACCGCGGCGTTCTCCAGCGACAGGACGCCGGACACGTGTGCGGCCGAAATCTCACCGACCGAATGACCCATCACGAAATCGGGCCGCATACCCCAGGATTCCAGTAATCGGTACAGGGCGACTTCCACCGCGAACAGCGCGGGCTGTGCGAATTCTGTTGTGTTGAGCAGGTTCTCGTCGTTGCCCCACATCACCTCGCGTAGCGGGCGCAGCAGGTGCTGGTCGAGTTCGCCGACGACGGTGTTGAACGCCTCGGCGAACACCGGGTATCCGGCGTGCAACCCCCTTCCCATGCCAAGGAATTGGGAACCCTGGCCGGGGAAGATGAATACGGTCTTGCCGCCCGGCTGGGCGACCCCACGGACCACGCTGACGGCATCGTCGTCGGCCAGGTCGTCCAGCCCGGCAAGCAGTCCGTCGCGATCACCGCCGACGATGACCGCACGGTGCTCGAAGGACGACCGGCCCGCCAGCGACCAGGCGACGTCGGCAACATCGACCCCGTCATGGGCACGCACATACTCGGCCAGCCGCGCCGCTTGCGCCCGCAACACCGGCGCCGATTTGGCCGATACCACCCAGGGCAGCACGGGTCTGGCCGGCCCGGGTTCCGGTTTCGGTGCAGCGGGCGCGCACTCGACGATCACGTGCGCGTTGGTGCCGCTGATGCCGAACGACGACACTCCGGCCCGGCGCGGCCTGCCACCCGCGGACTCAGCTGTCCAGGGCTGCGGCTGCGTCAACAACGACACCGATCCCGCCGACCAATCAACGTGCGGACTCGGCTCATCCACATGCAATGTCGCTGGCAACAACTCGTGGCGCATCGCCTGCACCATCTTGATCACACCCGCCACCCCGGCCGCCGCCTGGGTGTGACCCATATTCGACTTCACCGACCCCAACCAGAGCGGTTCGGCCCTACCCTGCCCGTAAGTGGCCAGCAACGCCTGAGCCTCAATCGGATCGCCCAGCATGGTGCCGGTTCCGTGGCCCTCCACCGCATCCACATCAGCGGCCGACAGCCCGGCATTGGCCAGCGCCGCACGCACCACCCGCTGCTGCGAAGGACCGTTAGGCGCGGTCAGCCCGTTGGAGGCACCGTCCTGGTTTATCGCCGAACCGCGCACCACCGCCAACACCGGATGACCCAACCGCTGGGCATCGGAAAGCCGCTCCACCACGAGCATGCCGCCGCCTTCGGAGAAGCCGGTGCCGTCGGCCGCGCCGGCAAATGCCTTGCAGCGCCCGTCGGCCGACAACCCACGCATGCGGCTGAACTCGACGAAGATGTCGGGAGTGGCGTTGACGGTGACACCGCCGGTCAAAGCCAGGTCACATTCGCCGGAACGTAGCGACTGCACGGCCATGTGCAGCGCCACCAACGACGACGAGCACGCCGTATCCACTGACACCGCCGGGCCTTCCAGACCGAGCACATACGCCACCCGCCCGGAGGCCACGCTGCAGGACTGACCGGTCAGCCGGAAGCCCTCCAGCTCTTTACCGGCTCCTGCGCCGCCCGCCATTCCGTATGCCTGCGTCATCACCCCGGCGAACACGCCGGTGGCGCTGCCCCGCAATGCGCTCGGATCAATTCCGGCTCGCTCCAAGGCTTCCCAGGACAGCTCGAGGAACATGCGCTGCTGGGGATCCATGGCCAGCGCCTCGCTGGGCGCGACGCCGAAGAAGGCCGGATCGAAATCGGCGACGCTGTCGACGAAGCCTCCGGTGCGGGTGTAGCACGTCCCGGCCACATCGGGATCGGGACTGTACAGTTCGGCAAGGTTCCAGCCGCGGTTGCTGGGGAACTCGCTGAGCACGTCGCGGCCCTGAATCAGCATGTCCCACAGGTCTTCCGGCGAGTTCACGCCGCCCGGGTACCGACAAGACATGCCGACGATCGCGATCGGATCGTCGCCGGTGACGCGCACGGCGGGGGCGTGCTTGATCTCTTGCGGGACGCCGGCAAGTTCGGTGCGCATGTAGGACGCCAGCCCACTTGGGGTCGGGTAGTCGAAAATCAGGGTGGGTGAAAGCGACAGGCCGGTAGCGGCTTTCAGCCGGTTGCGCATTTCGACCGCAGTCAGCGAATCGAAACCCAAGTCTTGGAAGGCTTTGTCGGGGTCGATGCCCTCCGGCGTGACGTTGCCCAGCACGGTCGCGATGTGCGAGCGCACCAGATCCAGCAGCACCGCATGCTGTTCGGGCTCGGGCAGCCCGTGCAACCGGTGCGCCAGCGCCGATTTCGACTTGGCCGCGGCCAGGGAATCGTCAACCTGCCGTCGCGTGGGAGCATTGACCAATTCAGTGAACATCGGCGGCACCGCGACGGCATGGGCACGCAGAGCGGCCAGATCGATGCGGGCGGGCGCCAGGAATGGTTCGTCCACGATCAGTGCGGTGTCGAACAGTTCCAGCGCTTCTTCCGAGGACAACGCCAGAACACCTTCGCGGCCCAGCCGGGCCCGGCCGGCCTCGTCGAGCCCGCCCGTCATGGCGCTGGCCTGATCCCACAATCCCCAGGCGAGTGACATCGCGGGCAACCCATGTGCCCGCCGGTGCGCGGCCAGTCCGTCGAGGAAGCAGTTGGCGGCCGAATAGTTGGCCTGGCCCGACGAGCCCACCAGCCCGGCCATCGACGAAAACATCACGAATGCAGACAGATTCAGGTCACGGGTCAACTCGTGTAAGTTCCAGGCCGCATCAACCTTGGCCCGCAACACCGTATCGACGCGGTCCGGCGTCAACGACGAGATCACCGCATCGTCGAGTACTCCGGCGGCGTGAATCACTCCAGACAGCGGCCGCTGCACCGGGATGTCGGAGATCACCTTGGCCAGCGCCGCCCGATCGCCGGCATCGCAGGCCACCACCTGCACCTGTGCACCGGCCGCACTGAGCTCGGCCACCAACTCGGCGGCCTCCGGCGCGTCCGGGCCGCGCCGGCTCAGCAACGCCAGATGACGCACTCCGTGCCGCGTCACCACGTGGCGCGCCAGCGCCGAACCTGCCATCCCGGTGCCGCCGGTGATGAGCACGGTGCCGGCGGCCCATGCATCGGGCATCATCATGACGACCTTGCCGATGTGGCGGGCCTGGCTCAGATAACGCATCGCCGATTGCGCGCGTCGCACGTCAAAGGTGGTCACCGGCAACGGCCGCAGGACCCCTGCGTCGAAAAGCTCGGAGAGGTCGACCATGTACTGGTGCATGCGCACCCGGCCGGGCTCGAACAGGTCGAAGGCGCGATAGCGCACTCCGGGGTATTCCTGGGCGATCACGCCCGGATCGCGGATGTCGGTCTTGCCCATCTCCAGGAAGATTCCGCCCGGAGCAACCAGACGCAATGAGGCATCGACGAATTCGCCGGCCAGCGAATCCAGCACCACGTCCATCCCGGCCATGCCGCTCCTGCCGGTGACGCTGCGGAACTTCTCCTCGAACTCGAGGCTGCGCGAATCGGAGATGTGGTCCTCGTCAAAGCCCATGGCACGCAAGGTGTCCCACTTGCCCTTGCTGGCGGTGGCGAAAATCTCCAGACCCAGATGGCGGGCCAGCTGCACCGCGGCCATACCCACCCCGCCGGCGGCGGCGTGGATCAGCACCCGCTGCCCCGGTTTAACCTCGGCGAGTTGCACGAACGCCATCCACGCGGTGGTGAAAACGGCGGATATGGCGGCGGCTTCGGCATACGACCAGTCGGCGGGCATCGGCTGCAACAACCTGGTGTCGCCGGGGACCACCGTGCCGCTCCCGTCGGGGAAGAAGCCGTATACCGAGTCGCCGACAGCGAATTCGGTTACCCCGGGACCTACTTCGACGACCACGCCGGCGCCCTCGCCGCCGAGCAGGGCGTCGTGGGTGAACATGCCCAGGATGATCATGATGTCGCGGAAGTTGGCAGCGATGGCGCGCAGCGCTACCCGGACCTGGCCGGGCTGCAACGGCGCCTCGGCGTTGGGAACCGGCTCGAGCTGCAGATTTTCAAAGGTGCCCGCGCTGCTCAGGCCCAGCCGCCACGGTCCCTCGGCCGGCGGCACCAGGATGCCGCTGGCCGCGCGGCTGCCGTGCACCCGCGCGGTGTAGACCTGCCCGCCGCGCAGCAACACCTGCGGCTCACCGGTCGCCAAAACTTTGGCGACCGCCGTATCGTCAAGTGGCGCATCGGAATCCACCAATACGAACCGGCCCGGATTCTCGGTCTGCGCCGAGCGGACCAGCCCCCATACCGACGCACCGGCCAAGTCGGTGACGTCTTGTCCGGCCGGCGTCATCGCGCCGCGGGTCCCCACCACCAGCACTCCGGAGTCATGCTCGGTCAACCACGCTTGCACGACTGCCAACGCGGCGTGGGTACGCTGGTAGCTGCCCGTCACCGGATCTTCGTCAGCTACAACCGATTCAAAGATCTCGTAGGCTGGCGTGGCGCCGGCGCCAACCGATGTCGCCGGTGACCAGACGAGCTCGAACAGCCGGTCCGGACCAGAGCCCGACACCGCGGCCCGCAGCTGCTGCTCGGAGATCGGGCGAGCCACCATCGCGGCCACCGAAAGCACCGGCAGGCCCAGTCCGTCGGCGAGCTCGATCGAGACCGCGGACGGGCCCGAGGGCGCGATGCGGACCCGCACCGCCGACGCCCCCGCGGCGTGCAATGACACGCCCTGCCAGGCAAACGGCAGGACCAGTTCGGCGTCCTGGTGGGCCAGCACCGCCGCATGAAGGGCGGCGTCCAATAGCGCTGGGTGCACACCGAATCCGGCCACACCCCCGGCCGCGTCCGGCAGCCGCACCTCGGCGAACAGTTCGTCGCCGCGAGTCCACAGCGCGGTCAGGCCGCGAAACGCCGGGCCGTAGCCGTATCCGCGCGCCGCCAACCGCTCATAGCCATCGGCGACATCCAGGGCTACAGCACCGGCCGGCGGCCACACCGACAGGTCTGCGCGGGGTTCGATCACCCCCGAACTCAGCGTGCCCTCGGCGTGGCACACCCACACCGAGCCCTGGCCCGCCTCGGCGCGCGAATAGATCGAGACGCTGCGCTGGCCCGATTCCGCGGACGCACCCACAACCACTTGTACCGCAACCGAATTAGACACCGGCAGCAACAGCGGAGTCCGCAGCATCAACTCGTCGACCACCGAGCAGCCCACTTCGTCGCCGGCGCGCACCGCCAGCTCCACGAAACCAGCTCCGGGGAACACCACCGATCCGGACACGGCGTGATCGGCCAACCAACCCTGCAGGCTAGGCGACAGCCGGCCCGTCAATACCACCCCGCCCGAGGCGGGCAAGTCCACCACCGCATGCAGCAGCGGGTGCTCGCTGACGCCCAGCCCCAGACCGTGCGCGTCGGCCGCGATACCTTCACCGGCAAGCCAAAAGCGGCGCCGGTCAAAGGCGTACGTCGGCAACTCGACAAACCCGGCACCGGGCAGCGCGCCATGCCAGTCCACTGGAACACCGGCGACAAACGCGGCGGCGACCGACGACAGGAAGCGCTGCAGACCGCCATCCTCGCGGCCCAGCGTCGGAACGACGATGACCTCGGCATCGCCCTGACCGCACGCGTTGGCGGTGTCCTCGATGCCGGCGATCAGCGCGGGATGCGAACTGGATTCGATGAACGTGCGGTATCCGTGCTCGCAGGCGCGGCGCACGGCCTGGTCGAGCTGCACGGTCTGACGCAGGTTTCGATACCAGTATTCGGCGTCCAAACCCGCCGTGTCCAAACGGTTTCCAGTAACCGTGGAGAAGAAGACGGTCCGCGAGGATTGCGGCGCGATGCCGGCCAGCGCGTCGACCAATTCAGCGCGAATCGCCTCTACCTCAACCGAATGCGACGCATAGTCCACATCGATGCGGCGAGTGCGCAGTTCCTGCTCGGTGCACCGCTGGATGAGTTCGTCGAGAGCGGCAACCTCGCCGGATACCACCACCGCCGACCGGCCGTTGACGGCCGCGACGCCGATCCGATCGCCGAAGGGCGCCAACAACTCCTGCGCCTTCTCCGCACCGCACGCGATCGACACCATGCCGCCCGGACCGGCCAGTCCGGTCAGCAGCTTGCTGCGCAGCGTGACCACCTGCGCGGCGTCGCGCAGCGATAGTGCGCCGGCCACGTAGGCCGCTGCGATTTCGCCCTGCGAATGGCCGATGACGGCATCGGGGCGTACTCCGACCGACTTCCACAGTTCGGCCAGCGAAACCATCACCGCAAACAGCGCCGGCTGCACCACATCCACCCGGTCCAGCCCCGGCGCACCGGCCGTCCCACGCAGCACGTCGATCAGCGACCAGTCGACGAATTCAGCGAACGCCTCGGCACAGGCCTCCAGCTGCCGCGCGAATACCGGTGCGGTGTCGAGCAATTCGACACCCATGCCAATCCACTGCGACCCTTGGCCGGGGAACACGAACACGGTCTTGCCCGCCGGCTGGGCTAATCCGCGAATCGCGCTGACGGCGTCGTCATTGGCCAGTTCGTCCAGGCCGGCCAGCAACGCGTCCCGGTCGCCGCCGACGACCACGCCGCGGTGCTCGAACGTAGAACGGCTCGCCAGCGACCAGCCCACGTCGGCGATATCGACCCCGTCGTGGGCACGCACGTACCCGGCCAACCGCGCCGCCTGCGCACGCAACGCCGGCGCCGATTTGGCCGACACCGCCCACGGCACCACCGGGTGCGTGGGGCCCGGCTCCCGCGGTAGCGGCTCGGGTACCGACTCGACGATCACATGGGCGTTGGTGCCGCTGATGCCGAAGGACGACACTCCGGCGCGACGCGGCCTGCCACCTACGGACTCGGTTGTCCAGGGCTGCGGCTCGGTCAACAACGACACCGACCCCGCCGACCAATCCACATGCGGACTCGGCGCATCCACATGCAACGTTGCCGGCAACACCTCGTGGCGCATCGCCTGCACCATCTTGATCACACCTGCCACCCCCGCCGCGGCCTGCGTGTGACCCATATTCGACTTCACCGACCCCAACCACAGCGGCGCTCCACTGCGCCCCTGGCCGTAGGTGGCCAACAGCGCCTGGGCCTCGATCGGATCGCCCAACGTCGTTCCGGTTCCGTGGCCCTCCACGGCATCCACGTCGGCAGTCGTCAGGCCCGCATTGGCCAGCGCCGCACGCACCACCCGCTGCTGCGAAGGACCATTCGGCGCGGTCAGCCCGTTAGACGCGCCGTCCTGATTGACCGCCGTACCGCGCACCACCGCAAGCACCGGATGCCCCAACCGCTGGGCATCCGAGAGTCGCTCGACGACCAGGATCGCCCCGCCCTCCGACCAGCCGACCCCGTCGGCCGCGCCGGCGTAGGCCTTGGAGCGGCCGTCCGGCGCCAGTCCGCGGTGCCGGCTGAACTCGATGAAGACCGTCGGCGTGGCGTTGACGGTTGCGCCGCCGGCCAGGGCCAGATCGCACTCCCCGGAGCGCAATGACTGTACGGCCATGTGCAGCGCCACCAACGACGATGAGCACGCCGTATCCACCGACACAGCCGGGCCTTCGAGCCCCAGCACATAGGACACCCGGCCCGATGCGACGCTGGAGGTCATCCCAGTCAGTCGGTAGCCCTCGATCTCCTCAGCTAACATGCCGTAGCCCTGGACAATGAGGCCAGCGAACACTCCGGTGGCGCTGCCCCGTAGCCCACCCGGGTCGATCCCGGCCCGTTCCAGTGCCTCCCAGGACAGCTCGAGCAACATGCGATGCTGTGGGTCCATGGCCAGCGCCTCGCTGGGCGCGATACCGAAGAAAGCCGGGTCGAAATCGGCGACGCCGTCGACGAAGCCGCCGGTGCGCGCGTAGGTCTTGTGCCGGGCGTCGGGGTCGGGGTCATAGAGCCCGGCCACGTCCCAGCCGCGGTCGGCCGGGAAATCCGAGATCACGTCCCGGCCTTCGGCGACCATGTCCCACAGGCCCTCTGGGGAATCCACCCCGCCGGGGAACCGGCACGACATTCCGACAATGGCGATCGGCTCATTCGACCGCTCCAGCAGCGCACGATTGGTGCGCTTCAGGCGTTCAACCTGGACCAGCGCCTTGCGCAACGCTTCGGTCGCATGCTGGAGTTGATCAACCATTACTAACCTTGCCCAATCCTCGCCTACTTAGTCGTCTGCGACCGCCGGATGCGGCTCTCGCCGAGTCACCGACGTTGCTGCACGAAGCGACTTTCGTGCCGCGCCCCGACCCAGGATCTCGCTGGTGAGTATCGCCAACTCCGACAGGATTTCAAAACGTCCGACACTTCCGGCTGCCCGAGGTACGGCCACTCGGTACGCCGTCCACGGCGTGACTTTACCCGGCGACCCGCCATTTGACGGATACGTGCAGCTCAGAGCCCGAAAAAGCACCAACCCCGGCGGGCTGACGCGGGCTAGACGCCCACCCGCCGCCAGCCGTCAGCGGCCCGGGCGGCCTTCATCAATTCGTCGCACAGTTGCCGCAGTTCGGCCGCGCCGGCGCCTTCGTCGATTGCGGTCGCGACATCCTCGGCCGCGCATCGCACCTGGTAGACGCGATCTGACAGGTCGGCGGCCTCGTCGGCCGACAGCACCACCACGTCGGCGGGCAAGGCGGCGGCATCACCGCGGGTGATCATGGCCCGTTGCTCGTAGGCACGCTGGCGGCAAGATTGCCGGCAGTACTGGCGACGCCGGCCCATACCCGTGTCGGTCACGTCACGGCCACACCAGCGGCAGGGCTGCGGTCGGGCGCGCTGACGCTGGGCAAGACTCACGCCTGCCGACTTTAGTCGGATCAAGCCTTCGATCCCGGTATCATTAATGCTCGCGTCGCCCGCTGCGTCTCGGACCGGGAACTACACAGACGGTCGCGACGTTTGCCAAGCGGAGACAATCATCACAGAGCCTAGGAGCTCACCGGATCCAGAGGAGTAGCGGGAATGGCTGATCGCGTCCTGAGAGGCAGCCGGCTCGGAGCCGTGAGCTACGAAACCGACCGCAACCACGATCTCGCGCCGCGTCAGATCGCTCGGTACCGCACCGAAAACGGCGAGGAATTCGAGGTTCCGTTCGCCGACGACGCGGAAATCCCCGGCACCTGGCTTTGCCGCAACGGCATGGAAGGCACGCTCATCGAGGGCGACCTGCCTGAGCCCAAGAAGGTCAAGCCGCCGCGGACGCACTGGGACATGCTGCTGGAACGCCGCTCGGTCGAAGAACTCGAAGAGTTGCTGAAGGAGCGTCTAGAACTCATCAGGTCGCGCCGGCGCGGCTGAGCCCCGCCGCTTAACTGCGGTTGTGAGCGCGGGTGGCCCGAGCTTTGTCGAGCCTGCCCTCCACCCCCCAGCACGTGACCTTCACCAGCGCCTCGCGAATGTTGGAACCGCTCATCTTCGAGACGCCGATCTCTCGCTCGGTGAAGGTGATCGGCACCTCGACGACGATGAACCCGGCGTTCACCGTGCGCCAGGTCATTTCGATCTGGAAGCAGTAACCCTTGGAATCGACGCCATCGAGATCGATCGCCTCGAGTACTTCGCGACGGTACGCGCGATAGCCGGCGGTGATGTCATGGACACCCACGCCCAGCGCCAGCCGGGAATAGGTATTAGCCGTCTTGGACAGCGCGAGACGTCGCCACGGCCAATTGCGCACGGTTCCGCCGTAGACGTAGCGGGACCCGATCGCCAGGTCGGCTCCCGCGTCAACGGCTTCCAGCAGGCGATACAGCTGCTCGGGCGCATGACTTCCGTCGGCGTCCATTTCGACCAGTACTGAGTAATCCCGGCTCAGTCCCCAGCCGAACCCTTCCAGATACGCTGCGCCCAGGCCGTTCTTGACCGTGCGGTGCAGCACATGGGTACGGCCCGCGTCGGCCTGGGCCAGTTCATCGGCCAGCTGGCCGGTTCCGTCGGGGCTGTTGTCGTCGACGATGAGGACGTGCACGTCGGGGCAGGCGTCCTTCACCCGCCGGTGGATCAGCGGCAGGTTTTCCCGTTCGTTGAAGGTGGGAATGATCACCAGCACGCGCTGGCTGGGCCGATTGCCCCCGACCTGGGGCGCAGACTGGCCGGTGGTCATGTAGCTCCTTCATGTTGCCCGAAATCGGTGCGGCCGCCCTGGTCGGGCGGCGTGCCTTCGGCGGTCTCCAGGTCGCCGTCGGATTGGTTCCGATGCGCCGGACCCGCGTCCGCGGATTCACCCCGGGGCGCGTCCGACTCTTCGGATCCCCCCGCGGGCCTGGACCGCCGACGCGTGGGACGCGGGAACCACCCATTGTGCCGTATCGCGGCGAGAATGACCGCTCCAGCCGATCCAACGAGGATCCACTGCAGCAGCGGGGCCCACCGCGTGGCCGGAGTAATCCTGGTCTTGAGGCGCACCTGTGCGTCCAGATAGGCGGGCACGAAGAAGTCGGTGCGAGTCAGCTCGCCGCCGTCCGGGGCGATCACCGAGCTGATGCCCGTAGTACCGGCAACCAGGACATATCGGTCGTGCTCGACGGCTCGAACCTTGGCGAAGGCGAGCTGCTGCTCACTCATCGTCTGGTTGAACGTGGCGTTGTTGCTGGGCACGGTCAACAGCTGCGCCCCGTTGAGAACCGACTTTCGAAGCGCGCGGTCGAAGATCACTTCCCAACAGGTAGCCACCCCTACCGGCACGCCGGCGATGCGCACGACGCCGGTGCTTTGCCGCGGCACGATGTGTCCAGCCCGGTTGGCGTACCCGGAAAGATGCCGGAACAGCCACGGCATGGGCAGATACTCCCCGAAGGGCTGCACGATTTCCTTGTCGTGCCGGTCGGCCGGCCCCGTCACCGGGTTCCAGACGATCACCGTGTTGGTGATTTCCGGAGCGCGGCCCGGGACGTCGAGGATGGTGCCGACCAGGATCGGTGCCCCGATCGCCTCTGCTGCCTCCGAGATCTGCTGGGCGGCGTCTTGATTGAGCAGCGGATCGATATCCGAAGCGTCCTCGGGCCAGATGACGAATTGGGGTTGGGGGGCCAGCCCGGAACGCACGTCTTCGGCCAGTTGCGCGGTCTCCCGGACGTGGTTGTCCAATACGGCTCGACGCTGGGAGTTGAAGTCGAGGCCGAGCCGCGGCACGTTGCCCTGCACGATCGCAACGGTGACGGTGGGTTCGCCGCCTGATCCCGCACCCGCGTGCCGGACCTGCGGCCAGACGACGATGGCGGCCAACAAGACCAGGGTGATGCACACACCTGGAAGGACCACAGCCGGCGGTGGCGGACCGGCGCCGGGCGCCACTGGATCCGGTGTCCTGTCGGTACTGGTTCGACTGGTTTGCGGGTCGCGCGATAGGCCTCCGGACCGCCACCACTTCTCGATTTCCAGCGCGATAGCAGTCAAGCTGCTTGCCACCAGCACGATCGCGGTGGACAGCAGGGGAACTCCGCCCAGCTGGACCAACGGAAGCAGCGGACCCTCCACCTGACCGAAGGCGACCGATCCCCAAGGGAAGCCGCCGAACGGGAAGAGCGACTTGAGCCACTCCTGGGCGCCCCACAGCAGGGCGAACCAGATCGGCCAACCCGGCAGCCGGCGAACCACCACGGCGAGCAGTCCGAAAAGACCCGGGAACATCGCGGACGCCGTCGCCAGCACCAACCAGGGCGTGGCGCCGACCAGGATGCTGATCCACGGCAATAGCGGCACATACAAGAACAGGCCGAACAGGAAGCCGTAACCCAGCCCACCCACCGGCGTGGTGGCGCGGTGGGTCAGCACCCACGACAGCAGGGCGATGGCCACGACGGCCGCCCACCACCAGTTCCTGGGCGGGAAACTGCTGTACAGCAGAAACCCCGCCACGCCGCTGACAAGCAGTCGCGGCACTCGCGGTACTACGGCCGTCCGCACTGCGGGAAGTCTTGCCGCTATGCCGGCGCCGGCCACGACCGTCATCCGGCGTGCGGCGACGCCGAATCGGTTTGCTAAACCGGGCCCCCCGGCCGACCCGGCCGCTTCGGGTTCCGCGCTTTCCGGAGTTTGTGGCAAATCTTCTGGTGAGTCGTCCGGCAAATCCTCGACGGTTTGCTGAGAGGAATGTCGGCCGAGCCAGCGCTTAGCCATGGATGACCGCACCTCGATGCACGGTCTGGCGGCAGAACGGCAAGTCGTCAGATGGGCCGAGCCGCGGCAACGGGGGCACGCGCGAACGCGGGTCGGTCGACCAGCGCTGGACGGCGTCGCGCGGCGCGCTGACATCGAGGGTTCCGGCGTCCCACACGGCATAGGAGGCGGGCGCTCCCGGGACCAGTGTCCCCACGTCGCCGTCGCGTACGCCGGCGGCTCGCCAGCCGCCGCGGGTCGCCGCAGCGAACGCGGCGCGCGCCGATACCGCGCTGCCCGGTGTGTGGTGATTGACGGCCGCACGCACGCTCGTCCACGGATCGAAGCCGGTTACCGGGGCGTCGGAGCCAAGGGCGAGGGGCACGCCTTGGGATGCTAACAGCGCAAGCGGGTTGAGCTGGCAGGCTCGCTTCGAGCCGAGGCGCTGGACGTACATGCCCTCGGCGCCGCCCCACAGCGCGTCGAAATTGGGCTGGACGCTTGCGATCACACCCCACGCCCCCAGCTTTGCCGCCTGCTCGGCGGTCACCATTTCCAGATGCTCCAACCGGTGCCCGCAGCGCGCGACGGCCACCACCCCGAGGTCTGCCACGACGCGTTCGAGCGCGTCAACCACCGCCGAGGCCGCGGCGTCTCCGATTACGTGGAAACCGGCCGTCACCGCCGCCTCGGTGCACGCACGCAGGTGTGCGGCGATCGTCTCGGCGTCGATATGGCAGGTGCCCAGGCATCCGGGTGCGTCGGCGTATGGATCGTGCAGCCAGGCGGTGCGCGACCCCAGCGCGCCGTCGACGAACAGGTCGCCGGCCAGCCCGCGGGCCCCGGTTTCGGCCATCAGCGCGCGCGCTTGCTCGGCAGTGGTCACCGGCTCACCCCAATAGCCGATCACCTCGACGCCGTGCACGAGCTCGCGCAGCTGCAGCCAGTCGTCCAGCCCACCGATTTCGGGGCCGGCGCATTCGTGCACTGCGACGACGCCGGCCGCGGCCAGCGCATCCAGCGCGGCGACCCGTGCCTCGGCGAGCTGAGCCGCGGTCAACAAGTCTCGTGCGGCCGCCCGGATCAGATGATGCTCGCCCTCGGTGACCGGATGCTCGCTCACCGGCAGTTCCGGAACCCGTCGCCGCAGGCTCGTCGTGGCCAGCGCGGAATGCACGTCGACGCGGGCCAGGTAAGCGGGCCGGTCGCCGAGCACCAGGTCCAGGTCGGACGTGCTCGGCGGGGTGTTCTCGGGCCAGGCCGACTCGTCCCACCCGTGAGCCCACACCGGCTGCCCTGGGTGCGCCGCCGCGTGGTCGGCGAGCAGCTGCAGACAGTGCGCACGCGAAGTCGCGGGCCGTAGATCCAGGCCGGTGAGCGTCAGTCCGGTGGCGCTGAGGTGGATGTGACTGTCCACGAAGCCCGGCGCCACGAATCCGCCGTCGAGATCCTGCACTTCAGCGTCCGGAAACTGCTTGCGGCCGACATCATCGCTGCCCAGCCAAGCGATCGACGCGCCGCGCACCGCCATGGCGGTGGCGTCCGGGTGAGTTGGGCTATGGACCCGACCGTTCACCAACAGTTTGGTGGGCATCACAGGGCAGGTTAGCGCCCATACGGCAGGACGGGTGGTTCGACGTCGATCACGTCGATGACCTCGCCGTCGATGTAGTCTCGGCGTTCGGTGCCGGCCGGTACGTCGGTGATCAGCGATATGCGCTGCTGAAAGCCCCGGCCCGCGATGGCCGCCAGACCGGGGCGAACGACCGCCCGCACGGGCGGGATGAGTAGCAACAGGCCAATAGCGGTGGTGACCAGACCGGGAATGGTGACTAGGCCTGTTGCCACGGTGACCAGAGCGCCGTCGCCCAGCGCGCTGCGCGGGTCGGTCAGGCCGGATCGCAACTGCACGAACTTGCGGCTGAGCTGCCACCCACCCATCGGAGCCCAGACGACCAGCCCCAGGATGAAGGCGGCGAGCAGCACCAGCACCGTCCAGCCGAAGCCGATCGCCGCCGCCAGCCCGATCACCGCCATGAGCTCGACGACGGCATAAATGAGAAGCAGCCGTCCTACCATGTGACGCCAACGTATGCGGGCCACAGTGGAGTTCCGCGAACGATCGCAACACGGCTGCAGTTAGATGTCGCTATGACGACGGTAGAAATCGACACTCCCGCCGGACCGATCGATGCCATGTTGGGCATGCCTGCGGGGGAAGGTCCGTGGCCGGGCGTTGTCGTCGTGCACGACGCCGTCGGGTACGCCCCGGACAAAGAGTCGACCTCCCGGCGAATCGCCCAAGCGGGATATGTGGCGCTCACGCCCAACATGTACGCGCGCGGCGGCCGCGCACGTTGCATCACCAGAGTGATGCGCGAGCTGTTGACGCAGCAGGGCCGCGCCCTCGATGACGTGCTGGCCGCCCGCGATCACCTGCTGGGCATGTCCGAGTGCTCCGGGCAGGTCGGGATCGCCGGCTTTTGCATGGGCGGTCAGTTCGCGCTCATTCTGTCGCCCAAGGGTTTCGGCGCCTCCGCCCCGTTCTACGGCACACCACTGCCCCGCCATCTCAGTGAAACGCTGGACGGGGCCTGTCCGATCGTGGCGAGCTTCGGTGCCCGCGATCCGCTGGGCCGGGGCGCCGCCGATCGGCTGCGCAAAATCACCACAGCCAATAACATCACCGCCGACATCAAGGCTTATCCCGGTGCGGGGCACAGCTTCGCCAACAAGCTGCCCGCCCAGCCGCTGATCCGCATCGCTGGTTTCGGCTACGACGAGGCGGCGACCGAGGACGCGTGGCGCCGGGTTTTCGCATTCTTCGGTGAACACTTGCAGTCAAAGGAGCAGTGAGATGCGTGCATTTAAGGTCGGCGCCTGCGCCGGTTTCGTCGCGTTGGTGGTCGCAGCGGGCGTTGGCGTTGGCCAGCCGAAGGCGGGCGCAGAACCGTTCACCGCCGCAGAAGAAGAAGTGGTCGGCCTGCTCCCGCCGGGCTATGCGGCCAGCTCGTGCACCCGGGCCACCAACCCGTTTCCTAATGCGATCGCCAGCCTGGACTGCACCGACGACGCGAACTCCGAGACTCCGGACTACGCGCGCTTCACGCTGTACGACAAGTTGGATGCGTTGAACGCCGACTTCGCTATCACTATCGGCGGCATGGCACTGGCGCCCTGCCCGGGCGGCAATGCGTCGCCGGGAACATGGAATTACGGGCCGCACCTGAGCCAACCGGGCGGCAGGATCGCCTGTGGCAGTGTCGAGGACCAGTCGGACGTGGTGTGGACCCGCGACTCTCAGCTGCTGCTGGCCACCGTCAACGGCGGGCCCAGCCTGAACGACCTGTACTCATGGTGGCAGCGCTACGGCGCCGCGACCTGACCCCAAAACCCGCTGCGCCCCTTTATTTTCTGCGATACAGCAGTCGCGAAGGTGTGCGTGTCGCCGGGCCAGCGCGCGGACAGATAAGTACCGTCGTCGACAACGAACGCCGGCCGCGAATCGGTCGCGGTGTCGCGCACCATTCCCGAGGATTTCAGCCACGCGTTAGGCGTGCCGCGTTGGACGTCGCAGAAATCCGCAGCGTCCTTCAGTGCGCGAGTGACTTCGGCCTGAACGGACATGTAGCCGCTGCTTTGGCCGGGCTCCTCGCTGTAGGTGCGGTAGTAATCCGGGTCCCAGAAGCGGGTCAGACGAGTCAGACGCCAAGCGGTGCGTTCCAGCGCCCAGGTCAATGCCGTGGTGCGGCGTCCGTAGAGCACCGAATGACCAGTTGCGGGATCAATGCTGCGAGCGGCAAGCAGCACGCCGTGACAGATCGCTGCCACGATCACATCCCGCTTGAAGGCGGTTACGACGAGCCGTTGGAGGATGTCGCTGTCGATGTAGCTGCGCATTCCGCGGGCGCGATGGCCGCCAGGCAGCAGCAGCGCATCGATGCCGTCGAGGGTGGCTTGCGCCCAGCTGACTGGATGCCGAAATTCGCTGGACCCCAGCATTTCTCGATATGCACGGCGGCCGTCTTTGTTGGCGCGCAGCACCCGGCCGATGAGCGAGACGGCACCCAGCGCCGGAAGCTGCGACCACAGATCCAAACCGCGGCCGGTCACCATGATGTCGTCGGCGACGCCGGGTGTGCCGCTCTCGGTGGCAAAGATGACCCGGTGCCCACTATTGGTCAGCACTCGCCAGCTGACGGCCACCTCGGTTGGGTCGAAATCGCGATCCGGGATCGGGATCAAGACAGTGCCCATTGCCGCTAGCCTTGCGCCACTTTCAGCTCAAGTCCGACGTTCTTGTCCATACCGCCACGCAGCTTGCTGAACAGATTGAAGACCTTGCCCAAGATCCCATACCGCTTGCCGATCGCGTCATAAACGGCCGCGGTTTGGGAGGCGTCGAGGATGGTGGCGGTCCCTTCGACAGCCTCGCTTTTCGGGCGACCGCGAACGTCGCAGATGGCCATCGTCACCTTTGGGGTGTTGCGGATCCGCTTGACCTTCCAGGACTTTGCCTCGGTAATGACGAGTAGGCGATCGCCGTTGGCGGCGGCCCAGACAGGGACCGGCTTGGGGCGGCCGTCTTTGGTGAAGGTGGTCAGCAGAATGTATTGCGCCTTGGCAAGGTCGGCAAAGGTGGGGATCACGGGTGTCAAGTTACCCCGCGGCGTGCCGCCAGGACATGAGGCGTTGACAGTCACCCCAAGCTAAACGAAAATAACATTTTCAGATAAGGGACTCACGAAAGCGGGGAACGCGTGAGTGAGTGACTCAAACAAGCCGCTTGCTTGGTTGCCGTTCGCCATCGCCGAGGCAGCCTTGTCCGAGTCGGGCACTGATGTCGACCTAGACCAGGCATGGTCTTATCTGTTGAGCCAACTCCGCGAGTCGGCGCGCATCGTGAAGTCGCATGCTGCGAAGTGGAATCGCGCCGATCTCGCGGCCGGCATGCGACACCTCCTCGTGCTGCTTAGCGCCGGCATCGATGAGGTGCTGCGCTTTGATCCGGATCCGGTCCTCGCGGTCTGCCCCACCAGCACTGATGACATCCTGACCTGGGGCATGGAATGTCCGGACTGCATCTACACCAGAGCCGTCCTGCGCGGCGGCGAAAGTTACCGATTGTTCGGCAATCGCGGCACCGCACGCTATGTCGGGCTGCAGACGATGAACGGCATCACGGCGACCGCGAACGAGTTGGTCGACGAACTCGAAGTCGATGCCGATGGGAACTTCGAGGTCGCGCTGTCGATCGAGGAGCGGACAGGCAATTGGATGCGCATAGAGGGCGCCCATCCAACATTGACCGTGCGGCACTTTTTCTATGACTGGGACACCGAGGTCACATCCTCGCTGCGGATTGAAAGGCTTGACGATCCGGTAAAGACTCAAGGCGGCATGGCCGATCCTGGCGTGATCTTGTCGCGGCAGGTGGTTGCCCTTGGCGACTTCGTCCGTGACAACCTGGCCTTCTTCCTCCAATTCGGCGCCGCGCCGCCACCGAACGGCTTCCTGCCACCGATCGACCGCACCGATATCGGTGCTGCCGCAGAGAACAGGCCGGTAATTGGCCGCTGGGAGCTGCGCCCCGACGAGGCACTCATTGTCGAAGTCGAACCGCCCGAAGGAATCTACTGGAGCTTTTCCATCGGCAACGCGTGGTGGGAAACCATTCACTACGGGCGCCACCAATCTAGCCTTAATGCCCATCAGGCGGTGCTGGATTCCGACGGCCTGGTACGTGTGGTGTTGTGCGCGGATGATCCCGGCGTCGCCAATTGGCTCGACACCGCCGGCCACAGCAACGGTCCGATCATCTTCCGTTGCGTGCGAACCAAAACCGCACCGATACCAGCGGCGCGAGTGGTACGGGTCAACGACATCCACGCCGAGTTGCCTTCGGACACAATGATGGTCACGCCCGAGCAACGAGCGTCCGTTCTCAGCGCGCGCCGCCGCGCGGTGCAGGAAAGGTTCGGACGGTGACGTTCAGCGCCGACGAATTGGAAGAAGGGGCTTGCGCTGCAACGGGTCTCGAAGATTTCGGTTCAACGTACTATCGCGAGGGACTGGAACGCATCGTCGAAGCACTCAACACGGAGGCAAATCTCAACGACATCGGCCGGATCATCCAGCATGCGACCATCAGCAACGCCTTGATTCAACGCCTCAAGGTTGAAGACACCTATCGCGAGCACCCCGAGATTGACGACGAGGTAGTCGGCGGTCCCGTCTTTGTGATCGGCTTGCCCCGCACCGGCACGACCGCCCTGAGTCAACTTGTCGCTGCAGATCCTCAGTTCCGGTCACTGCGGATGTGGGAATCTCAGGCACCCGCCCCGCCGCCGGAAACGGCTACCCAGGACACCGATCCGCGCATCGCGCAGGCGCAGGCCGGCTTGAAGATGCTCGACGAGATGTTCCCGTTGATGAAAACGCTTTACAACTCCGAGCCGACGGCCGCGACTGAATGCCAAGACCTGATGGGCATGAGTTTCCGTACCTTTCATTTTGACGGCGCTGTTCACGCGCCGAGTTACCTGGCGTGGCTGATGGACTGCGACATGAGCGGGACCTACATCTATCACCGCCGCGTGCTAAGGCTCTTGCAATGGCATTGCCCCCCGACTCTGTGGCACCTCAAGACACCGGTGCACATGTTCGCACTTGACGAACTCATCGAGGCCTACCCGAACGCAAAATTCCTTTGGAGTCATCGCGATCCGGCCAAAGTGTTGGGATCGGTATGCAGCCTGATCCACTATGTACGCAGCTGGAGCAGCGACCGCGACGATGCCAAGGAGCTGGGCGCCGAGCAGGTCGATAGTTGGGTTGAAGGCGTGCGACGGGCAATGAATTTCCGCAACCGAGCGGGCGACGGCCGATTTGCCGATGTTTCCTTCGCCGAATTGCAGCGCGACCCAGTGGGTTCGGTGCGATCCAGCTACACGTCTTTGGGTTTGACGTTCAGCGACGCTACTTTGCATGCCGTCGAGCGGTGGGCAGAGGGGCACCGGCCCGGATCCCGCGGAGCGCACGATTACGACCTTAGCGATTACGGGCTGACCGCCGACGGCGTTCGCGAGCGGTTCGCGGACTACCTCGACACCTACGATGCAACTGCCTGACCGCGTGCGGCCTTCTCGCACGCGTAGACGCGACAAGCTGGCCCCGGATCCCACGGTCCGCCGCGAGATCCTGTCCGCCGCCTCAATTACGCTGCGTGAGGAAGGAGTTCGAGGACTTAGTGTCGCAACAGTGTTAGATCGAGCGGGTTTGAGCACCCGCGCGTTCTATCGGCATTTCGACTCTAAGGACGAACTGGTAGCGGCGGTATTCGTGGAGATGGCACGCGCCGAGAAACGCCGGCTGCGGCGCCGAATGGATGCTGCCGCCAACGAAGTCGAGGCCGTGACGGCCTGGATCGACGGGCGGCTCGATTTGGCGTTCGACGACAACATCAAGTCCGATTTGCGCCGGGCGTCTATGGAGGCTCAATCTCAGATGTTCGCTTCACCTCACCTGGTTCAGCTCGCTTACCAGGAGATGCTCGAGCCGCTAACCGACGCGCTTCGGCGCGGGCTGCGGCTCAGAGTGTTCGATCACATCGATCCGCTGACCGAGGCACAGTACATCCATGGCGTGGTGTGGGCGGGCACCGAGCGACAATGGACGATCGGTGACTGTGACCGCAACGAGGTTCGCGAACGCATTCTGCGCTTCTGCTTGCGCGGGCTAGGCGTGACGGCGGAAACGATCGCTATGTGCATCAACCGCTAGGAGGCATCGATGGACTTGGGTTTCGCCGGATCGACGGCCGTGGTGACGGGCGGCAGCAAGGGGATGGGACTTGCCATTGCCGAAACCCTGGCAGCCGAAGGAGCCAGCGTCGCCGTGATGGCAAGGGGCCGCGAAGCTCTCGACGTCGCGGTCAAGTCACTGCGTGAGGCCGGCGCCCCGGACGCGGTGGGGATCAGCGTCGATATGGCTGATGCCGAGTCGATCACCCAGGGTTTCGGTGTTGTCTCCCAGCGGTGGGGGCAACTCAATTGCCTGGTGCACACGATTGGGCCGGGCGACGGCTATTTCGAGGAGATGGACGACGCGCAATGGAACACAGCGTTTGCGCTCGGCACGATGTCGGCAGTGCGATCGATCCGCGCCTCGCTGCCGCTGCTCCGCGCCGCCGAGTGGGCCCGCATCGTGACCCTTTCCGCGCACTCGATTCAGCGGCAGAACCCGCGAATTGTCGCGTACACGGCCGCCAAGGCGGCATTGGCCAGCGTCACCAAGAACCTGTCGAAAAGTCTTGCCAAGGACGGCATCCTGGTGAACTGCGTGTGTCCCGGAACGATCGTCACCGCCAGCTTCACCGAAGTATTGAAAGATATATTGGCTGCCGACGGCCTCGATGCCAGCAATCCGCGCGACGTTATGACGTGGATCGACAATAACTTTCACCAACCCTGCGACCTCGGTCGCGCCGGCCTGCCCGAGGAGGTCGCCTCAATCGCGGCCTATTTGGTGTCTCGGCGCAACGGCTACGTCACTGGCGCCACGGTGAACGTGGATGGGGGCTCGGATTTCATCTGACGCTCCTCAGCCCTCCAAATCGCCCTCGGTTTCCAGCAGTACCTGGCGTAGCCCATCGAGGGTGTCGGGCTGCGGCTCGGCCCACATGCCCCGTCCGGCCGCCTCCAGCAACCGTTCGGCCATCCCGTGCAGTGCCCACGGGTTGGACTCCGTCATGAACTTGCGATTCTCCGGATCCATCACGTAGCGCTCGGTGAGTTGTTCGTACATCCAGTCGGCCATCACACCGGCGGTGGCGTCGTAACCGAACAGGTAATCGACGGTAGCGGCCATCTCGAAGGCACCCTTGTAGCCGTGCCGGCGCATCGCGGCCATCCACCGCGGATTGACCACGCGGGCCCGGAACACCCGTGTGGTCTCTTCCGAGAGCGTGCGGGTGCGGATGGCGTCGGGCCTGGTGTTGTCGCCGATGTAGGCGGCAGGGGCCTGGCCGGTGAGTGCGCGCACCGTGGCCACCATGCCGCCGTGGTACTGGAAGTAGTCGTCGGAGTCGGCGATGTCGTGCTCGCGGGTGTCGGTGTTCTTGGCGGCCACCGCGATACGGCGGTACTGGCGGTTCATATCGTCGGTGGCGGGCCGGCCGTCCAAACCGCGCCCATAGGCGAATCCGCCCCATGCCGTGTATACCTGTGCAAGATCGGCGTCGTCGCGCCAGTTGCGGCTGTCGATCAGCTGCAATAGCCCGGCACCGTAGGTACCCGGCTTGGACCCGAAAATTCTTGTGGTGGAACGTCGTTGGTCGCCGTGCTGGGCCAGGTCGGCTTGGGCGTGCGCACGCACATAGTTGTCGCCCAGGGGCTCTTCGAGATCGGCGACCAGCCGCACCGCATCGTCGAGCATGGTCACGACATGCGGGAAGGCGTCGCGGAAGAAGCCGGAGATCCGCACTGTCACGTCGATGCGCGGCCGGTCCAGTTCGGCCAGTGGAATAGGCGCGAGATCGACGACACGACGTGACGCATCGTCCCAGACCGGCCGAACACCCAGCAGCGCAAGAACTTCGGCGATGTCGTCACCGGAAGTGCGCATTGCCGAAGTGCCCCACACCGACAGACCAACCGACTGCGGCCATTGCCCATGGTCATCCCGATAGCGGGCCAGCAGTGAATCGGCCAGTGCCACACCTGCTTCCCAAGCGAGCCGCGAGGGTACCGCTTTGGGGTCGACGGAGTAGAAATTGCGGCCGGTCGGCAACACGTTGACCAGTCCCCGCAGCGGTGAGCCGGACGGGCCGGCCGGAATGAAGTGACCGTCGAGCGCCCTTAGCACCTGGTCGATTTCGGCTGCGGTCCCGGCCAGTCGCGGCACCACCTCAGTCGCCGCGAACCGTAGCACCGCTGCCACGTCGGTGCTTTCGGTGATGCCGTCGACTGCGGCCGGATCCCAGCCGGCGGCCTGCAACGCGGCAACCAGCCCACGCGCGGCGGCCTCGACTTGGTCCACCGAGGTGCGCTCGTCGGTGCCGTCCTCGGCCAGACCCAGCGCCTGGCGCAGTCCGGGTAATGCGTGCTCACCGGCGAACAGCTGACGGGCCCGCAGGATCGCCAGCACCAGATCGAGTTCTTGTTCGCCCGTGGGCTGTTGGGCCAGGATGTGCAGGCCGTCGCGGATCTGTACGTCCTTGATTTCACACAGCCAGCCGTCGACATGCAGCAGCATGTCATCAAACGAGTCCTCTTCGGGGCGCTCGGTCAGCCCTAAGTCGTGGTCCATCTTCGCCGCCCGGATAAGCGTCCAGATCTGCTGGCGGATGGCGGGCAGCTTGCTGGGGTCAAGGGCAGCGACGTTGGCATGCTCGTCGAGTAGCTGTTCCAATCGGGCTATGTCGCCGTAGGTTTCGGCGCGGGCCATCGGCGGAATCAGGTGGTCGACGAGTACCGCGTGTGCTCGTCTCTTGGCCTGGGTTCCTTCGCCGGGGTCGTTGACCAGAAACGGGTAGACCAAGGGCAGGTTGCCCAGCGCGGCATCGGATCCGCAGGCCGCCGACATGCCCAGTGTCTTGCCCGGCAGCCACTCCAGGTTGCCGTGCTTACCCAGATGCACCACCGCGTGGGCGTTAAAGCCCGCGTCGAGCCAACGATAGGCGGCCAAATAGTGGTGACTGGGCGGCAGGTCCGGATCGTGATAGATCGCTACCGGGTTCTCGCCGAAGCCGCGCGGTGGCTGCACCATCAGCACAAGGTTGCCGGCTTGGATTGCGGCGATGACGATTTCGCCGTCGGAATCCCTGCTGCGGTCGACGAACAGCTCTCCGGGCGGCGGCCCCCAGTGGGCTGTGACTGCCTCGGCCAGTTCGGCGGGCAGGGTGGCGAACCAGTCGCGATAGTCCTTGGCGGACACCCGGATCGGGTTGCCGGTCAACTGGGCCTCGGTGAGCCAGTCGGCGTCTTGCCCACCGCGTTCGATCAACGCATGGATCAGGGCGTCGCCGTCATTGGAGTCGACACCGGGTATGTCGCCCACCTGGTATCCGTGCTCACGCATCGCCCTCAGTAACGCGACCGCGCTGGCCGGCGTGTCCAGTCCGACTGCGTTGCCGATGCGGGCGTGCTTGGTTGGATACGCCGAAAACACCAGAGCAACCCGTTTGTCGGCGGGTGGGACATGGCGTAGTTGTGCGTGCCGCACGGCCAGACCAGCCACCCGCGCACACCGCTCCGGGTCTGCCACATAAGCGATGAGCCCGTCGTCGTCAATCTCCTTGAACGAGAAAGGGACTGTGATTATCCGGCCGTCGAATTCGGGCACCGCCACTTGGCTCGCCACGTCCAGCGGGGACAGGCCGTCGTCGTTGTCGCGCCACTGATCACGCGGGCTGGTCAGACAGAGGCCTTGCAGGATCGGGATATCCAGCGCCGCAAGGTGTTCCACATTCCAGCTGTCGTCATCGCCGCCGGCCGACGCGGTGGCCGGCTTCACTCCCCCGGCGGCCAATACGGTGACCACCATGGCGTCGGCCTCGCCCAGCGTGTCCAGCAACTCGGCTTCGGCGGTACGCAATGAGGCGGTGTAGACGGGCAGCGGGCGCCCGCCGGCGTCTTCGATGGCGCGGCAGAGTGCCTCGACATAGGCGGTGTTGCCGGCAAGCTGCTGCGCGCGGTAGTAGAGCACCGCGATGGTAGGGCCGGTGCGATCAGCCGTCGGATAATCCAGCACCCCCCACGTCGGGGTCACTACCGGCGGTGTGAAACCGAGTCCGGTCATCAGCACGGTGTCGGACAAGAAGGCGTGCAGCTGACGCAGGTTATCGACGCCGCCATGAGCGAGGTAGATGTGGGCCTGCACGGCGATGCCGGCGGCGACGGTCGACAGGTCGGTCAGCTCGGCGTCGGCCGCTTGCTCACCGCTGACCAGCACGGTCGGCAGGCCACAGGCCAGCACGGTGTCGATGCCGCTCTCCCAGGCACGGTAGCCACCCAGAATGCGAACCACCACAATCGCAGCGTCGACCAGCAAGTCGGCCAGGTCGAGGTCGCAGAGTCGCGACGGGTTGGCCCACAGATAGTTCTTCCCGCTGGATCGGGCGCTGATCAAATCGGTATCGGAGGTCGACAACAGCAGGATGGTCGGCTCAGCCACCCGTCATTCGTACCGCAGTGCGTTGGAACCGCAAGTGGCCACCACCTCAACGGCCGAGTACCGCGACAATTCTCGCGGCGACCTGACCCGCGACGCGTTGTGCTGCATCCCCCTTCCCCGGCACGTAGCGATCGGCGGCCGCGTCGTACTCGGCGCCGGCGATCGACCCGTGATCGGCGGCCAACTCCACTAGATTCACCGGCCACTGCATCAGTTGCAGAGCGGCGGCGAAGTCTCTGCTGACGCTCACCGGTACGACGTCGTCGGCGAGCCCGTGCAGCAGGGTGAATGGCGAACCGACGCGGGCGGTTGACAGCTCCTCTGCCACGTAGCGGCCAAAGATCGGGTCTCGGGCGACAAACGCGCCTGCCAGACAAACCGTATGCGCGACATCGATTTCGAAGCGCTCAGCGTTGATGGTTAGGGCAGCCGCAGCTGCACCGCCCAAGGACCACCCCGCGAGCACGATGCGGTCGCTACCGCGTTCCCGGGTGAATTCGACGGACCGCAACAGGTCCGCGCGCCCGCCGTCGGCGGCGTGTGAATTCCAGTCGGGCGCCACCACTCTGGCGCCATGGCCGGCGAGCAGACCAGCCAGAGGCCGGACGGCGGCGCGCGCATCGCTCTGCATGCCATGCCACAGCAGGATGGTGGGTTGCGCTGGATCGCCGAAGACGTCGGCTTGCCGTCCGGGTGCGTACTCGACCGTCTGCACAGGGACCGGGATGCCCGGACGACGTGGATCCAAACCACATCAGTCACACGAGCACCGGCCTGGAGGGCACCACCCGACTCAGGAATGCGATATATCGCATGCGATAGCACTTTGGCCGCGAGGCCGTACCGTGGACGGATGGCCAGGACTCGCGACACCGATGCCTGCCCGGGCGCATTGCAGGTCCACCAGGCCGCCGACGGTGCGCTGGCACGGATAAGGCTGCCAGGCGGGATGATCACCGCCGGCCAGCTGGCCGCGCTGGCGGGTGCGTCGAGCCGCTACGGCTCGGGAACCCTCGAGCTGACTGCTCGCGGCAATGTGCAGCTGCGCGGCATCACCGACGTTCCCGCAGTCGCCGAAGCGATCGCAGGCGCCGGACTGTTGCCGTCGGCAACGCACGAGCGTGTCCGCAACATCGTCGCGTCGCCGCTGTCGGGCCGAGCCGGCGGCCGAGCAGATGTGCGGGCCTGGGTCACTGAACTCGACGCGGCAATTCAGGCGACACCCGAACTGACCGGTCTGGGCGGCCGATTCTGGTTCGGTGTCGACGACGGACGCGGCGATGTGTCCGGGCTGGGCGCCGACGTCGGCGTTCACGTTCTAGACGATGGTGTCGCCTTGCTGCTGGCGGGACGAGACACCGGCGTCCGGGTTGACGACGTGACCGCGTTGCTGCTGAGTGTCGCGCGCCGGTTTGTTGAAATCCGCGGAAAAGCTTGGCGGGTAAAGGAATTACCGAACCTCGACGAGCTGGTGCCCGATGTCCAGCTTGGCGCTGGCTTTCCCTGCGTTACCAACGGACCGGTTGGGTGGATACCGCAGGATGACGGCCGCGTCGCACTAGGCGCCGGGGTGCCGCTCGGGGTCCTGCCCGCCCACGTCGCGGAGTTTCTGGCCGCAGTCGAGGCGCCGCTGGTGATCACCCCCTGGCGGTCGATATTGGTCTGCGATCTCGACGAAGCGGTTGCCGACACCGCGCTTCGCGTGCTGGCGCCGTTGGGCCTGGTGTTCGACGAGAACTCACCCTGGCTGTCGGTCAGCGCGTGCACCGGCAGCCCCGGCTGCGCGCACTCGGTCGCCGATGTGCGCGCCGATGCCGCCGAAGCAGCCGGCGACGCCGGCACGGCGGTGCACCGCCACTTCGTCGGGTGTGAACGGGCGTGCGGCAGTCCGCTGGCCGGCGACGTGCTCGTCGCCAGCGAAGACGGATATCGACTGCTCCGAAGCACCAACGCTTAGGGTGGGCGAGTGCTCGACTACATTCGCGACGCCGCGGAGATCTACCGCCAGTCGTTCGCGACGATTCGCGCCGAAGCTGACCTCGACCGCTTCCCCGCCGACGTCGCCCGCGTCGTGGTCCGGTTGATCCACACCTGCGGGCAGGTCGATGTCGCCGAACACGTCGCCTACACCGACGACGTCGTCGCCCGCGCCGGCGCCGCGTTAGCGGCCGGTGCTCCGGTGTTGTGCGATTCGTCGATGGTCGCCGCCGGAATCACCCTGGCGCGCTTGCCCGCGGCCAACGAGGTCGTGTCACTGGTCGCCGATCCGCGCGCGGCCGACTTGGCCGCCCGTCGGCAGACCACCCGGTCGGCGGCCGGTGTGGAGCTGTGGGCCGAACGGCTGGGCGGGGCCGTGGTGGCCATCGGCAACGCGCCCACCGCTCTTTTTCGACTGCTCGAACTGATCGACGAGGGCGCTGCGGCGCCGGCTGCGGTGCTGGGCGGACCGGTGGGCTTCGTCGGTTCGGCGCAGTCCAAGCAGGAGCTCATCGACCGTCCGCGCGCCATGTCGTACCTGGTGGTGCAGGGCCGCCGCGGCGGGAGCGCCATGGCCGCGGCCGCGGTCAATGCGATTGCGAGCAACGCCGAATGACCCGCGGCACTTTGTGGGGAGTCGGCCTGGGGCCCGGTGATCCAGAGTTGGTGACGGTCAAGGCCGCCCGGGTGATCGGCGAGGCCGACGTGGTGGCCTACCACAGTGCGCGCCACGGCCGCAGCATCGCCCGCGGTATTGCCGAACCGTATCTGCGGCAAGGCCAGATCGAGGAACACCTGACCTACCCGGTGACCACCGAGACGACCGACCATCCCGGCGGATACGCCGGTGCGCTCGAAGACTTCTACACCGAAGCGACCGAGCGGATAGCGGCGCATCTGGACGCCGGACGCAACGTCGCGCTGCTCGCCGAGGGCGACCCACTGTTCTACAGCTCGTACATGCATCTACACACCCGGCTGACGCAGCGGTTCAACGCCGTGATTGTGCCGGGTGTGACGTCGGTGAGCGCTGCGTCGGCGGCGATCGCGACGCCCTTGGTGGCCGGTGACGAAGTGCTGTCGGTACTGCCGGGAACGTTGCCGGTCGCCGAGTTGACCCGCCGGCTCACCGACGCCGACGCGGCCGTCATTCTAAAGTTGGGCCGTTCGTATCACGGCGTCCGCGAGGCGCTTTCGGCTTCCGGGCAGCTCGACGACGCGTTCTACGTGGAGCGCGCCAGTACCCCGGGACAGCGAGTGCTGCCGGCCGCCGAGGTCGACGAAACCAGCGTGCCGTACTTCTCGCTGGCCATGCTGCCCGGTGGGCGACGGCGCGAACAAGTGGCCGGCAGCGTGGCAGTGGTAGGACTGGGGCCGGGCAACGTGGACTGGATGACGCCGCAGAGTCGACGCGAATTGGCTTGCGCCACTGACTTGATCGGCTATCACGGGTACCTGGACCGCGTCCCGGTTTGCGAGGGACAGCGGCGCCATCCCAGCGACAACACCGACGAACCCGCTCGGGCGCGACTGGCGTGCGCGCTGGCCGAGCAGGGCCGGTCGGTCGCCGTGGTGTCGTCGGGCGACCCGGGGGTATTCGCCATGGCGACAGCGGTTTTGGAGGAAGCCACGCAGTGGCCGGGGGTACGGGTCCGGGTGATTCCGGCGATGACGGCAGCCCAGGCGGTCGCCAGCCGAGTCGGCGCTCCGCTGGGTCACGACTATGCGGTTATCTCGCTATCCGATCGGCTCAAAACGTGGGACGTCATCGCCGCGCGCATTGACGCCGCCGCCGCCGCGGACCTGGTGCTGGCGATCTACAACCCGGCGTCCAAGACGCGGACCTGGCAAGTGGGCGCGATGCGGGATCTGCTGCTCGCACATCGGGACCCAGGCACGCCGGTGGTGATCGGCCGCAATGTTTCCGGGCCCGACGAGAGCGTCCAGGTGGTCCGGTTGGCCGATCTGAATCCGGCCGACGTCGACATGCGCTGTCTGCTGATTATCGGTTCTTCCCAAACGCAATGGAACACAACAGATTTCGGCGACCAGGTGTTTACTCCCCGACGCTACCCCGGCTAGCCGCCGAGCGCCTTGGCGATTGCCGCCGCGGCTTCGGCGATAATCGCGTCGCTGGGTTCGGCGTCGTAGCCTTGCCCGGCGCGGTCGGAATAGATCGCCACCACGTGGGCCGCGCCGCTGGGCGACCACACGACGGCAACGTCGTTGGCGCGCCCGTAGTCGCCACTTCCCGTCTTGTCCACCACTTTCCACTCGGCGGGAAAGCCAGCCCGGATGCGTTTGGCTCCGGTCGTACTGCGGGCCAACCAATCGGTGAGCATCGTCTTCTTCTCGGGAGGCAATGCGTCGCCCAGAATGAGTTGCTGGAAGACAAGGGCGATTGCATGCGGAGTCGTGGTGTCGCGCGGATCGTCCGGTGCGTCGCGGTTCAATTCGGGTTCCAGCTGGTCCAAGCGGCTCACATTGTCGCCCAGCTCGCGCAGGTATCCGGTGAAGGCCGCGGTGCCGCCGATATCGGCCAGCAACAGATTGGCAGCGGTGCCGTCGCTGTAGCGGATCGCCGCGTCACACAGTTCCCGAATCGTCATGCCGGTCTGGACGTGTTGTTGGGTCACTGGCGAGATCGACCGAATGTCGTCGCTGTTGTAGGTGATCACCTTGTCCAGGTGCGTCAGCGGGTATTGGTGCAGCACGGCTCCCACCAGCGGCGCCTTGAAGGTGGAGCAGAATGCGAAGCGTTCGTCGGCTCGATAGGCGATCTCGGCACTTGGGTCGGTTGCCGCGGCGAACACACCCAACCGGGCGGTGTACTTTCTTTCGAGTTCCATGAAGCGACTGGTCAAGTCGGGGCGCGTTCTGGTCGACACAGGATGGTCGTTAGCGGTGCGGCCCGCACACGCCGCCAGGGGCCCTAATAGCGCTGTGGCGAGCAGCAGCTCACGTCGTCTGAAACGGTTAACCATGCGCGACAACCCAATCGGCCGCTTCCTGCACGGTGCCAACCGCCGTGACGCCGGACGGTAGCGGTGGACGGGCCACCATCACGATCGGGATGCGCAGTGCTCCAGCGGCATCCAATTTGCCACGGGTCATGTCGCCGCCACTGTTCTTGGTGACCAACACGTCGATGCGGTGATCTTTCAGAATCGTGAGCTCGTCGTCGTAGCGATACGGGCCGCGGGACAGCAGTATTCGGTGATGACGCGGCAATACGGTGGCGTCGGGCGCGGTGACTGCACGGATCAACAACCACGCGTCGCTGTCTGCGAAGGCCTTGACTCCCGAGCGGCCGGTGGTCAGAAAAACTCGCGAATAGCCTTGCTGCTTAACAGTTTCCGCAGCGTCCGTATCCGACGCCACGACGGTAGCTTCGCCGGGGTCCCAGGGCGGCCGGGCCAGCACGAGGTGGGGCAACCGCAGTTCACCGCAGGCCTCGGCGGCGTGCGCGGTCATGGTCGCTGCAAACGGATGGGTGGCGTCGATAACGGCGTCAATGTTTTCTTCTATCAGCCACTGCCGTAGTCCCTCGACGCCGCCGAATCCGCCGATTCGCACCGGGCCCACCGGTAATGCCGGCTCGGGAACCCGGCCGGCCAACGAGCTGATGATGTCGATACGCGGGTGTAAGGCTTTGGCCAATGCGCGTGCTTCGGCGGTGCCGCCGAGCACCAATACTCTGATCAATGCGACTCCCGGCGGGCCACCGAGTAGAGGTAGCTGTCAGTAAAGCCTTCGGCGGCAAGCACTTCGCCGACAACGACGACCGCCGTCTTGGTGATCTCGGCATCGTGCATCTTGGCGGCGATATCGGCTAAACAACCGCGCAGTACCGTCTGCTGTGGCCAGCTCGCGAAAGCCACTACCGCCGTAGGGGTTTCGGCTCGGTATCCCCCGTCAAGCAGCTGCGGCACAATCGCGTCGATCTGGGCCGCGGCCAGGTGCAGAACCAGGGTGGCGCCGCATTGGGCGAGGGTGTTGAGGTCTTCGCCGGGCGGCATCGGCGTGGACAGGGTGGCTATTCGAGTCAGGGTGACTGTCTGGGCGACTCCGGGGACGGTGAGCTCACGTTTGAGCGCCGCGGCAGCCGCGGCGAAAGCCGGCACGCCCGGCACGATTTCGTAGTCGATACCGAGCGCGTCGAGCCGGCGGGATTGCTCGGCTAGAGCGCTGTACAGCGACGGGTCACCCGAGTGCAGGCGGGCCACGTCGTGACCGGCGGCGTCGGCGGCGGCGAGCTCGGTGATGATCTGCTCGAGCGTCAACGGGCCGGTGTCGATGACCTTGGCATCGGGAGGACAATGCGCCAGCAGATCGTTGGGCATGATCGAACCCGCATAAAGGCAGACCGGGCATCTTTCGAGAAGTCGTTGCCCACGAACGGTGATCAGGTCGGCGGCGCCGGGCCCCGCGCCAATGAAATACACCGTCATCGCTTGGTCACCGTCCACTGCGTGACCGGCAGCTGCGGGCGCCACCCGGTGAAGCCGCCGAGCGGTTCGCCTCGGTAGTGCTGGAAGCGTTGCAGTTTGCCTTGATGCCGTGAATATTCCTGTACCAGTAGGGCTTCCGATTCCGCGGTGACCGCGTTAGCGACCAGTCGCCCTCCGGTTGGCAGGTGTTCGAGGCAGGTGTCCAGCAGGCCGGGCTGGGTCAGGCCGCCGCCGATGAAAATGACGTCAGGTGTTGCTGCGCCGTCGAATTGGCCGGGCGCTTCGCCGCGCACGTCGATAGTCACACCAGAAGCCGCGGCGTTGGCGGTGATGTTGAGGCGGCGTCGTTCGTCGCGCTCGAAGGCCACGGCGGTGCAACCCGGCCCGCTTCGGCACCACTCGACGGCGATGCTTCCCGCGCCGGCACCGACGTCCCAAAGACGCTGTCCCGGTCGGGGTGCCAGCGCGGCCAGGGTCACCACGCGGATCCCCTGTTTGGTGATCTGGCCGTCGTGAACGAATGCGTCGTCGGGTAACGAACTCAGGCGCTCGTCGGGCAGGTAGCGAACGGCGATGACGTTCAGATCGTCGACGTCGGCTGGTGCGTCGTCGGCCCACTGTCGGGCGGTGCCGTCTCGCCTGTGTTCAGCTGGGCCGCCCAGTTGCTCGAGCACGCTGAGTTCGGAATCACCACGCCCGTAAGTGTTGAGCAGCGCTGCCAGCGTCTTGGGTGTGGTGCGGTCGGTTGACAGCACGATCGCTTGGCCGCCGCGGCGCACCGCGGTGTGCGGCGGCGCGGTGACCAGGCTGATGATTTCGGTTTCGTGGACATTCCAGCCCATGCGTGCGCAGGCGAGCGTCACTGATGAGACGTGTGGCAGCACTTTGACTTTCGCGGGGCCGAATAGCCGGATCAGGGTGCCGCCGATGCCGTGAGTCAGCGGGTCGCCGCTGGCCACGATATGGATGTCGTGGTCGCGGTCGTCGAGGCTCTGCAGCGCGGGCAGCATGGGTGACGGCCACTCGTTAAGAGGGGCGGTTATGGTCTCGTCGAGCAGGTCGAGCTGTCTTTTGGACCCGTGAATCACCGCGGCGCTGCGTAATTCGGACCGTGCGGATTCCGAGATTCCCGGCATTCCGTCGGCGCCGATACCGATGACGATGATCATCGCGGCATCCTGCGCCACACGAACTGCGGCAGCAACTTCAGCGTGAAAAACATGGGCCGCAGTGCCCACGGGATCCACACAGTGCGCCGCCCCTTGGCCAGCGCACGCGCAGTGGCCGCGGCCACCTGCTCGGGCGTGCTGGACAGCGGCGCGGGTGTCATGCCTTCCGTCATGCGTCCGATGACGAATCCGGGGCGCGCGATGAGGAGTTTCACGCCGGTGTCGTGCAGCGCGTCGGCCAGGCCGTTGGCGAAGCCGTCGAGGCCGGCTTTGGCCGACCCGTAGACGTAGTTGGCGCGGCGCACCCGCACTCCGGCCACCGAGGAGAACACGACCAGTGATCCTCGCCTGGCGGTCCGCATTGCGACGGCCAGGTGGGTGAGCAGGCTGACCTGGGCGACGTAGTCGGTATGGACGATGGCGACCGCGTGCGCTGCGTCGGTTTCCGCGCGGGCCTGATCACCGAGGATCCCGAAGGCCAAAACGGCGGTGCCGATGGGGCCGTGATCGGCGACGATCGACTCGATCAGCGCGCCGTGCGAGGGCAGGTCGTCGGCGTCGAACTCCCTGGTATAGACGTTGCTCGCACCGGCGGCGTCGAGGATGGCGACTTGCTCCTGCAGCCGGCCGGGGTTGCGGGCAGCCAGCACCACTGTTGCGCCGGGCGCCAGCCGCCGCGCGAGTTCAATGCCGATCTCGCTGCGACCGCCGAAAATTACTACCGGACCTGCGCCCGTGTCGTCCACGGCTGCGATTATGACCTGCGCTAGCGTGGACTGTGATGGCGAATACCACTACGCGGCTCACTGACGACGCGTTGGCGTTCCTCTCCGAACGCCATTTAGCCATGCTGACCACGCTGCGGGCCGACGGTTCGCCGCACGTGGTGGCCGTCGGATTCACCTTCGATCCCAAGACGCACATTGCCCGGGTGATCACCACCGGCGGCTCCCAGAAGGCCGTCAATGCCGATCGCGGTGGCGTCGCCGTCCTCAGCCAGGTCGACGGGGCTCGGTGGCTTTCGCTTGAGGGCAAGTCGGCCGTCAACAAGGACATCGACGCAGTGCGCGACGCCGAATTGCGTTACGCGCAGCGCTATCGCACCCCCCGGGCCAATCCTCGGCGGGTGGTCATCGAGGTTCAGGTGGAGCGGGTGCTGGGTTCCTCGGATCTGCTTGACCGGGGTTAGTGGTCGTATAGGGCAGCCAGGCGCCGCCGGCGGGTCCTGACATCGCCTGCAGGCGCGCGTTCTGTTCTCCCGTGCGCGGCAGGGCGAAATTCGAGCCGATTGCGGCGCACGCCGACGAGGCAGCGGCGAACGGCACGCTCGGGCTGACGGTCCAGGTGTTGGCGGCGCTGCGGCAGGCCGCGGGATGAGCGTCGCCGCACGGGGCCGCTTGCCAGCGGCCGTCCGTTCGCTGCAGGGTGCAGGCGCCGGCGCCCGCACGCGGCTCGTCCGGCGCCCAGCTCCATAACGACGCCTGGATGCGCCCATCCTCGGGAAGCAGCTGATCGAAGCCGAACAGATTGACCCCGCAGTCGGTCATCGCTTTCACCTTCGAGGGGGTGATCGCCTCGGGATTGGGCGGCGGACGGGTGGGGCTGGACAGAGCGCCGATCAAGGTCGAATCCTCGAAGTAGCGCACGAGCCTGCCGGCGTAGACGGCGCTGCCGTACGTCGCATCGCAGCTGGGGTAGGGCTGATAGCCGGGGGTTGAGCCGCTCTCGGCCTCCAAGCCGTCCCAGTCGAACACATCGGCCGACCACCCGGGTGCACAGGCGCCGACGAGCATCACCCGCGCCCCCGATCTACGGACGTCGTCGCGCGATGCGCCCAGCGGCAGCGGGACGCAGCCATTCGTGGATCGCTGGCCTGGATTCGGTTGGTAAATAAGGCTTTCCCCGGTTGGCCCTCGGAGCGCTGTGTTTAGGGTGGCGACGGCCGAGGTGTACGCGGACGGGTCCTTCAATTCGTCCTCGAGGTAAAGCAGGACGACTTCGTCGGCGTGTGTGTTGAGCCACGTCGCGATCTCGGTGAGCACCTTGCCGAGGGGCGGTTCGGTGGTGCAGCCGAAGTTCGCTTTGTCGGGGCTAAGCCCGTGGCACACCGTGACGTCAGGGGCCCCGAAGCGCTCGATGCGTCTTATGTAGTGGAGGTCCAGCTCGAGGCTGCGCACGTCGATGTCCAGCTGTTGAGTGAGCGTAAGTTGCTGGTTGGAATCGACGTGCGAGACGGTGAGCGATTCGGCGACGCTGTTGAACGAGTTGTGGGTGCCTATCCACTGAGCCTCCTTGAGCGGCAACGGATTTCCGAGGGCGTACTGAAACTGCGCGGTACGGTGCACCCAGGACTGCAGGTAGGCGTCTCGTGCGGCTTGGGTGACGCGGTGAGCGAGCGGAAGAACGCAGCTCGTCTCGGCTATGCCGGCGCGCCGGCATTCAGCGGCGAACGCGTCGACGCCTTTGCCGAGCGCGACGCACGGGACAGCGATCGGGCTGATAGCGTCGCACGGTCCTGTGGGGGACGGATCCGCGGAAACCGTTGTGGCCGTTGCCAATAGCAGGACTAGCGAACTACCGACGGCTGCGCATTGCAGCCATCGGATGCGGGGCATCCGGCTACCCTTACACGTCAGCGCGCCGGTTTCGAGGGATGTTGTCGAAGTGTTGCAATGGCCGTTCGTGTTCGAGATGAAGGGGGTGCTCGTTGGGGGTTGCCGAGCTGGCGCAGGAAGAATCGACCTACAAGCTCACAGGTCAGCGCACTAGCTGGTCGCCAGACCCGCAATAGTGACACAAGTTACGCGACCTGGGAGCAAGCTTTGCTGTCGCACCGTGTCAACCAATCGTGCTGCTCGGCCGGGAGTCTGGCCAACTTGGGTGAAGGGCGTGGTGGCGCGAAACGGGTTAGGCTTGCTCGCGCCGTGCCGCCGATCAGAAAAAGGGGAGTCATCGTGGCCGATGATTTAGCAGTCGATCTCGCTGCGCTGCACGTTGGGAGCAACCACGTGCTCGATGGGGTCGGCGAGGCGGCTGTGGACTTCCTTCGTCATGAGGATGGGCTGGCGGATGCGGCGTCGGGGTGGGTTGGGTCCTCGCAGCTGGCGTTGGGTCAACTCGCGGCTCGGTGGGAAGCCCGGCACAGCCTGCACAAGCTTCAGGTAGGCGGGTTGGGGCTGCATGTCGCCGAGGCGATGGTTGAGTACCGCACCAACGAGGACGCCTCGTGCGGGGCGCTCGGGTCGGTAGCGGGGTAGCGGGTGGGGTCGTTGACCCCTGCTGACGTCAAAGGCTGGGATCTGGGCGCGATCCATTCGGTGTTCGAGACGGCCAGCGGGCGCGCTGCTACGTTGCAGCGGTTGGGGGACAGTCTGGATCAGGCCCACAATGTTCTGGCCGGCTGGCAAGGGGAAGCGGGGAGGCCTTCCGTGCCGATGTGGGCAAGATTCGTCGCGACGTCGAGGCAGACGGCGCGGAATCCCAGCAGGTGGCGACGGCGGTGTCGCACGCCGAGGCCGACGTGAGCGCCTGCAAGCGCGAGCTGGACGATATCGAACAGGCTGCTGCTGCCAAGGGCTGGACCATCACGCCGGCCTGGCGCATCGACGTTGGCGACACTTGGATTGGGCGTGATCCACTTGAGTTCGCGGCCCAACAGCAGATATTGCAGGACAAACTGATCTCGTGTGCGGCGCACGCCCACACCGCCGACCACGAGCTTGCCACCGCTATCGGCGCCGCCGTCGGCGAAGTCTCGCTAGGTCCGCCTATGCCAGGTGGTGGACCAGCCCTACCAGCCCCTGCGCCTGGCGGCAAGCCGCGGACGTGGCAAGACATGCTGCTGCCCGGCGGCCCCGTTGGCGGTAAGCCCGGCGATGCCACGCCGGTACCTCCGGGGGCCGGCGAGCCACCTTCGCCGGCAGACCTTTTACCGCCTGCCGGCAAGCCCGAGCCTGTTGGCAGTGGTGAGCAGTTACCCCCACCCGGGAGCCTGCCGGACGTGCTGAGCTGGTTGCGCCAGTCCGCTGCTGCTGGGGCACTGCCGCCTCGGCTGAGTGCCGCGGAGGTGGAGAGTTTCAAGGCGATGGCCCGCCAAACCATGATCGGCGATGGTGTGCCGCCAGAGCAGATCGAGGCGCGACTCAATGACATCGTGGGGCGCACCCAGCAGTGGATCGACAAGGGGATGCCCAACTACGTTCCGCCTGCGCCGCCGCGCCCGCCGGCGCCGGGATTCGCCGAGGGATTCGGGGACCGCTGGTTTGCTACCGAACAGGGGATCAAGAATCTGTTCGGGCAAGGAGGGCCGGGAGCGCCGGGTGTGCTGCAGTCCTGGGAGCAGATGCTCAAGGGCACCGTTGGAGTTGCGCAGAACCCGGTGGGGGCGGCGGTCGGGGAAATCAAGGGTGCTTTGGAATCGCCGAGCCCGGCCTACTATGCGGGCGCCAAGGCCTCCGACGGTGCCTATGCCTTGCCGGGAATGCTGTTCGGTGGAGAAGGGGCAGGCGTTGTCGGGCTTGGCGACCTTGACGCCGCCGCAATTGACTACGGCCCAACGCATTTACCGCATACACCGATCGGATTCGATCAACCCCTCACCTACCACTCGTGGGCGGACCAGGCGGCGCTCGATCTCAATTCCGCGCATGTACACGAGGAAGCCACCGCAGGCCTCAGTCGAAAGATCGCGGAGATGTCGACTCACTACATTGGCGACAACCCAGACCGCGTCGTGCTGGGTAAGTTCGACGGTCACGAGGATGGCTACATCGGCGACGCCCGAGGTAATGGAGGGATCTACTTTGATACAGGCGGCCCGACTTGGGATGCCATGATCCAGGGGCTAAGCCAGCGTGAAGCCGACGGCCTTGTATGGCAAATTAACGAACAGTTCCTTCGAGGCCAAATGGAGCACGGTGTGCCTCGGATCGACTACGAACTTTTCGGTAGATTTGCTTCTGTTGACGACGTTTTAATCGTGGATCCGGAAACTTTCTCCGCTAAAGAGATAGAATTCTTAAAGAATAACGCTGGCACGTATGGCTACCAACAAGTTGGGGACTCGTGGATACGTGTAACGGACGGAAGTAAATGACAAAGGAATTTTTGGCTGAAGTTGGATTAATCGTCGAGCCCTTATTGAATGAGCTCGGTTTTCAGATGGATGGGCACGACGATAACGTGGATGAAGACGGCCCGACGGGCGCTGCCGTTTATTTTCGTTCGAAGGATTGCAAGATCCAAATTTACGATTCACGGCGCGACGCTTCGGTTAACTGTATGATCGCTCCACTCGACGCGCCAAATGTATTCGGTCCTTACGATCGTTCTAGAACGTGGCAGTACCTTGTCATGTTGGCTATAAAACAGGGGGTTCCGCGCGAAGAGGTCATAGAGGATAAATTGCCGAGCAATTTTCCAACCATTCGTCAGCGACTTGAATGGGTGCGCGGTCGCATTAAGAGATATTTTCCCGCAGCGCGCAGCGGTATTCTTGAAATGAACAGATCCGAGTATCGAAACTCGGGCCACTAAGAAATTTTTGCGCGGCTCTGCATTGAAAGCTTGTGTGATTAGCCAATGTGGAGGACAATGAAGCTCTCGTGGGCGGCCAGGCGCTTCTGGTTTTGTAATGGGTAATACGCCCCGTGAGATAAACATGCACCTGGGCCCCTTACTCACTGCTCGTGGCTTTGAGCTCGAAGAGGTCGACGCCGATATCGTGTATGGCGAGCGCGGTGCTTGGGTGATGTTCTATCGCAGTGCTGACTGCAAACTTCAGATTTGCTGGTCCGCCAGGGATGGCGGGATAGACTTCATGCTCGCGCCACTCGATGCGCCGAACGAATTCGGACTGCTGAACCGGTCAGAGAAATGGCAGTTCATGCTATTACTGAGTGGGGTACATGATGACTTGCCGACGCCTGGGCTTGACGTCGACGATAACACAGTAATGTCCTGGCTCGAGGCGCTCTTCGATCTACATTTTGAAGCTGCTTGCGATGCGCTGCTGTCGGGGCCTAAGCAATAGGGAGGCGATGCTGGCGGCGGGCCGCCCGACGCGTTCTCTGCGATGGAAATAAACTTCCTCAACGACAATGCTGCCGGATATGGGTATAAACGAGTCGGAGACGCATGGATTTATGCGGGAGGCGGAGAACGATGACTGTCAAATTTTCTACACATGTTGAAACGACACTGGGGCCATTACTAGCAGAACTTGGTTTCATTCTGGACGAGGTCGACGACACTCCGGATGAAGGCGGGATTGAACGGCATATCGTCTACTACAGATCCTTTGATTGCAAAATGCAGATATTTGACTGTTCCCGCGAGGGTGAAGTGAACTGCATGATTGCTCCGCTAGAAGCACCAAACGAATTCGGTTTGACGAGCATGCGATGGCACTACATCACTAAGTTCTCGAAACGACCAAACGTCTCACCGCAAGAGCGCCTAAGAATTGCGATAGCCGAAGCTAATGCATATGAAGATCCCGTGCAATGGGTGAAGGATCGCATCGTTAAGCACTATGAGACAGCGCATGCCGGTATTCTAGTAATGTACGGTAACCGATAGCGATATTGAGACCAGACCTCGCTTGGCAAGTCAAACGAACATTTCCTACGCAGCCAATTCGGAGAATGTTGGGCATTGACTCCATTGTAGACCGTGAAAGGTACTCACCACTTGAAAAGATGGCGCTTGCAAACCGAGGATCATTTTCGGCCAGGCATGAACCCGCCCGTATGGCGACCGATCAGCTCAAAAGCAATCGTTGCACAAGCAGGCACCCGGCCGCAGCCCGTGTGGTTCCCATCGTCCGGTATGTTATCGCCGCCGCCGGAGCAGGAAGGTTAAGGCCTCCAACGCGGTTGCCGTGCATAGGTTTTGCCCCGCTCAAGGACTTTGCAGTCCAGGCCGATCAAGCACCGCAAACGCTACCATCGCATCAGCGATATTTGACAAGGGTGCGCATCCCGCCGATTTCGTCGCCCTGCCGATCTCTTGTCCGGCCGGTAGGGCATCCACAGCAAACTGTTAAAAACTAGGGCACTATCCATATTCGCTGGCAGATAGCAGAAACCTAACGCCCGTCAAAAATCAGCAAAGTTGAATAACGACGTGGAACAAAGGGCGATAGCATGGTCGCCTGGCACCGGGGCCGCTGGTCCGTGGCGCTCGTATGCGCGGGTTGTCTCTGACCTCTACCTGGTTTCGGGCACGCTAACCAGACCTCAGACGCGTGGAAGGAATTGATGAGCGGGGACGACGAAGTACGGATCATCCTCGACCAGCTATCGCAGCTGCTCGGAATACCGCCTCCACCGGTAGTCACACCCGACCAGCTGGCGACCGGTCACTCGAATATCAGCCAGTTACTGAGGGCGCTGGGCGCCGCCGCCAACGGCGGCGACGCCACAGACAACGGCGAAGCACAAGCTGGACACGACGAACGCCAGGCCAAGACCAGCGATGCCTTGACTAAGTTTCCGGCCAACGAAGATCAAGCGGCCGCACAGTTGGCCAGCGTCGGCAACTCTGGACAGATGGCCCAGATGCTTCAACAAATGCCTCAAATGGCATCTGGCATCGCAGGCGGAATCGCTGGGGCGCTGGGAGGGGCGTTACAACCACTGAGCCAAATCCCGCAGCAAGTCGCTCAGGCCGGTCAACAGGCCATGCAGATGGGAATGGGCATGCTGCAGCACGGAGCGGGTGCCGGCGAGGCAACACCTGGTGAATTGCTCGGTGCCGAAAGTGAGCTGGGTCGAGGTGTCGGCGAGATAGGCGGCGCGGGCGGGGGTGGAGCCTCCGGAGGGGCGGGCATTGACACCACAACACCAACAGCGATGCTCGGTCCACCGCCAACGCCTTCCGCCGGCACCGTTCCAGCAGCGTCGCATGCAACATCAGTAGCGCCGCCGAGCGCACCGGAGCCGTCGACTGGGCCGCGGGGCGGTATGGGGGCGATGCCGATGATGCCACCGGGCGGCGGCATGCACGGCGCGGGCGGAGCAGGTAGCGAGGCGAAGCCGGATACCAAACGAATCGTCGCGCCAACGGTAAAGAACGGCGCTCCAGTGCAAGGACGAATCACGACGCCGCCGCCCACCCCAGCCGTGATTAAACGCGTCGACGGCAAGCCGGTCGCGACTAGGCGCATCCTGCTTCGTGACGAGAAGCGCGAGGATGACGGTGCTACCGGGAGCGGTTGATCGGCTGACGAGTCGGAGATGAAACGTTTTCAACGGCAGCGAGAGCCAATTGCCTGCTCACAGGGGGTGACTACCGATTTTGTGGACAGACGATACGATCCACCGCGTGTCGAACGTGCTCCCACCGCCGCCTGTGCCGCCCCAGTGGCAGTTTACGGGTCCGTCCAGGCCTAACCAGCCATCACGCTGGCTGGCTATTGCATCGCTAGCGCTAGCTCTAGTGGCGACCGGAGTGGCGATCGGTGCCTGGTTTCGACCGCTGCCCAGTCATCCTGCTCCCGCCGCATCTACGTACTCAAGCCAGCAGGTTGCGGAAGCCAAAAGCAAAGTGTGCGCTGCGTATAGCAAAGTGCATAAGGCAATCAAGGCGAGTTCCGCTCGGGATATTGGCAATGACCCGACAGCGCAATTGGCGTTCGCGCTTAACGGGCGCCAGGCGCTGCTCGCAGGAAGCGAATACCTTCGGACCATACTCGCTGACGCACCAGCCGCCCCAAAAGAACTCGCGGCCACAATCCGAAAACTCACTGACGTTTTCCAAGAACTCACCGTCAACTATCTCAACGGTCTACCCGATTCCGAAATGGAACCAACACTGCGGGCCGGTGATGAGGCAACTCTAACTATCGAAGGTTTGTGCAGGTGACCCCTTTTCCTCCGGGAGAGTGGTCCCTGATACTCGTCGGCGATCAATGGCCGGATGATCAAGACATAATTGCGCTCGATCGCGGCAATAGTAATCGTAAGACTGCAACAATTCAATTCACAAATTTTGCGGAGTCTCTGCATGGAGCACAAACCGGTGCTCTTATCGATCAGCGCGGCTACACCGCAGAAGACCTCCGAACCACCTTCCAACAGGGCGAAGATCATGCTCGACACGTGGCAAGAAAGAATGCAATAAAGAAAAGTGCATATAAAACTGCCTACAATAGCGTGTCAGCCCTTCGTCACGACCTGAGCAGCTTGGCCGAAGAAGGTAACAACGAGATTAAGGAAATACAGGCTAAAAAAGAGCCTGTCGAAACTAAGGTAGGAAAGATCGTCGCGGCGATCCACAGATACCGCGGCATGGCCAACGTTGCCGCGGCGAAGTGTGGCGGCAGCGTTTTCGACGCGATGCAAACGATCCTTACCGAGGAGCACCTAGTACCGTCGGCCCGTCAATTCGCGGAATCACAGGGTATTGACGTTGTAAACCTTTTCCGGCAAGGCAGTGGAGAAGAGGACCTGGAGAAACAAGTTAAGGACGTCCTCGAGGGCGAGGGGTCGCCCATGGGCATCACGTCTGCCTTTCGGACACCGCCTGCAACAGCTGGACCGCCACATCCCGGCGAACACGTCAACCGCACCGACCTCGGCTCCGCCACTGGCACGACACAGGCATTCGGCTCGGCGACGCCTATTTCTGTAGCGCAGGCCGGGAACAGCCAGGGTTCAATGATCGGCTCGCAGATGGGCGTCTCGCCAGCCTTCAGCAGCGCACGCTTTCAGCCTCCCTCAACAATCGGATCCGACATCCCTCCGCCTGCTGCCTCGCCCGTCAATCCGCCGGCATTAGGCGTGCCGCACCAATCGCCAGCGATACCGACTATGTCTTCGTCGTACAGTGCTCCGGTGACGCTTCCAACCACAGAATTAGGAGCAAGCAGTCACTTGTCCTCGGCGGCGACAACATACAGCGAACCCGCCGAGTTAATGCAAAGCTTCAACAAGGGAATGGAATCCGGCGCGCCCTTTTCCGCACCCGGCAATGCCGTACCGACGAGTCCGTTGTCGCACACAGAATCGCAGCTATCGTCGACTCCACCAACTGCACCGTCCGCGGGCATTAGCAGTCCGGTGCATGCGCCAGCGTTCGACTCGCCTCCACCTGTCCAACATGCACCCGTCCCCGAAGCTCCCTCACCGCCAATCGTGGCCGCATCACTGGCACCAAACCCGACCCAGCCCATACCGTCCGCCGCTGGGCCGCTACCGACCTACGGCGCCGACTTACGACCCGCAGTGCCAACAACAACGCCAGCCGCACCACCACCATCGCCGCCGCCACTACCCGCTACACCGAGTTCGGCGCCAGTACACCCTGCCGCGGGCCAAGCCAGCACAAATCACCCCCCGGTCGTCCGCCAAGCGCCGCCACCAACCAGTTCGACACCACCCTCGAACGTAGGCGCCCAAGCCGTCGTTGCCACCGCCAGCGGAGCCGTCGCCGGGACAGCGTCGGCCGACGCGACCGAGCGGGCCCGCTTACGGAAGATCGTCATCACGGTGGCCCGTCAACAACCTCGACTCGCGTGGGCGGCCGGCAACCGCGCGGACAACACCACCGTCCTCGCAACCGATTTGGCCAGCGGATGGATTCCACCGGGCATCGCACTCCCCGCCGCGGTCACACTCCTGCAACCCGCGCGTCGCAGCGGCAATCTGGAAGCCTTGCTCGGCGAAATCAATATCGCTGAGGCCTACACCCCGATACATCATGTGCCCGACGAGGACGAACCACTGGCAACCTCACCTCGGCCCCGCCAAGCCGAGACTATCGACGAATTCGCCTGGGAATTAAGCCAAGCCACGCAGTGGCGCGATGGGCTACCGCGTTTAGCCCACACGCTGGCCAAGGCCGCCTGCGCGGGCACCGGCGTGCTGGACTCCGAAATCGCCATCCTACGTGAGCATCTGGCAACAACGAGCGCCAAAGTGCTCGACAGCTACCCCGAGAACATCGATGCCCACGACGTCGGCAACTGGCAACTCCTAGCCGCCATCGACGCACTAGCCGCAGGTGACAAAGCGTCAGCCAACTATCACTTCGCGTGGTTTCAAGCCTGCGCCCGCTGATTCAGCGTGATCCGGTGTCGTCCCGGCGCCACGGCAACCGTCGGCCCGGCCGGCTGCTCGTCTAGCTGCACCTCCAGCCGGTCAGGCAACCCGCCAAGCGTGATCTGCACGGCAGTATCGGTAGCCACCTGAATGGTCGATGACGGCAGCGACGCCAACCCGGCCCGTTCGACGTCCACCCTAAAGCTCGCAACGCCTTTGAGCCGCAGCGTTAGATAAGGCAGCGCACCGACCGGCGCCCCTACCCGCCAGTCCAACTCGGTGTAGAGCCCTGGCGTCGGGTCGAAGTGCGGGACGAAGCCGCGGTGTCGCCGTGTGGTGTGCGTCGGGTCCGGCCTGGCATAGGACCGCGCGTCGATCTGCGCGGTGGCCCCGCGCCGAGCGACCACGTCCGCATCTGCGACAAGTTCCGACAGCCACCACACCTGATGCGGCCCAATACCCAGATTCGCCCGCACCAACTGCGGATACCACACGAACGTGATGTGGCCCGGATTCCCTTGGCGCAGACCGGTTCCCATGTGTGCAATCGGATCGTCGAATTCGTCATGAAACACCCACGCGATGTGATCCTCGAGCGGATAGACGGTAAACCGATATCGGTAGCCCAGCCGATCGAATTCGAGCACCTGCTCGGCAACCGAGGCGACCGGCACCAACTCGTCGACCAGACCGTGCGCGATCACGTACGGAAGCCAGCGCGCATTCGGCAGCAGCTCCCAGGTATCGCCTTCGCGGGCACACGGCGTATCGAGATCGAGGTTGGCCGGGATGTCGACGTTGGGCCATAGCCGCACCCCACACGTCGGCGGACCAGCCAACACAACCGCTTGCGCAAACACCTCCGGATAGCTCAACCCCAGCTTGTACGCCGCGTAGCCACCCATCGAATAACCGGAAATCACAGTGCGATTCGGGTCGGCGCCCAGCTGCTCGGCCGCCCGCGCCCAGGCCTCCCAGACGTCAAGCTCGCCGGTGTCGAGGTACCACGTTGACGGTCCCCGAGCCAACGGCGTCACCACGACCGATCCGCGCGTCTCACAAACCTCGTGCAACAAACGCGGTTCGATCGCGGCGAACTGGGACTGCCCCAAGGCAAGCGAATGCAACAGCAACGTCAGCGGCAACTTCTGGCCAGGCGCATACGTCGACGGCAGACACACCGAATACGGCTGCACTCGCCCGAGAAATTGCGGCTTGGTGTCCAACACGCTGCCCTCGGCAACACCTTGGCCCAGTTCGACCGAGGACACGTACCAGCGTGTCGATGCCCCGGTGACCACGGGCTCGGGCGTCGTCTGGTGAGCCGCCAGCTGATCCCATACCACGGCGACCGCGAACTCGGAGACGTCGCCGCTGGTCAACGCGGCGGCCTGAGCCGCGTCGGACCAGAAGTTCAGATGCTGCTTCTCCTGGTCGTGAGTGCGGAACGCGACGTTGTAGACGTTGGGCTGGCCGGGCAACGCGCCGTGTGCCGCTGACACGTCGGCGAACCCGTCACCCGCGGCGTTCGCCAGTCCGGCGACCAGCCGGACTGTCCAGGTCCCATTCGGCTCCAGCACAGACCGCGGAACCTGAGCAACAAATGACCGTGCCGGCAGGTCGACACTGAGCTCGACCGGGGTGACCGCCTGCGTGGTCAAGTCGATGAGCCGGGCGCTGCGACCCGAAACCAGCAGCGCCATGTCGATACCGGCGGAGTGCACGCCCGCCCCGGCCGGCCACTCGTCCGACGCGGCACGGTCGCGGTCGGTGTCGAAGGCAAACAAGGCGATCGGTACTGTCGCGTCGACTAGCGTGTTCCAGTCGATCCGCCACCAAGTGTGGGTTTCGGTAAGCCCGATCGCGACCCGGAAGATGTCGGCCCCGTTGTTGGCCGCGGGTCCAGCGGGATAGGCGTAGGTGCCGTGCGGCGGCGCCTGGATCTTCAGATCCCCGAGCGGCAGGCCCGTTGCTCCATGGTCGTCGTACAGGAAGTCCGTCCAGAACAGCGCCCCGCCGGCGACCCTGCCGGTACCGCAGGTTCGCGGAAAGTCCTCGCCAAACGGCCATCCCGACGGCACCGGAAGTGACGGTTCCGGCCGCAGCGCAGCCGGCGGCACGCCCTCGGGCATCCCGTCGACCACGACGAGTTCGGCCGGTGGTGCCGGCGCGCGCGAGACGGGATGTACCACCGCGTCGGCGATATGACGAGCGATGCGAAACGGAAGAAGAGTGAGGTCCAACAAAGACACCACGCCAACCTACTTGGCGCATCCGACATCTCGCCGCTAGGACACAGGCACCACGGTCAGCTCGTGCGGCCGGTTGTTGACGGATTGGGCACCGTCCTCGGTCACAACGACGATGTCCTCGATGCGCGCCCCCCACCGCCCCGGGAAATAGATACCCGGCTCGATGGAAAACGCCATGCCCGCTGCTAGCGGCAGAGCATTGCCGGACACGATGTAGGGCTCTTCATGCACGCACAGCCCGATGCCGTGTCCAGTGCGGTGCACGAAATACTCCGCGAGCCCGGCATCGGCCAACACCGAGCGGGCCGCGGCATCGACCTGCTCGGCCGTCACCCCCGGGCGAACCGCATCGTAGGCAGCGCGCTGTGCCCGCTGGAGTAATGAATATTGTTGCGCCACCTCAGGATCAGGCTCACCAATGCTGTAGGTACGGGTTGAGTCGGAGTGGTAGCCGGGTCCATATGTCCCGCCGATGTCGACGACGACGATGTCTCCTGCCTGCAGTTCGCGATCCGAATATCCGTGATGCGGGTCAGCGCCATGCGGCCCGGAGCCCACAATGATGAACGCCACCTCCGAATGTCCCTCGGCGACAATCGCTTCGGCGATATCAGCGGCTACGTCGGCCTCAGTGCGGCCCGGTACCAAGAACTCCGGCACCCGGGCATGCACCCGGTCGATCGCCGCGCCGGCCTTGCGCAGCGCGTCTATCTCGGCGGCCTCCTTAACCATGCGCAACTTACGCAGCACATCGGTGGCCAATATCGGTGTCACGCCAAGAACATTCGCTAGCGGCAGCAAATGCAATGCCGGCATGGAGTCGGTGACAGCCGCCCGGACGCCGCCCAAGGCAGCACTGACCAACCGATACGGATTTTCGCCATCGACCCAATCCCGCACGGCCAGGCCCAATTCCACCGCAGCGGAGTCCTTGAGCGAAGCCAACTCTAGTCGCGGCAGCACCATGGTCGGCTCACCAGCAGCCGGCACCACTAGCGCAGTCAGGCGCTCGAACGTGTCAGCACGCGAGCCGATGAGGTAACGCAGGTCGTAGCCCGGAGTGATCACCAAGCCGGCCAACCCGGCGTTAGCGGCCCCGGCCGCGGCCGCGGTCAACCGCCGGAGATACACCGCGGCGTCGAATCGAGAGTCCACGCCAGCCAGGCTAATGCCTTGATTGCCCCGCTCTTCCCCGCCCGCTTCGTCGCCAGGCCAATACAGCAGCCTGGCAGGATTGTTGGCATGCCCGCACCCCCAAGCTCGACGAGTGGCGACCCGCGGCGTATGCAATCGCCACTGCTGCTACTCGACGGCGCCAGCATGTGGTTTCGCTCGTTCTTCGGGGTGCCGTCGTCGATCAAGGCTCCCGACGGCCGCCCGGTCAACGCAGTGCGGGGCTTCATCGACTCCATGGCCGTGGTGATCAACCAGCATCGTCCAAGCCGCCTCGCGGTGTGCCTAGACCTGGATTGGCGACCCCAGTTCCGGGTGGACCTCATCCCCTCCTACAAGGCGCATCGGGTTGCCGAGCCCGAGCCCGAGGGCCAACCCGACATCGAGGAAGTACCCGACGAACTGACCCCGCAGGTCGACATGATCATGGAGCTACTGGACGCCTTCGGAATTCCCACCGCGGGTTCACCGGGCTATGAGGCCGACGACGTATTGGGCACGTTGGCGGCACAGGAACGCAGCGATCCGGTGGTCGTCGTCAGCGGAGATCGCGATCTGTTGCAAGTCGTTGCCGACGATCCCGTCCCCGTTCGAGTGCTCTACCTGGGCCGCGGGCTGTCCAAGGCCACCTTGTTCGGGCCCGCCGAAGTGGCCGAACACTATGGCGTCCCAGCGGATCGAGCCGGCGCGGCCTACGCCGAACTCGCGTTGCTGCGCGGCGATCCGTCCGACGGCCTGCCGGGCGTGCCAGGCGTCGGCGAAAAGACGGCTGCAACGTTGCTGGCTCAGCACGGCTCACTGGAGAACATCGTGGCGGCCGCCCAAGATCCGAAATCCAAGATGCCCAAGGGACTACGCACCAAATTGCGCGCCGCAACGGATTACATCGAGGCGGCGGGCCAAGTGGTTCGCGTTGCCACCGACGCACCGGTCACGTTGTCAACGCCGACAGACAAGTTGCCGCTGGCAGCCGCCGACGCCAAACGTACCGCCGAACTGGCCAGCCGATACGGCGTTGGGTCGTCGATCGGCCGACTGCAGAAAGCGCTCGACGCGCTGCCCGGGTGACCAAGAGCTAGCGCATGCGATATCGACTCTCAGACTGCATCATGGGTCGCCTGGGCGGCCGTGCAGCGCTCTGAAAGCCAGACACCGTTCTATTGCGGGCGGCCGACCTCGTAGGTGCCCTTGTCGTCCTGGAACGTCACCGTCACATGCTTTGCCGCGCCGTCGATGCTGACGGTGCACTCGAAGGTTGCTCCCTTTTTGACGGTGGGGTCTGTGCCGTTGTTGCACTTGACGTCTTTGACGTTCTTGGCGCCGTAGCCGGTGGTCTCGTCGGTGAGGATTTGCTGCACACCGGAGTTGGCCTTATTGATGTCCAGCTTCGTGGTGACGAAGAATCCGGGTTGCCAGAAACCGGTGATCAGGATACCGATGACGAACAGCGCGACGATGCCGCCAACCACGCCCAGGACCAAGCCGGTGGAACGCTTTGTGCCCTTCCCGGACTGGTCATAGGGCTGCCCGGGGTACTGGCCGGGTGGGGCATATTGCGGGGGCTGTCCCGGCTGCCCGGGCTGACCGTATTGCGGCGGCTGACCGTACTGCCCCGGTTGCTGGTACTGGCCTGGTTGCTGGTACTGCGGCGGGGCGCCGTACTGGGTCGCCTGCGAGTTGAAGTCGGGTTGCCCATATCCGGGCGCGGACTGCGGGTACTGCTGCGGGTAGGCCGGATCCGCCGGCTGCTGGTACTGGGGGTATTCGGTGGGCGTGTACGCCGGAGCGTGCCACGTCGCGTCCTGGCCTTGCCCCGGCTGCTGCTGCCAGGGCGATCCGGCCATCGTCGGGTCCGAGGAATGATCGCCCCCCTGGCCGGGCTGTTGCCACGGCTGCCTAGGGTCTGATCCCTGCGGTCCGCTCATCGTCTCTCCTCAGTCCGTGCTGGTCGCATTCTTCGATGTAACCGTAGCTTCGGCCCAGCCTACCCGGCGTCAACTGCGACGACGCCGCGCCGAATGTCATTGATAGCGCGCTTGGCGGCGGCCCGTACTTCCGGGTCCGGGGCGGCGTTGCGAACTTGATCCAGTAGGTCGAGCACCTGACGGCACCAGCGTACGAAATCGCCTGCCGACAAAGGAGACCCAGTGCCGATCCCGTCGGCGACGTCCAATGCGGCGGCCAGGTCACCGGTGCGCGCCCAGCGATAGATCACGCTGACAAAACCGTCGTCGGGTTCGCGGCTCGGGGCGATGCGGTGGGTCTGCTCGTCCGCGCGCAACTCCGTGGACAGCCTCAATGTCTGGTTCAGCGCCTGGCGCAGTTTCGGGGTGGGCACATCGGCGCCGAAGGGGGCACTTGAGCCGTCGCCACGCGATTCGTAGAGCACCGCCGAGACCACCGCCGCGAGCTCGGGCGGCTTCAAACCGGCCCAGGCCGCGGTCCGCAGACACTCGGCCACCAAAAGGTCGCTCTCACTGTAGATTCGGGCCAGCAGGCGGCCATCGTCGGTGACCTGGGGATCGGTTGCCGGGCCCGTAATGAACTCACGTTCGGTGAGCAGCCCGACGATCCGGTCGAACGTGCGTGCCAAGGAGTTGGTGGCAGCGGTGACCTTCTTCTCCAGTTGCCCGTTGTCCCGTTCGATACGGAGATAACGTTCGGCCTGACGCATCTGTTCTTCTCGATCGGGGAAGCTGTGGGCGGGATGACGGCGCAACTCCTCCCGCAATGTCGCCAGCTGCGGATCGTGAACCGCGCCCTCCTTGGCGCGGCGCGTGTTGGGAAGCACGAGTTCTGCTGCCGCCGATCGCAGCGCCGAAGCCAGATCGCGTCGAACCCGCGGCTGACGATGCTCGACGCGTTTGGGCAGCGTCATCGACCCGACCGGCGGCGTCGCACCCGAATAGTCGGCCGACGAGATACGGCCCGCCCAGCGATGTTCGGTCAGCACCAGCGGCCGCGGGTCCTCGCTGTCCCGAGCCGATTCCAATACCACCGCGAGGCCGCCGCGGCGACCCTGGGTAATGGTGATGATGTCGCCACGGCGCAGCGCCGCCAGGGCGTCACTGGCGGCCTGGCGGCGCTGCAGCCGGCTCGCGCGGGCCTGCGAACGCTCCAGCTCCGAAATCCGCGCGCGCATCCGGGCATAGTCGAGGATGGGCGCTTCGTGCCCACCGAGTTCGGCGGCGATCTCATCGAGCATCCGCGTGCCCCGCTCAATGCCGCGGACGATCCCGACGACGGATCGGTCGGCTTGATATTGGGCGAAAGACTGCTCAAGCAGCTGGTGGGCCTGTTCTGGACCCAATCGGTGCACCAGGTTGATCGTCATGTTGTAGGACGGGGCAAACGAGCTGCGCAGCGGGAAGGTGCGAGTAGAGGCCAGCCCAGCCACCTCGGACGGCTCCGAGGTTGCGTCGGTGGGATGCCAGAGCACCACCGCGTGGCCTTCCACGTCGATACCGCGTCTGCCCGCCCGGCCGGTCAGCTGCGTGTACTCCCCCGGCGTCAGCGGCACGTGTTGTTCGCCGTTGAACTTCACCAGCCGCTCCAGCACCACGGTGCGGGCCGGCATGTTGATACCGAGGGCCAAGGTTTCGGTGGCGAACACAGCCTTGACCAGACCTGCGGCAAATAACTCCTCCACGGTGTGGCGGAACGCGGGCAACATCCCGGCGTGGTGGGCGGCCAGTCCGCGCAGCAAGCCTTCCCGCCATTCGTAGTAGCCGAGCACCGCCAGGTCGGCGTCGGCGAGATCGCCGCAGCGGTGGTCGATGACTTCGGCGATCCGGGCGCGCTCTGCTTCGGTGGTCAAACGCAGTGGCGAGCGCAGGCACTGAGCGACCGCGGCGTCACAACCCGCCCGGGAGAACACGAAGGTGATCGCCGGCAACAGGCCGGCGGCATCAAGCATGGCGATCACATCCGGCCGCGAGGGTGGCCGATAGAACCGGGGACGGCCCTGCTGTTGACGCGGTGAGCGCCGACGGGGCTGCCAGTCACCCATCCGGTCGGCCTCGCGCCGATGCGCGATGTGGCGCAGCAGGTCGGGGTTGACGTGCGGTTTGTCTTTGGCACCGGTCTCAGCCCGGTAGTCGAACAGATCGAAAAGGCGCTTACCCACCAAGACGTGTTGCCACAGCGGGACCGGCCGGTGCTCGTCGACCACCACCGTCGTATCGCCGCGGACGGTTTGGATCCAGCCACCGAATTCTTCGGCGTTGCTCACCGTCGCCGAGAGGCTGACCAAACGCACCTCCTCGGGCAGATGCAGGATCACCTCCTCCCACACCGGCCCCCGCATCCGGTCGGCGAGGAAATGCACCTCGTCCATCACTACGTACGAAAGTCCTTGCAGCGCAGGCGAATCGGCGTATAGCATGTTGCGCAGCACTTCGGTCGTCATCACCACGACGGGCGCGTCGGCGTTGACGGAGACGTCGCCGGTCAGCAGGCCAATCCTGTCTTTGCCGTAGCGCACCGCGAGGTCGGTGTGTTTCTGATTGCTCAGCGCCTTCAGCGGTGTGGTGTAGAAGCACTTACCTCCGGCGGCCAATGCCAGGTGTACGGCGAATTCGCCGACGACCGTTTTGCCCGCACCGGTGGGCGCGCAGACCAGCACGCCGTGACCGCCCTCCAGCGCGGCGCAGGCTCGATGTTGAAAGTCGTCGAGTGCAAAGGGCAACTCGGCGGCGAACCCGGGCAGCTCGACGAGATCGGTCACGCCGCCGTCTCGTCCCGCGAGGGTGCGCAAAAGTACGTCAATAGCGGCGTGTCAGCGTACCGACCCGCACGCTCGCGGGGGTCGAGGCTAGGTGACGTCGTCATGCGGTCCGCCAATGACGGACGGCGCCGGCACCGGCGCTGGCGGATCGATGACCGACGCCTCATCGTCCGGTATCGCGATGGCTTCACGCTTGGCTTTTCGCCTGTCGTGGATGCGGGCGATCTGAATGGCGAACTCCAGCAATACCGTCAACGCCATGCCCAGTGCTGTCATCGAAAACGGATCGGAACCCGGCGTGAACACCGCCGCGAACACGAACATCCCGAAGATCAGACCACGCCGCCACGACTTGAGCCGCTCATAGGTCAGGACGCCGATCATGTTGAGCATCACGATCAGCAACGGAAACTCGAAACTGACCCCGAAGACCACCAGCAGATTGATCAGGAAGCCGAAGTACCGATCGCCGGACAGGGCGGTCACCTGCACGTCGCTGCCGACGGTCAACAGAAAGCCCAGCGCCTTGGACAACACCAGGTAGGCCAGCACCGCGCCCGCGACGAACAACAGCGCCGCCGGGATCACGAACGCGATGGCGAAGCGGCGCTCCTTCTTGTACAGACCGGGAGTGATGAAGGCCCACAACTCGTAGAACCACACCGGGCAGGCCAGCACGACCCCAGCCGTCATGCCGACCTTGAGCCGCAGCATGAATTGGTCGAACGGCGCGGTGGCCAACAACCGACACTGCCCGTCCGCGCTGATGTCCGCCCGCGCCGACTGCGGCAGCGAGCAATAGGGGTGCCGCAGCCACTCACCGAGACTCTCCAGCCCGAAGACCGAATGCGAGTACCAGATGAACCCGAAAATCGTGGTGGCCAGGATCGCCGCCATCGAAATCAGCAGCCGGGTGCGCAACTCCGTCAGATGGTCGACCAACGACATGGTCGCGTCAGGATTGACTCGGCTGCGCCTTTGACGCGGATTGAGCCGTTTGAGAAGACCGAAGGCGCGCGCAGAAACCCGGGGACCGTTCACGGCATTCGGTCAGTGATGCCGGGCTACGCCGGCCGCGCCTCGGTGTGACCGGGCTCCGCAGTGGTTGGCGGGTCGACACGCTGCGACTGCACCGGCGTGGGGCTCTCGATGGATGCTTCGGTCTTGTGCTCGTTCTGCATCTCGCGGACCTCGGACTTGAAGATTCGCATTGACTTGCCCAACGAGCGCGCCGCATCGGGGAGCTTCTTGGCACCGAACAGCACGATCACCACCACAGCGAGGATCGCCCAGTGCCACGGACTAAGACTGCCCACTTTGATTACCTCCAGACGTTGACCCGATGGTACCGCAGCCAAGCCCCCTCTCCGGGACAAGCAAGCAGTGCCGGCCGCGCGCGCCGCTGAGAGCAGCGGTATCAGCCCTGGTCAGCCGCCTGGTAGGCCTGTACTGCCGCGACCGCGGCTGCTCGCACCCGCTGGGCCAACGACTCCGGCGCCAGTACTTGCACATCGGAACCAAAGCCCAGCACCAGGCGCGTCATCCAATCTTCAGAGGCATAGGTCATGGCTGCCTCGCAGAAACCGTCGGGTAGCTCGCGCACGTCGCGCATCGGGTAATACTCGAACATCCACGACGCCGACGGGGCTATCCGCAGCGTCGCCGACGGCAGTGCCGGGTCGCCGTCGAAAAGCGAGGTGTCCGGCGGTGCCTGCAACACCGGTTCCGGTGGCATGGCCGGCTCCCCGAGCTCGACGGCGTCGACGATCCGGTCGAAGCGAAACAGCCGGACCCCTTCGGCCTCGCGTGACCACGCTTCCAAATAGCTCTGACCTCCGATCAGCAGCACCCGGATGGGGTCCACGGTCCGGGTGGTCAGCGTGTCATGCGAGGCGGAGTAATAGTCGATGGTCAGCGCGCGCTTGTCGCGCACTGCCGCACGCACCACCGCCGCGGCCCGGTTCTCGATGGGCGCCTGCTCCTCGACGGCGGTCACCGTACCCCCGTTGGAGACGGCGCCGGCTGCGGCCGCGATCTTGACGATGGCGCTGCGCGCCGCCTGCGGATCGACCACGCCCGGAATGTCGCCCATCGCGCGCAGCGCCACCAGCAGCCCGGTGGCCTCGGGCGACGTCAGCTTGAGCGGCCGGTCGATGCCCGCTGAAAATGTCACCTCGATGGTGTCGCCGGAGAACTCGAAATCGATGAGATCACCTGGGTAATAGCCGGGTAATCCGCACATCCACAGCTGGTTGAGGTCCTCCTCCAGCTGTTTGGTGGTGACGCCGAGTTCGGCGGCCGCCTCGGCGCGGGTGATCTTCGGGTTGGCCTGGAAGTACGGCACCATGTTCAGCAGCCGCACCAACCGAGTCGAGACGGGAGTCATGGGGCCGCCTGGGCCCGCAACCGCGCCAACACCTCGTCGCGCAATGACGGCGGCTCCAACACGATGGCGTCGGCGCCATAGCCGGTGATGTCACGCGCTAACCGGTCGCTGGCCACGACGTCCAGCTCGATGACTTCGCCGTCGCGGCCACCGAGCTGCCTGGGTCCCGCCGACCGCCCGGCACGTCGCAGCCCAGTCCCCCGCCCGTCGGCCACCCATACCGCCGCCCGGGTACCGGTCGGTGTCTGCGCGACCGTGCGGGCCACGATCGCGCGCAGATCTACGCCGTCAGGCACGGTGACCGCGCCGGCCGGGCCGATGGGGGTCACCTCGGCGCCGATCCGAGACAGCCGGAAGGTGCGGGTGGCATCACGGTCGCGGTCGTGGCCGACGAGATACCAACGGCCCTTGTCGGTGACCACGCCCCACGGTTCGACGGTTCTGGTGGTGAACGGTTCGGTGCGCGAGGACCGATGCGGAAACTGCACCGCCTGCCGAGAATCGATGGCCGACAACAGGATTCCGAGCACGTCTTCCGAACCACGCAGACCCGGGACGCCGGCCGGCGAGGCGATTGCCACCGGAGTCCCCGAATCGAACGGGTCGACGTCCACGCCGGCCGCCCGCAGCTTGAGCAGGGCGCCTTGGGTCGCGGTTATCAATTCTGGCGACTCCCAGAGTTGGGTGGCCACCGCCACCGCAGCCGCCTCGTCCGGGGTTAGCTCGACGGGAGGCAACGCGTAGGCGTCTCGATTGATGCGGTAACCCTCGGTGGGGTCCAGGTGTGACACCCTGCCGACTTCAAGCGGAATGCCGAGGTCACGCAGCTCGTTCTTGTCGCGCTCGAACATCCGGGAAAACGCTTCGGCGCTGGGACTCTCCGCGTACCCCGCCACGCTGGTCCTGATCTTCTCGGCCGTGATGTAGCCGCGAGTGGACAGCAGCGCGATGACGAGATTTACCAGCCGTTCGACTTTCGAGGTAGGCATTCGCTTGGTTACATGCTCGCGATCAGCCGTTTGACTCTTTCATCGACCGCCCGGAAGGGGTCCTTGCACAACACCGTGCGCTGCGCCTGGTCGTTCAGTTTGAGATGCACCCAGTCGACGGTGAAATCCCGGCCGGCGGCTTGTGCGGCGCTGATGAATTCGCCCCGCAACCTGGCGCGGGTGGTCTGCGGCGGGTGGTCGACGGCCTCGGCTATTTCCTCGTCCGTGGTGACGCGCGACGCCAGGCCCTTGCGCTGCAGCAGATCGAAGACACCGCGCCCACGCTTGATGTCGTGGTAGGCCAGATCGAGTTGCGCGATCTTGGGGTCCGACAGTTCCATGTTGTAGCGGTCCTGATAGCGCTGGAACAGCTTGCGCTTGATCACCCAGTCGATCTCGGTGTCCACCTTTGCGAAATCCTGGCTCTCCACGGCATCGAGCTGGCGGCCCCACAGATCCACGACCTGCTCGATCTGCGCGTTGGGCTCACGAGTCTGCAGATGCTCGACGGCACGGGTGTAGTACTCGCGCTGAATGTCCAGCGCGCTGGCCTGGCGCCCGCCGGCCAACCGGACCGGCCGACGGCCGGTGACGTCGTGGCTGACCTCGCGGATGGCGCGGATCGGGTTGTCCAGCGAAAAGTCGCGGAACGCCACCCCCGATTCGATCATCTCGAGTACCAGCGCCGCGGTGCCCACCTTAAGCATCGTGGTGGTCTCGCACATGTTCGAGTCGCCGACAATGACGTGCAGCCGACGGTACTTCTCGGCGTCGGCATGCGGCTCGTCTCGGGTGTTGATGATGGGGCGGCTGCGGGTGGTGGCCGACGAGACGCCTTCCCAAATGTGTTCAGCGCGTTGGCTCAAGCAGAAAGTGGCCGCCTTCGGAGTCTGCAGCACCTTGCCCGCTCCGCAGATCAACTGGCGAGTGACCAGGAACGGCAGCAGCACGTCGGAAATCCGGGAGAACTCACCGGCCCGCACGATCAGGTAATTCTCGTGGCAGCCGTAAGAGTTGCCCGCTGAATCGGTGTTGTTCTTGAACAGGTAAATGTCGCCGCCGATGCCCTCGTCGGCAAGCCGTTGCTCGGCGTCGATAAGGAGATCTTCGAGCACCCACTCACCGGCCCGGTCATGGGTGACCAGCTGCACCAGGCTGTCGCACTCGGCGGTGGCGTATTCGGGATGACTGCCTACATCGAGGTAGAGGCGGGCCCCGTTACGCAGGAAGACATTGGAGCTGCGACCCCAGGAGACCACCCGGCGGAACAGGTAGCGGGCCACCTCGTCCGGAGAGAGCCGACGATGACCGTGGAAGGTGCAGGTGACACCGAACTCGGTCTCGATGCCCATGATTCGTCGCTGCACATATCGAGAGTACAAGTTGTCCGAGGACCACGGTGAGCAAGCCGCGCCAAGGGGGCGCTAGTCCGAAGACTTTTCGTCGGATTTCGCGGCTTTTTTCTTGCCCTTGGCATCAAGTTCCTGCAGCAGCGTCTCCAGCGCGGTACCGGTGATCCGCCGGAACGCCCGCCGCGGCCGGTTGGCGTCGAGAATGGCGACTTCAAGGCTGCCCACTCCGAGTGCGGGTTGACCGTTGCCCGAGTTCTCCGGAGTGCTCGCCCGCAACGCCTGCACCGCGATCCGTACCGCGTCGGGCAGATCGGCGTTCTCGGCGTAGGACTCCTTGAGCGCGTTGGTAATCGGTTCGGTCGTGCCACCCATCACCACGAAGTGCGGCTCGTCGGCAATCGACCCGTCGTAGGTAATCCGGTAGAGCTCGGGCGGTTTGGTTTCGCCGTAGTGCGCGACTTCGGCCACACACAGTTCGACTTCATAGGGCTTGGCCTGCTCGGTGAAGATGCTGCCCAGTGTTTGCGCGTAGACGTTGGCCAGCTGCCGGCCGGTGACGTCGCGGCGGTCGTAGGCGTAGCCGCGCGTGTCTGCGAACTGAATGCCACCGCGGCGCAGGTTATCGAACTCGTTGAACTTTCCAGCGGCCGCAAAGCCCACCCGGTCGTAGAGTTCGCTGATCTTTTGCAGCGACCGCGACGGATTTTCCGCGACGAACAGCACACCTCCGGCGTAAGCCAGCGCGACCACACTGCGGCCGCGAGCAATGCCCTTGCGCGCGAGCTCGCTGCGCTCGCGCATCGCCTGCTCAGGCGAGATGAAATACGGGAAGCTCACTTTTCACCGCCATCGGGACCGAAAGTGTCTGCCCGCGAACGGCTTTCGATGATCTCGCGGGCGAGTTCGGCTATTCTGCTCTCCGCCACGTCGGCGGCGCCGTCGGCGTCGATGGTGACGGCCGTCGGGTAGATGCCGCGGACCAGGTCCGGCCCGCCGGTGGCTGAGTCGTCGTCAGCGGCGTCGTAAAGCGACTCGACGGCGACCCGCAACGCCGAATCGGCGTCGGTGACGCGCGAGTACAGCTTCTTTATCGACGACTTGGCGAAGATCGACCCCGATCCCACCGACTGGTAGCCCTCTTCTTCGATGTTCCAGCCACCGGCGGCGTCGAACGACACGATGCGACCCGCGGATTCCGGATCGGATGCGTGGATGTCGTAGCCCGCCAGTAGCGGGAGCGCCACCAGCCCCTGCATCGCGGCGGCCAGATTGCCCCGCACCATGATCGCCAGCCGGTTTACCTTGCCGGCGAAGGTGAGCGGTACGCCTTCGAGCTTCTCGTAGTGCTCGAGTTCGACCGCGTACAGCCGGGCGAATTCCACTGCGATGGCTGCGGTACCGGCGATGCCCGTGGCCGTGTAGTCGTCGGTGATGTACACCTTCTGCACATCGCGACCTGCGATCATGTTGCCCTGCGTCGAGCGCCGGTCCCCGGCGATGACGACACCGCCGGGGTATTTCAGGGCCACGATCGTGGTGCCGTGCGGCAGCTGGTCACCGGCGGATTGGACGCCACCGCTGAGGCTTGCGGGCAGCAAATCCGGTGCCTGACGGCGCAGAAAGTCAGCGAAAGATGACAGGTCTACGGCGGGCTGATTGGTTGACAGGCGATCGGGGAACGGCCAGATCACTGTCCGCCCTTTTGGACGTACGCGCGGACGAAGTCCTCAGCGTTTTCCTCAAGGACATCGTCGATCTCGTCGAGCAGGTCGTCGGTTTCCTCGGTCAGCTTTTCGCGACGCTCCTGGCCCGCGGCCGTGGTACCGGTGAGGTCGTCCTCGTCTCCACCGCCACCGCCACGTTTGGTTTGCTCCTGAGCCATCGCCGCCTCCTGGTTCGTCGCGGGCCGCGGGTACGTGTCCATCCGCCCGTTGGCTTTTCTCCACCCTACCGGTCAACACTGACGTTTCCCGGCTTATAGCCCTTAACTGGTTAGTTGTTCTACCAGTTCCACTGCGCTGTCCACCGAGTCCAATAGCGCTCCGACATGTGCCTTGCTGCCGCGCAGCGGCTCGAGCGTTGGGATGCGAACGAGCGAATCGCCACCCAGGTCGAAAATCACCGAGTCCCAACTGGCCGCGGCGATGTCGGCGCCGAACCGGCGCAAGCACTCGCCGCGGAAGTATGCGCGAGTGTCCGTCGGCGGATTATCCACCGCCTCAAGCACCTGGTGCTCGGTCACCAGACGCTTCATCGAGCCCCGCGCGACCAAGCGGTTGTAGAGGCCTTTGTCCAGCCGGACATCGGAGTACTGCAGGTCAACGAGGTGCAGCCGGGGCGCCGACCAGCTCAGGTTCTCCCGGTGCCGGAAACCCTCGAGCAATCGCAGCTTGGCCGGCCAGTCCAGCAATTCGGCGCAGTCCATCGGATCACGCTCGAGTTGGTCGAGCACATGGGCCCAGGTTTCCACGATGTGAGCGGCGCGGGGGTCGGGGTCGCGGCTGTCGACCAGCTTGGCCACCCGGTCGAGGTAGATCCGTTGCAGCGCAAGGCCGGTCAGCTCGCGTCCGTCGACCAGGGCCACGGTCTGGCGCAGCGAGGGATCGCGGCTGATCGCGTGCACCGCGTGTACCGGGCGGGCCAGGGCCAGATCGGTCAGATCGATGCCCTCTTCGATCAGGTCGAGCACCAGGGCGGTGGTGCCGAGCTTGAGGTAGGTCGACGTCTCGGCAAGGTTGGCGTCGCCGATGATGACGTGCAGCCGGCGGTACCGGTCGGCGTCGGCGTGCGGTTCGTCGCGAGTGTTGATGATGCCGCGTTTGAGAGTGGTTTCCAGGCCGACCTCGACCTCGATGTAGTCGGAGCGCTGGGACAGTTGGAAGCCCGGTTCATCACCGGAGGGCCCGATGCCGACGCGCCCGGAGCCGGTCACCACTTGCCGGGAAACGAAGAACGGCGTCAGGCCGGCGATGATGGCCGAAAACGGCGTCTGGCGGCTCATCAGGTAGTTCTCGTGGGCCCCGTATGAGGCGCCCTTGCCGTCGACGTTGTTCTTGTAGAGCTGCAGTTTCGCGGCTCCGGGAACGCTGGCGACGTGCCGGGCGGCCGCCTCCATCACCCGTTCGCCGGCCTTATCCCAGATCACCGCGTCAAGGGGGTCGGTGCACTCCGGCGCGGAGTATTCCGGGTGGGCATGGTCGACGTAGAGGCGCGCGCCGTTGGTCAGGATCATGTTCGCCGCGCCGACCTCGTCGGCGTCGACCACCGGCGGTGGGCCGGCCGAGCGGCTCAGGTCGAAGCCGCGGGCATCTCGCAGCGGCGATTCCACCTCGTAATCCCAGCGGGTGCGCTTGGCGCGCTGAATGCCGGCGGCGGCGGCGTAGGCGAGCACTGCCTGCGTCGAGGTGAGGATCGGGTTGGCGGTCGGGTCCGACGGCGATGAGATGCCGTACTCAACCTCCGTTCCGATAATCCGTTGCATGCGGTAAAGCCTAGGCGTGGCGACGATGCGGCCGCGTAGCGGCCGAGGAGGAGGCGCGCAATGCGCGCTAGGCGTGGCGACGATGCGGCCGCGTAGCGGCCGAGGAGGAGGCGCGCAATCCGCGCTAGGCGTGGCGATAATGCGTGCGCGTAGCGGTGCGTGGCCGACGCGGACAATCGAGTGTGCAGTGGTGGCCTCGGGTGTGCTTGTAGGGCGGAAATTCTCGGCAGATCCCGCCCTGGCTACACAGCTGTAGCCGTCAGCTCGGCCCCTAAATGCGCCAGACCGCCACTAGGGTAATTCGGGATGAGCCTTTCCCTGCGCCGGGCGCCAGCAGCCGCGGACTCCCCGAGGGCTGCGGCTGAAGCGTGGTTCCTGCATCGCGGCCTCCCGTCGGTGCTGACTAAGCGAGCCCGCTGGCGACGGCTGTGGCCCCGGTCGGCGCCTGCCCTGGCCGCGTACGCGACGCTGCATTGCTGGATGTTGCCGATCCTGCTGATCACCCACGGCGACGAGGTCATCATCGACGGATCGCCCAGTCCGCGAGAGTGGGCGATCCTGGGTCTGGTCGGCGTCGCGCCGGCACTGATCATGTTGGTCGGCTGGCTGGTGTCGCGGCTATCGGACAGCCGGACGCGTTCGCTCGCGGCAACGGTCGCAATGAGCATCGTGGCGATCATCATCGTCGTCGAAACGTCCGTATCCCACCTGCCGGATGCGGCGTTCGTCGCCGTCGCGGTACTGCTGCTCACCGCCAGCGGTATCGGGTCGGTGGTCGGCTGGTCGGTGCGCATGGTGCTGTCGCATTTGGCGACGATTGGGGCGCTGGCGATCCGGGCCCTGCCGGTCGTTCTGCTGACCACCTTGGTGTTCTTCAATGGCAATGTCTGGCTGATGTCCGCGACGATCAGCGGCGAACGCCTAGCGTTGGCGGTGCTGTTTTTGACAAGCATCGCCGCCGCATTTGTCGTTTCGGCCACGGTGGAGCGGGTCAAGCCGATGCTGCGGTCACCGACAGCGGTACCCATGGACTGTGAAGAGCTGACCGACACGCCCTTTGCTGCGATACCCGATCCGCCCAACAGCCCACCGCTCACCAGAACCGAGCGGGCCAACGTCGTTTTCGTCCTCGCCGCATCCCAGTTGGCGCAGATCGCGGTGGTCGCGGCACTCACCGCCGCGATTTACGTCATTCTCGGGCTGATCGTGCTCAGTCCGGCGCTGCTCAAAGAATGGGCACACACGGAATCGGGCACCTCGACACTGCTGGGCCTGACGGTTCCGGTGCCCGATTCGCTGGTACACCTGTGTCTGTTCCTCGGCGCGTTGACATTCATGTACATCAGCGCCCGCGCGGCGGGCGACGCCGACTATCGGTCGACCTTCGTCGACCCGCTGATCCACGATCTGCACAACACGCTGATCGCGCGCAACCGTTACCGCGGCAACATCGCCGCGGGTCGTGTTGACGCCGCTGAGCGGAGTGATTAACTTCACCCTGGTGCCGGCCAAACATGCCCGCGAAGAAGAAGTCACCGACATCTCCGGGAAGCGCTATGGGGAGGTCCTTCTCGTAACCCCAGGCGAGGCCGGACCTCAGGCCAGCGTCTACAACAGCTTCCCGCTCAACGATTGCCCCGCCGAACTGTGGTCTGCGCTGGACGCGCAAGCACTCGCGACGGAACACGGCGCGGCGGGTGCCCTGCTCAACGGCCCGCGCTACTGGCTGATGAACGCCATTGAGAAAGCCCCTCAGGGGCCGGCGATCACGAAGAACTTCGGCGGCATCGAAATGCTCTTGCAGGCCACCGTGCTGCTGTCGTCGATGAACCCGGCGCCCTACACCGTCAACCAGGTGAGCCGTAACACGGTCTTCGTCTTCAACGAGGGCGAAGAGGTCTATGAACTGCAGGACCCCAGGGGGCAGCGCTGGGTAATGCAGACCTGGAGCCAGGTGGTGGATCCCAACCTATCCCGAGCCGACCTGCCTAAGCTGGCAGACCGGCTCAAGCTTCCCGACGGGTGGTCCTATCACTCGCGTGTGCTGCCCAGTGAGCTCAGGATCGACACCACGACACGGGCTGCCCAAGTCCTTCAGGACGACCTGACGAACAGCTATTCGCTGGCGAGTGCCTAACCCAAGCGGTTCGGCAGCCAACTCCGGTGACGAACGGCGGCCTTTCGGGCGGCTTTGGCAAGCGCCTTATCCGGCAAGTGCTGACCTAGCGCGTCGAGCACGACCGCGGTCTCGGCCGCGGGATGGCGCCACATGTTTTCGAGCACCTGCAGCGGCTCGGACAAGCTAGCGAAGAAGCTACATAGTCCTTCCGGGTCAGCCACATCACTCGCGAGCACATCGACGAGTACCGCGATGTCGACGAAGCTGGCGAGGGTCTCGGGAGCCGCGCATCCTCGCTGTATCAACCACAACGCCGCATGGCCGGCGACCGGCGTGTCCAACAGCTGCCGGACAAACGGTTCGGCTTCCTCGATGTCGAACATGTGCAGCGCGGTAAATCCCATCATCCGGCCGGCGGCGCTGGAGGCCGCCACGATGGCCTCGCTGAGCATCCGCACCCGCTCGATGGCAGCACGGCCAGGCTGCCAGTTCGCGACCAAATCGCCATGTCCGGTGTCAGCCGTCGTCAACATCGCGTCGATCAAGGCTGCACCATCGGCATTTTGGACGTCGCCGACGCGACGCAGCACATATCCGGCGTTATCGAGATAGTCCGGCAGGACATGACGGCCGAAGGCGGTCAGCGCCACAGTGCCGGCAGTCCAGTGGCTGCGCCCGAACCGCTTCGGTACCTCCTGTCGGTCAGTCCATCGCACTACGCCGGCCTCCTCGAGGATCTCAAAGATAGAGCTCATGTTCTCGTCGGTAAATTTGTCGAGCATGTCCTCATCCGCCCAGTAGGGGTTTAAGTGCCGGCTTAGTACGGATTGCGCCCACTCGATGAAGGACTCGAACGGCAGCTCAGTGTTGTCGTGCGCGAGCAGCGGAGCCAACCAATGCACGATCCCGTCGTCGAGCAATTCGTGAAGTTCGTTGAAATACATGACCCGGCTGGAAGACTGCGACTGCGACGGACCCAGCTCGACGACCGCCGCAAAGAGTGCCTCCGCACGGGCGACCGCTGACCGCGCCCGCCAAGCCTTAACCGGAACCAAACGACGTTGATGCATCCGCACCGCTCCGGCTTCCTTGGCAAAGGCGACGATGAGGTTCAGCCGCCGCAGGCACGCGGTTGTGCGCTTGCGCGATGTTTTGTCGCCGATGTTGACATCCATCTCGTCGCCCGTGCCAAGGAGCTCAACCAGCGCACGGCCGTCGGCCAACTTGAGGTTCCCCGCCTCCGTCACCTGCTTGCCGTCTGGCCCCAAATAGTCGCGCAAGGCATCGAATTTCGCCAGCAACGGCGCGGCGGCCGCGGCGGCCTCCACGTCCGCAGCCCTCGGCGGGACGTAGACGAACGGCAACTCGTATGACTCGACGGTGTCCGAGTCACCACCGCCGGCAGTGGGGCTGCGCATCTCTTCGCGCACGCTCGGGACGAGGTCGGCGGCCAGGCGCCTCAGTCGGTTGGCGCGGTCGATACCCCCGACCAGACGTCCGCTGGCTGCCATGAAGTCGACGTAGACACCCACTGCGCTGCAGAGAAATTCGGCGCCATCCACCTGCCCCGCGAAGCGGCGCGGACACCAATCGAGCAGAAACTGCGTGATGTCGCCGGGACCGAAATCGTCGAGAACACCGCTGGATTCGTGATACCGCCAGTCCAGGAATATCTCGACGTCGGTGACCACTCCGGCCCGTTCGGGCGGGGGTCGATCCAGCCAACCGTCAAGCTCGTCAAGCAGCGCGACGCGCGCCGCGTTATAGGCGTCGTCGTCGCCGGGATCGAATTGAAGGCGCACCCTTGGGACGCTAGTCGGGGGTACCGACAAACTACCTACAGGTACTGACCCAGGTTCGACTCGGTGTCAATGGCTCGCGACGCGCTCGACGACTTGCCGGTGACCAAGGTGCGAATGTAGACGATCCGCTCCCCCTTCTTGCCCGAGATCCTTGCCCAGTCATCGGGATTGGTGGTGTTGGGCAGGTCCTCGTTCTCAGCGAACTCGTCGACGATCGAGTCGAGCAGGTGCTGAATGCGCAGACCCGGCTGCCCGGTCTCCAGCACCGACTTGATCGCGTTCTTCTTAGCCCGGTCGACGACGTTTTGGATCATGGCCCCGGAGTTGAAGTCTTTGAAGTACATGACTTCCTTGTCACCGTTGGCGTAGGTGACCTCCAGGAACCGGTTGTCGTCGATCTCGGCGTACATCCGGTCGACCACCTTCTCGATCATTGCCTTGATGCAGGCCGTTCGGTCACCATCGAACTCGGCAAGGTCGTCGGCGTGCACCGGCAGCGACTCGGTCAGGTACTTCGAGTAGATGTCCTGGGCCGCCTCGGCGTCGGGCCGCTCGATCTTGATCTTCACGTCCAAGCGCCCGGGGCGCAGGATGGCCGGGTCGATCATGTCCTCGCGGTTGGACGCGCCGATCACGATGACGTTCTCCAGTCCCTCGACGCCGTCGATCTCGCTGAGGAGCTGGGGGACGACCGTGGTCTCGACGTCCGAGGAGACCCCGGTGCCACGGGTGCGGAAGATCGAGTCCATCTCGTCGAAGAAAACGATCACCGGCGTGCCTTCGGACGCCTTTTCGCGCGCCCGCTGGAAGATCAACCGGATGTGACGCTCGGTCTCGCCTACGAACTTGTTCAGCAGTTCGGGGCCCTTGATATTGAGGAAGTACGACTTGGCCTCACGCGAGTCGTCGCCGCGAACCTCAGCCATCTTCTTGGCCAACGAGTTGGCCACCGCCTTGGCGATTAGCGTCTTGCCGCAGCCGGGCGGACCGTACAGCAGCACGCCCTTGGGCGGGCGAAGCGCGTACTCGCGATAGAGCTCCTTGTGCAGGAACGGCAGCTCGACGGCGTCGCGGATCTGCTCGATCTGTCGGGTGAGGCCGCCAATGTCTTCGTAGCTGACGTCGGGCACCTCTTCGAGCACCAGGTCTTCGACTTCGGCCTTGGGAATGCGCTCGAAGGCGTAGCCGGCTTTGGTGTCGACCAGCAGTGAGTCGCCCGGGCGCAACTTGCGCGGACGGGTGTCGTCGTTGAGGGCGTCGGGGTGCCCTTCGGGAAGGTCCTCGGCGACCAGCGGTTCGGCCAGCCACACGATGCGCTCCTCGTCGGCGTGGCCGACGACAAGGGCTCGGTGACCGTCGGCGAGAACCTCACGCAGCGTAGAGATCTCGCCGACCGATTCGAAGGTTCCCGCCTCGACGACGGTCAGGGCTTCGTTGAGCCGGACCGTCTGCCCTTTCCGGAGGGATTTGGTGTCGATGTTGGGCGAGCACGTGAGGCGCATCTTGCGGCCCGAGGTGAACACGTCGACGGTTTCGTCGTCGTGAGCCGACAGTAGGACGCCGTAGCCGCTGGGCGGCTGCCCCAGCCGGTCGACTTCCTCACGCAGTGCCAGCAGTTGCTGGCGGGCTTCTTTAAGAGTTTCCATTAATTTGGAATTACGGGCCGCAAGCGAGTCGATCCGGGCTTCGAGTTGGTGGACATCCCGCGCAGCGCGCGCCGGGTTGTTCTGTCCGGCGGCGTTCTCCAGTTGCTCGCGCAGCACCGCTGCTTCACGCCGCAGCTGTTCGAGTTCGGCAGCATCTTCGCTGGACAGGGGGATATCGCGGGGGGTCTTGAATGCTTCAGAACGCTCTGATTCACCCATGTTGCGCTCCTTTCCCGCACCAGGAATGGCGTGGCGGATACTTCAACGCTACCGGCGATTGCCGCTTGATGTGCGGAGTCAAATGCGTCGAAACGCTGATGAAAAGTAACAACTTGGGTCTCGCTGGTAATCTCAGCTTCCGATCGAGCCGAGCGAAAGGATCGCGGTGACTGCGAAATCCCTAGCCACGGGCATGGAAGCCGTCGCGATGACCGGTCCCGGAGCGGCCAGTGTGACTTCGATTGCAATCGCCCACCGCTCGTAGCCGCTGGATGCACCGAATCGTTTGCGTGCCCCTCTTAACCGCCATCGTCACGGCGGTGCTGAGCCTCGTGGGCTGTTCGCAAAACGATCACAAAAAATCCCCTGCCGCCGAACCGTCGGTGCCGCCCGCTACGTCCAGCGTGGTGCCGGCGCGGCCGACCGGTCCGCTGCCCGCGCCCGAAGCACTGACCGACGTGTTGTCACGACTCGCCGACCCGGGCGTCCCGGGAGCCAACAAGCTGAACCTCGTCGAGGGCTCCACTCCTGAGACGGCCGCCGCGCTGGACCGGTTCACCACCGCCGCACGCGATGGCGGCTATCTGCCCATGACGTTTGCGGCCAACAACCTTGCCTGGTCGGACCGGAATCCGTCCGACGTGATGGCCACCGTCGTCGTCACCACCGCCCAACCGAACAACCGCCAGTTCACCTTTCCGATGGAGTTCACTCCCGCCCAGGGCGGCTGGCAGCTGTCCAGGCGAACCGCGGAAATGCTGCTGGCGCTACAAAACTCACGGAACTCGACACCGCCATCCACTCCAGTTCCGGCGCCGGCTCCGGAGCCCGGTCCCGCCCCAGCGCCGGAACCGAGCCCCTCGGAAACCCCGGCGCCGGCGCCCGCTCCTCCGGGCTGAGGCCACAGATGTGGATCGGCTGGCTTGAATTCGACGTGTTGCTGGGCGACGTGCGATCACTCAAGCAGAAGCGGTCGGTGATCCGTCCTGTCGTCGCGGAGCTGCAACGCAAGCTCAGCGTCGCTGCTGCCGAGACCGGCGCACAGGACTTATACCGACGCGCGGGCATCGGCGTGGCCGTGGTCTCCGGCGAGCGCGCGCACGCCGTCGATGTGCTCGACGCCGCCGAGCGCCTCGTCGCCGCGCACCCCGAGTTCGAGTTGCTGTCAGTGCGCCGGGGCCTGCACCGCAGCGACGACTAGCCGACGTCCACTACAGCCGGAAATTGACGTGCACGCAACCGCACGGCGGGTGCTACGACCCGTCTGCGCCTTTCTGTCCGAACAGCAGCCCCCCGGCGCCTCCAAAGCCTCGGGTGCCGGCGATACCGTCGGCACTGCCGCCGGCGCCGGCACCGCCAGAGCCGGCGTTGCCGCCGTTACCGCCGACGCCGACGAGCGCGCCGGCGTTCCCGCCATTGCTGCCGTTTCCGCCGTCTCCACCG
>NZ_LQPW01000090.1 GCF_002116635.1 Mycobacterium szulgai | reverse complement strand
GGCCACCCCCCGGCGGTCAGGCTCCCGGCGGCTACGCACCTCCGGGGTACGCGCCCCCGCCGCCGCCTCCGCCGGGCTATGGCCCACCGCCGGGTGCGCCGGCTCCCGGTTACCCGCCGCCCGGCTACGGTGGCCAGCCCGGGCCCGGATCCGGGTTCAGCGTTGGTGAAGCGATCAGCTGGTCGTGGGCCAAGTTCACCCAGAACGCCGCGGCGCTCGTCGTACCGCTGCTGGCCTACGCGCTGGCCCTGGCCGCCGTGATCGGCGCGATGATCGGCATCATCATCGCCACGTCGGAGACCACGACTACCACCTATACCGACGCCAGCGGCTACACCGCCGAAACGACGAGCGGGAACATGACCCCCGTCGGTGGCATCGCAATGTTCCTCGGTTACCTGCTCATATTCTGTGTGGCGGTCTACATGCATGCCGGGCTGACCACGGGCTGCCTGGATATCGCCGACGGCAAGGCGGTGAGCATCGGAACGTTCTTCCGGCCACGCAATCTGGGTACGGTCGCCGTCACGGCGCTGCTGCTGGTTCTCGGCACCGCGATCGGGTCCGCGCTGTGCCTCATCCCCGGCCTGATCTTCGGCTTCGTGGCACAGTTCGCGGTCGTGTTCGCCGTCGACAAGTCGCTGTCGCCCGTCGACTCCATCAAGGCCAGCATCGCCACCGTCAGGAGCGACCTCGGCAACAGCTTCCTGTCGTGGCTGGTGCAGGCCGCCGCGGTGGTGGTCGGCGAATTGCTGTGCTACGTAGGCATGCTCGTCGGTGTTCCGCTCGCATCGCTGATCCAGGTCTACACCTACCGCAAGCTGTCCGGCGGTCAGGTCGTCGAGGCGAACCAGCCGGCGCCGCCGGGGCCGCAGTACGCGTAGCTGGCCATAGGCAGCGCGCCGGCTTTCGGCGCGCTGCAGGCCGCTGCCTCTTGTGATGAGATCAGCGGTTATGAGCATCAAAGTTGCGCTGGAGCACCGCACCAGCTACACCTTTGACCGGCTGGTCGGTGTGTATCCGCACATCGTGCGGCTGCGCCCGGCGCCCCATTCGCGCACGCCCATCGAGGCCTACTCGCTGCGCGTCGACCCCGCCGATCACTTCATCAACTGGCAGCAGGACGCGCTGGGCAATTTCCTTGCCCGACTTGTCTTTCCGAAGCCGATGCGTAATCTGACCATCACCGTCGGGCTCATAGCCGACCTCAAGGTGATCAACCCGTTCGATTTCTTCATCGAGGACTGGGCCGAGACGTGGCCGGCGGAAGGATTGACCTACCCCAAGGCGCTGGCCGACGACCTCAGGCCGTATCTGCGGCCCGTCGACGAAGACGGCGACGGGTCTGGCCCCGGTGAACTGGTGCAAGCCTGGGTGCGCAACTTCTCGGTCGCCGACGGCACCCGCACCATCGACTTCCTGGTCGCGCTCAACCGCGCCATCAACGCCGACGTCGGCTACAGCCTGCGCATGGAACCCGGCGTTCAGACACCGGATTTCACGCTGCGCACCGGCGTCGGCTCGTGCCGGGACTCGGCGTGGCTGTTGGTGTCGATCCTGCGTCAGCTCGGGCTGGCCGCCCGGTTCGTATCCGGCTACCTGGTGCAGCTGGCCTCCGACGTCGCGGCTCTGGACGGGCCGTCGGGGCCCGCGGCCGACTTCACCGACCTGCACGCCTGGGCCGAGGCTTACATCCCGGGCGCGGGCTGGATCGGATTGGACCCGACGTCAGGTCTGTTCGCCGGAGAGGGCCACATCCCGCTGGCGGCCACGCCACACCCCTCGACCGCGGCCCCCATCACCGGCGGCACCGATCCCTGCGGCTCGGTGCTGGAGTTCTCCAACACCGTCACCCGCGTCCACGAAGACCCGCGAGTCACACTGCCCTACACCGAAATGGCGTGGCAGACGATTTGTGAGGTCGGGCGCAGCGTCGACAAGCGGCTGACCGCTGGTGATGCCCGGCTGACCGTCGGCGGCGAACCCACCTTCGTCTCCGTCGACAACCAGGTCGACGACGAGTGGCGCACCTCGGCCGACGGCCCACACAAGCGGCAGCGGGCGTCCGACCTGGCCGCCCGGTTGAAGGCGCAGTGGGCGCCGCAGGGCCTGATTCAGCGCAGCCAGGGCAGGTGGTATCCGGGAGAACCGTTGCCGCGCTGGCAGATTGCGCTGTATTGGCGCACCGACGGACGCCCGCTGTGGACCGACGATGCGCTGCTGGCCGATCCCTGGCTCGATAAGCCGCCCCCGGTGGGTGACCAGGTGGCCCAACAGGTGCTCGCCGGCGTCGCCGAGAGCTTGGGACTGCCACTGTCGCAGGTTCGCCCGGCCTACGAAGACCCGTTGGCACGGCTGGCGGCCAGCGCGCGGCTGCCCGCGGGCGACCCGGTGGCGCCCAGCGACGATCTCGCCGACGACAGCCCCGCCGGCCGCGTCGCACTGCTGACTCGTCTCGATGAATCGGCAACGGCGCCACAGGCGTTCGTGCTGCCACTGCACCGCCGTGCCGACGGTCTTGGCTGGGCCAGCGCGGACTGGCGGTTGCGTCGCGGTCGCATCGTGTTGCTCGAGGGAGATTCACCGGCAGGGCTGCGGCTACCGCTGGATTCGATCAGCTGGCGGCCGCCACCGGCCTCGTTCGTCGCCGACCCGCTCGGGGTCGGACACGCGCTAGCGACCGGATCCGACGGCGCCGGCGCGGTGCTGGAAGATCCCGAGGCCGCGCCGACCACCGCGATGGTTGCCGAGGTCCGGGATGGGCTGCTGCATCTCTTCCTGCCACCTACCGAGGCGCTGGAACATTTCATCGACCTGGTCGCGCGCGTCGAAGCCGCCGCGGCGCGGGCCAACTGTCCGGTGGTGATCGAGGGATACGGCCCGCCGGCCGATCCGCGGCTGAAGTCCACCACGATCACCCCCGACCCCGGGGTCATCGAGGTCAACGTCGCGCCCACCGGCAGCTTCGACGAACAACGACAGCAGCTGGAAACGCTGTACGAACAGGCCCGGCTGGCGCGACTGTCGACCGAGTCGTTCGATGTGGACGGCACCCACGGCGGCACGGGCGGGGGCAATCACATCACCCTCGGCGGCGTCAGCCCGGCCGACTCCCCGTTGCTGCGTCGCCCGGACCTGCTGGTCTCACTGCTGACCTACTGGCAGCGGCACCCGTCGTTGTCGTATCTGTTCGCCGGGCGTTTCGTCGGGACCACGTCGCAGGCGCCGCGCGTGGACGAGGGCCGCGCCGAGGCGCTGTACGAACTCGAGATCGCGTTCGCCGAAATCACGCGGCTGGGCGGCGGCGGCTTGAAGAGCACCGCCAAACCATGGGTCACCGACCGGGCACTGCGGCACCTGCTCACCGACATCACCGGCAACACCCATCGCGCCGAATTCTGTATCGACAAGCTGTACAGCCCCGAAGGCCCGCGCGGCCGGCTCGGGCTGCTGGAGCTGCGCGGGTTCGAGATGCCGCCGCATCTGCGCATGGCCATGGTGCAGTCGCTGCTGGTGCGCGCGCTGGTCGCGTGGTTCTGGGACGAACCGCTGCGGGCGCCGCTGATCCGCCACGGTGCCAACCTACATGGCCGATATCTGTTGCCGCACTTCCTGATTCACGACATCGCCGACGTCGCCGCCGACCTGCGCGCACACGGCATCGCCTTCGAGACCAGCTGGCTGGACCCGTTCACCGAGTTCCGCTTCCCGCGCATCGGGACCGCGGTATTCGACGGTGTGGAGATCGAGTTGCGCGGGGCGATCGAGCCGTGGAACACCCTCGGCGAGGAGTCCACGGCCACCGGGACCGCCCGCTACGTCGACTCATCGGTGGAGCGCCTGCAGGTCCGCGTCATCGGCGCCGACCGGCATCGCTACGTGGTGACCTGCAACGGTTATCCGGTGCCGTTGCTGGCCACCGACAACCCCGACATCTACGTAGGCGGCGTGCGCTACAAGGCCTGGCAACCGCCCAGCGCGCTGCACCCGACCCTGTCCACCGACGTCCCATTGCAGTTCGAACTCATCGACGTCACCGCCGGAACCTCGCGCGGCGGCTGCACGTATCACGTCGCCCATCCCGGCGGACGCGCCTACGACGAGCCGCCTGTCAACGCCGTCGAGGCCGAATCGCGCCGGGCCCGCCGTTTCGAGGCGACCGGCTTCACCCCGGGCAAACTGGACCTGTCCGGCATCCGGGAGAAACAGGCCCGGATGTCCACCGACATCGGCGCGCCGGGGATCCTCGACCTGCGGCGCGTGCGTACCGTGCAGCAGTAATGGCACTGAGCATGAGCCCCACACCGGCGACCTCCACCCCGAGGTACGACGTCGACCGTCTGCTGGCCGGGTATCGCACGGCACGCGCTCAAGAAGCGCTGTTCGACCTGCGGGACGGCCCTGGCATCGGTTACGACGAATTCGTCGACGCGACCGGCAACGTGCGACCCGCCTGGGCCGAACTGGCCGACGCGGTCGCCGAACGCGGCAGGGCGGGGCTGGATCGGCTGCGCTCGGTGGTGCACGGCCTGATCGACCACGACGGCATCACCTACACCGAGGTAGACACACACAGGTCTACCGACGGGCATGGCCTCGAGCCCGGGCCGTGGATTCTGGACACCCTGCCGCTGGTGATCTCGGCGGCCGACTGGGACGTGCTCGAGGCCGGCCTGGTGCAGCGCTCCCGATTGCTGGACGCGGTGCTCGCCGACCTGTACGGGCCACGCAACGTGGTCCTCGAAGGCATCCTGCCGGCACAGTTGCTGTTCGCCCACCCCGGTTACGTGCGAGCCGCTGCGGGCATCAAAGTTCCTGGGCGCCATCAGCTTTTCCTGCACGGCTGCGACATCAGCAGGCTGCCCGGCGGCAGCTTTCAGGTCAACGCCGACTGGACCCAGGCGCCCTCGGGCGCCGGCTACGCGCTGGCCGACAGACGTGTTGTCGCACACGCGATTCCAGACCTTTATGAAAGGATCGCGCCGCGCCCCAACACACCGTTCGCCCACGCGTTGCGGCTCGGGCTGATCGACGCCGCGCCCGATGTCGCCCAGGATCCGGTAGTGGTGGTGCTCAGCCCCGGTATCTACTCGGAGACGGCGTTCGATCAGGCGTATCTGGCCACACTGCTGGGCTTTCCACTGGTCGAAAGCGCCGATTTGGTGGTGCGCGACGGCAAACTGTGGATGCGTTCGCTGGGCACACTGAAACGTGTCGACGTCGTGCTGCGCCGGGTGGACGCCGAATACGCCGATCCGCTTGACCTGCGGGCAGATTCGCGGCTGGGTGTGGTCGGCCTGGTGGAGGCACAGCACCGCGGAACGGTGACGGTGGTCAACACACTGGGCAGTGGCATCCTGGAAAGCCCTGGGCTGCTGCGGTTTCTGCCCCAGCTGGCCGAGCGTCTGCTCGGCGAAGCTCCGCTGCTGCAAACCGCTCCGGTGTATTGGGGTGGCATCGCCGCCGAACGCTCGCACCTGCTGGCAAATCTCTCGTCGCTTTTGCTGCGGCCCACCGACGGCGGGGAAACCCTTGTCGGACCCAAGCTTTCGTCGGCACAGCTGGCCGACATGGCAGCCCGGATCGAGGCGATGCCGTGGCAGTGGGTCGGCCAGGAGCTGCCGACGTTCTCGTCGGCGCCCACCGACCATGCCGGTGTCCTGTCGTCCGCCGGTGTGGGTATGCGGTTGTTCACGGTGGCCCAGCGCGGCGGGTACGCGCCGATGATCGGCGGCCTCGGCTATGTGCTGGCACCCGGGCCGGCCGCATATACTTTGAATACCATTGCGGCTAAGGATATCTGGGTCCGTCCGACGGAGCGTGCGCTGGCCGAGACGGTGACCCTGCCGTCACTTGTGGAGCCGGCGGCCAAGTCCGGGGCGGGTACCTCGGGGGTGAGCTCGCCGCGCGTGCTGTCCGACCTGTTTTGGATGGGACGCTACGGCGAGCGCGCGGAAAGCATGGCCCGGCTGCTCATCGTCACCCGCGAGCGCTACCACGTGTTCCGCCGTCAGCAGGACACCGAGGAAAGCGAATGCGTGCCGGTGCTGATGGCCGCGCTGGGCCGAATCACCGGCACTGGCACGGGGATCGACTACGCCCATGATCACGACCACGCCGAGATGATCGCCGTTGTCCCCTCGACACTGTGGTCGATGACGGTCGATCCGGACCGGCCAGGATCGCTGATGCAATCGGTCGAAGGGTTGGCCCTGGCCGCGCGTGCTGTGCGTGACCAGTTGTCCAACGACACCTGGATGGTGCTGGCCGGGGTGGAGCGCGCGCTGGCACACAAGGCGGATCCGCCGGAGTCGCTGGCTGAGGCCGACGCGGTGCTGGCCTTCGCTCAGGCGCAGACGCTGGCCGGCATGCTGACCTTGTCCGGGGTGGCCAGCGAGTCGATGGTGCACGACGTGGGCTGGACGATGATGGACATCGGCAAGCGCATCGAACGCGGCCTGTGGCTGACCGCCCTGCTGCGCGACACGCTGACCACGGTGCGCAGTCCCGCGGCCGAGCAAACCATCACCGAGTCGACGCTGGTGGCGTGCGAGTCGTCGGTCATCTACCGGCGCCGGACGGTGGGCAAGGTCAGCGTCGCCGCGGTGACCGAGCTGATGCTGTTCGACGCGCAGAACCCGCGATCGCTGGTCTTCCAGCTGGAGCGGCTGCGCGACCACCTGCGCGAGCTGCCGGGCTCGTCGGGCTCGTCACGCGCCGAGCGCATGGCCGAAGAGATCAGCACCCGCCTGCGCCGATCCGACCCTGCTGAGCTGGAGGAGATCAACGCCGCGGGGCAACGCGCCGAGCTGGCTGACTTGCTCGCCGCGATCCACGCCGCGTTGCGCGACCTGGCCGACGTCATCACCGCCACGCAGCTGAAGCTGCCCGGCGGCATGCAGCCACTGTGGGGCCCCGATGAACGCAGAGTTATGCCGGCCTAGCCGTCAGGTAATGCGGACCAGCCTGACGACGATGCAACCCGCGGGGTACACCATCATCGCCTGCCTGTATTTGCGAGATTCCAGACGAAATCGACCATCCGTAAGCAAAACTCGCCATCTGTATCCCTATGTTTCGTCGGGCTAAGCTCAACCGATGACTGAGCCAGAGCTCATCTCGATCGATCTGACCGACGACGAGCGCGACTTCATGCTGCGCGTACTCAGCGAGTTTGGCGGCCCGGCCAGCTATACCCCCTTTCCGATCAAAATCCTTGGCATATCGACTTCGGATGATTTCGACGAATTGCTGATGCGGCTACGAAAAGCGCTGTGGCACAGCGAACGCTTATCCGCGCTGGACTGGGCGCGCACCCAGCTACTCACCGAGACATGCCGGGCAAGCAATCTGATCGGCGCAGGGCTGGACTACGGCACCGGTGGCGACCAGAAGGCGATCCTGCTGCTGCGCTCAATCCAGACGAAGCTTTCCCACTACCCGCTGAGATCTGCGCTATTCCCCGATAACGGCGGCCGTACTATGCCGAAATTCAAGCGGGCCACGCGCGAACCGTGACCCCGTGTAGCGCGTCGGGCCAGCCAGCCCAGGCGTGGTTCTCGTATCCGGTGCTCTGAGAACGGGATAGCTGAGGATTCCAGCGTTCCCGCCTGCGGCCTCGTGCGATTAGACGATGCCCGCAACTGAATTGCACTTGCGTCCCCCGCCACTAAGCTTCCCGACGATGGAATCCAGGGAGCTGCAGATCGACCTGCAGCAGCTAACAGCCACGGCCAGCCATTGGCGAGTGCTAGGGATTGAATTTGGCGCCTTGACACCGCCCTCGCCAGGGCAGCCGTATCAACCCACCACGTTGGCGATAGTTGCTGCGCACAGAGCGATTAGCCGGTGCACGGCGGCGTTTACAACCCGGACAAAGGCAACCGCTGGCGCACTAGAGGCAAGCACGGCAGGGTATGTGAACAACGAATCGACTGCCGCGGCGGACTTGTCGGGCGTGCCGCGAAACGGGGTCGTGTAGTTGCTGCCGACGCTGTCGCAAATCTACGCGTGGGACACTGAACATCTCATCGAGGTGGCCACCTATTGGACCAAGACAGCCGATCAGTGGGAAGACGTGTTCCTACGGATTCGCAACCAATCCCACACCGTTGTGTGGGAAGGGGCCGGCGGTGACGGGCTCCGACAGCGAACCGACGCTGATCTACAAATCGTCAATAGCAAAGCTGACAATTTGCGCCAGGCTACGCGCATCGCCCGCGCCGGTGCAGGAACGATCGGCGCAGCCCAGCGCAGGGTCATCTATGCCGTCCAAGACGCCCACAGTGCCGGTTTCAACGTTGAAGAAGACCTCTCGGTCACCGACACTCGAAGCGGCCGCACCGCCCCAGAACACGCATCTCGCCAAGCCCAAGCTCAAGCATTCGCCAGCGAAATCCGCCGCCACGCAATTGAACTCGTCGGGGTTGAGCACCAAGTAGCCGCCAATATCACCGCCGCTACGAGCGGAATCTCTTTCACTGCATTCCCAGAAACACCCTACGACCGCCGATCTCAAACCCAGGCAGTCAATCATCACACCTTTAAACAAGACCCGCCAGGCCTGGGACCTACTAACGGCCCGAGCGCCGACGACATCCGCCGGGTACTCGACAAGCTTCCGCAAGGCAATAAGCCCGAGGTTAGGGAGGTCCGTTCACCGGAGGATCTCCGGAATCTTTGGAAGTGGGCCCAGCAGAACGGGGTGGAAATCCCCAATGGGTACGGCGATCCCGGCAAAGGCATTCGATATCGGCTCCCGGACGGCACGATAATCGGGCAACGCTGGTCCGCCGGGTCCACCAGCAGGCCGGTCCTTGACTTTGATATCCCGGGTAAGGGTGGTGGCTACACCAAAATCCACATTAATCCCCGAGGCGGCATACCAGACATTCCGGCACCGGCCAGGCCCCCACTACCGGAGGCGCCAGCGGTCCGGGCTCCCGTCGAACCTCCACGGGTTTCGCCCCCACCTGTTGAGGCGGTACCCGGGCGCGCTGGGCCATCATTACCCTTTGTCGGTGGCAGCCCGGTGCCGCCAGAATCCATCCCGCACCCCGTTCATCCGCCGCACAGCCACCACGGCCCTCCAGTGCTAGGCAAAGACGAACTACCCGACTTAGATGAGTTCACCCCAGGATGACGCCCTCGGCGTTGACCTCCAACCATCGCCGGAAGACGACGGTGACAAAGCGTTGCGGAAGCGTGGAGAACGATGAATCAATCCAGTGACGACCCTCGCGCTGAAACCCATCCCGGCTTGACCCCACAACAACTGCTGCGCGCCGAGCTGCTAACCAGTGGGCTCGACGATTGGGTGCCGCTTGTCGAGGTCGAAACCGTGATCAACCGAGCCTGCCTCGCCGACACTCTCGCGGCTCAACAGGACCTGGCACTGCGAACAATCCGATCGCTGCTGGAAGACGGGCTCATGCAGATTGGGGATCTCCCACACCCAGGTGAGAAGTTCGCAGGATGGGATATCTCGATCGACGCTGCGATGCAACGTGTCTACGACCTCTTCGTAGGCCAGTACGACGATCGTGCATCATGGGACCTCACGATCTGGCTGGGACTAACTCCCGCCGGTGAACAGTTGGCCCGCACTCTGAGCAATCAGCGCACGAACTGACCGAGGTCCTTACTAAGCGACCACGGACCCCCTGGTCTCCGAAGTCACCTCGTCGATGACGGTGTGGATGAACTGCATCTTCTCCAGTACCGCAGGCGGCAGCACGAACGGGTACAGGTCGTCGTGACCCATCGACCGGTTCACCATGTTCAGTGACCACGACAGCGGCAACCATGTGTCGATGATGGTCTGAAAAGCGCTGGGGCCCAACGTGGGCCGATCGAACGTCGCCGATGCCGGCGCGAAGCCGCACCAGGCCGCGGTGTCCATCGTGTCGCGGATGTGCAGGTAGTGAGCGAACGTCTCGGCCCAATCCTCGGCTGGATGCATGGTCGCGTAGGAGGACACGAAGCTTTCCTGCCAACCCGCGGGTGCGCCCTGGCTGTAGTGCCGGTCCAGCGCCTCCTGGTAGTCGGCGTCCGGGTCGCCGAACAGCTCGTTGAACCGCGCCAGATACTCCGGCGACTGGATCAACCGATAGAAGTAATAGTGGCCGACCTCATGGCGGAAGTGCCCGAGCAGGGTGCGGTACGGCTCGTCCATCTCGACCCGCAGCTGCTCGCGGTGCACGTCATCGCCCTCGGCCAAATCCAGTGTGATGACGCCATTTTCGTGCCCGGTCAGTACCTGCTCGTGCGCGCTGGACAACAACCGGAAGGCCAGCCCGTAGTCGGGGTCCTCCTCGCGCCCGACGATCGGGAGCTTCAGCTCGTGCAGTTCGGCGACCAGCCGCCGTTTGGCCGCCTCGGCGCGGGCGAACTCGGCCAGGCCGACGGTATCGGCATCGTTGGGCCGCTCGATGGTCAACGCACACGCCGTGCACAGCCGACCGGGATCGTTGGCCGGAACCAGCCAATTACATTCGGCCACATAAAGATTGGCGCACAGCCGATAGTCGTCGGCAGGTACCGCGCCGGCATGCTCGGCTCCCTCGTCGCTGGCGATCACCAGCAGCGCCATCTGTTCGAGTGAAAATCCGAGTTCGCTTCCGCAGGACAGGCAGGCGGAGTTTTCGAACGCCAGACGCTGGCCGCAGTTCGGGCAGTGAAAGTCACGCATTGAGCACATCGCCTTCGAAGGGCACGACGTCGACGGCGACGTCGATCACGCTGTTTTCTGAGTTGGTGTAGATGATGCCACGCAGCGGCGGGACGTCCGCGTAGTCGCGGCCCCGCCCGACCACGATGTAGCGCTGGTCGACCATCTGGTCGTTGGTGGGATCCAAACCCAACCATTCGAATTGGCCGGGCTGCTGTGGAGTCCACACAGCGGCCCAGGCATGGGTGGCGTCGATCCCGATCATCCGATCCTTCCCCGGGGGTGGGTCGGTGGCCAGATACCCCGACACGTAGCTGGCCGCCAGACCGTTGGCTCGCAGGCAGGCGATCGCCAGCCTCGCGAAGTCTTGGCATACCCCTTCCCGGGCCGCCAGAACCTCGTTGACACCGGTGGATACCGTCGTCGACCCCGAGCGGTAGGTGAAGTCGCGGAAAATCCGCCCCGCCAGATCGCGCAGCACCTCCACGAGTGGCCGTTCGGGGACGAAACTGGGCGCGGCGTACTCGCGCACTTCGTCGGTGATCTCCGGCGGATGCAGGTCCAGGGTGAAATCGATGGCGAGCGCTCCCTGCAAACCGCTGGGCCGGGCGGTCTCCCACGGTGCCAGCGCCGGACCGCTGGTGTACAGCCCGGGAGCCGGCGGGGAGACGTCGACGATCGAGTCGCTGGTAACCGTCAGCGTCCGGTGCGGCTCGGTGACATGGAAATAGGAACTGATATTGCCGTAGCCGTCGCGAGTGGTGGAGCTGTCGGCCGGGCCGGGCTCGATGACCAGCCGGTGGGCGACGCAGCGCTGCCGCAACGAATCCCGCGGCGTGAGAAAGCCCCGGCCGTAGGAGCTGGTGACCACGTCGGAGTAGCGGTATTCGGTGCGATGGGTGACGCGATAGCGGTGCGTGTCCGGGGCCTCAGGCGGGGCGTCACGCTGGGCTTCAGACCGTGCGTCAGGCACGGGGTAAACGATCTCATACGCGATTTGTCTAATCTCGGGCTATCACGACAAGAAGGGGGCGGCTCGTGCAACGAGAGGAAATTCGATCGCTGGCCGATCTCGCGGGCGAGGGCACGCGAGTGTTGACGACACTGGTCCGCGACATGCACAGCGGGATCGCCAGCCGCGTCTTTGACGCCATCGGACCGGTATCCAAACCCGTGCAGGTGATCCACGACACCACCACGGCCATCACCTACCGCCTGGTCGACGGGGCAGTCCGGGGATCGCTATACGGCGCCGGCGCGCTGGCCGCCGAGGCCAACGGCAACGACGACCACGAGACGGTCCAGGCACATCCCAAGGCCGCCGGCGCGATCGCCGCGATCAACGGACTCTACGGCGACGAGTTGACCAACCGGCGCAACGGATTCGCGCTGACCATGCAGATCCGGCGGCGCGGAGAGCCCGTCGAAATGACCGCCGACGCTATCGCGAACGCCTTTCCGCGTGCCGCGGGGCGCATCGTGGTTTTCGTGCACGGCTGGTGCCTCACCGAACGGTCGTGGTGGCGTGCGCCCCGCGACGGGCAGACGCTGCGCCCGTACGGTAAGCGGCTGCGCAAAGACCTCGGCTTCACCCCGGTCTATCTGCGCTACAACACGGGCCTGCACATCTCGCAAAACGGCCGGTTGCTGGCCGACTTGTTGCATGAGCTGCGCGAGTTGTGGCCGGTGCCGCTCGACGAAGTCGTTCTGGTTGGCCATTCGATGGGCGGCCTCGTGGCGCGCAGCGCCTGTCATTACGGCGTGCAGCACGAGCACCGCTGGACCGAGGCGGTGCGACGCGTCGTGTGCCTGGGCTCGCCGCATCTGGGAGCCGACCTCGAGAAGGGCGTCAACATTGCAGCCTGGGCGCTGGCCAAACTACCCGAAACCCGGGCTCTTGCTTCATTTCTCAACACGCGCAGCGCCGGGGTGAAGGATTTGCGGTTCGGCGCGGTGCTCGACGAGGACTGGAGCGACTGCGACCCCGACGAGTTCCTGCGCGACCGCTGCCGGGAAGTGCCGTTCCTCCCGCACGCCGTATACCACTTCGTCGCCACCTCAGCGGCGCCGCGCGCGGTGGGCCTCCTGGTGGGTGACAGCCTGGTGCGGCCGCACAGCGCGGCCGGCCGGGGGCGGTCCCGTCAAGTTCCATTCGAGGCCGCACACGGCTTGACGCTCACCGGCCTCAACCATTTCGACCTGCTCAACCACCCATCGGTGTACGACAAGCTGCTGCACTGGCTCGGTCACGAAATGGCTGCAGAAGCGCCATAGCCGGGTTACCCGGCGCACAATCGAATATGTGGCCACCTGGGACGACGTCGCACACATCGTCGGTGGACTGCCGCTGACCGCCGAGCCGGCCCCGCATGACTGGCGGGTCGGTAAGAAGCTGATGGCCTGGGAGCGCCCCCTGCGCAAGTCCGACCGTGAAGCCATGGCACAAGCCGGCACCGAACCCCCGGCCGGCGACATTCTCGGTGTCCGGGTGGCCGACGAGGGAGTCAAATTCGCGCTGGTGGCCGACGAGCCCGAGGTGTACTTCACCACCCCGCATTTCGACGGCTATCCGGCGGTGCTGGTCAAGCTGGCCGAGATCAACATCTCCGACCTGGAGGATCTGATCACCGAGGCCTGGTTGACGCAGGCGCCAAAGAAGCTGGTCCAGGAGTTTCTGGCCAATTCACAGTAACCGGCGCGAGTGTTTGCGGGCCGGTAGCTCGATCACTCGCTGCAGGTCGTCGGCGCCGGCGCAGACGATGTCGGCCAGCACCATTTCGGATCGGTCGCGGGCATGTGACTCCAGTTCCACGGCCCGGCTGCGCGCGGCGGCGGCGTGGGCCAGCGCCGCCGCGGGGTCCTCGTCGGCAATGGCGATGCCGTCCGCTAGGTCGACGAGCGCGACCTGAACGAGCTGCGGAACCCGTCCGCCGTCCGGTCGGGTAACCGCGCGTGCCAGATGCAACACGCAGCTGACCAGCATGCCCAACCGCGCTGACTGCTGATCGACCTCACGAATCGTGTCGCGCACCACCCACCGGCGCGGCGCTCGCCGCGCGACCAGGTGAGCCGTCTGACGCGCCTCGATCAACGCGCCCAGCTGGTTATGCAGTCGATCGAAAGCCGAAAGCGGCCAGTCGGCCGAGGCCCGCGATGGGTCCTGCACTACGGTCGCCACCTCGACAAGGGTGTCGTGCAGGCCCGCCAGTACCGCCTCGCGCGCCCGGCACAGCAACGCCACCGGGTCAGCCGGAAAAAGCAGCATGGCGAACAGCAGCGCCAAACCGCCCCCGATCAGCGCGTCGAAAAGGCGTTCGGCGACCACACCGCCGGTAGGGGCGAACACCAGGACCAGCACCGACGAGACCGCGGTCTGGTTGACGAACATCAAGCCCTGCGCGATGAACCCGCGCCCGATCAGCACCGAGAAACCCAGCGCCACGAAAACCGCCACCGCCATGGCGATCGCTCCCGCACCGAAGATCTCGTGCACCCCGGCGCCCAGCACGATCCCCAGGGCGACTCCGATGATCATCTGCATGGCGCGCCGGCTGCGCAGCACGTTGGTCGCCGACATGCACACCACGGCGGAGATGGGCGCGAAGAACGGCTGGCGATGGTGCAACGCGTCGTGGGTCACGTACCAGGCGAGGGCGGCCGCAACCGATGTTTGGGTGATCGGCCAGAGCACGCTTCGGACGCGCTGGACGGCTTCTGACAACAAAGCGGTCATCACGCTTGCTTACCGCATTTGCCGCAGTGCCCGCCTCATCGGGACGGTTCGATCACCTGTTGCAGGTCCTCGATGCAGGACAAAACCAGATCGACGAGCACTGCCTGGCTCCTGGTCTCGGCCGCGTCGTGCAGGACCGATCCGTGCCGGCTGGCGGCGATCGCGTGCACGGCCGCTGCGCGCGGATCCGAGTCGGCCAGCGCGACTCCGGCCGCAAGGTCGACGATCGTGTCATACAAGTCCGGCGGGTTCCATTGCGCGAGTGCGGGCGTGATGGCGCGGGCCAGGTGCAGCACACAGGCGGCGAGTAGACCCAGTTTTGCGGCCTGATGATCAGCCTCGCGGACGACGCCGCGGGCCGCCCACCGCCGCGGGGCCCGCTGCGACACCAGCCGGGCGGTGCTGCGCGCCTCGAGCAGCCGGCCCAGCTGATGGTGCAGTTGATCGAACGCGGGCAGCTGCCAGTCGGCGTCGCGACCGTCTGGGTCGCTCATCGCGTCCACGACTTGGGTGAGGATGTCGTGCAAGGCCGCCAGCACACCGGCCCGAGCGTTGCGCAGCACGACCACCGGATTGGCCGGAAACAACAGCATGCTGAACAGCAATGCCATGCCGCCGCCGATCAGCACGTCGATGAGCCGTTCGTTGACCACCTTGCCGTGGTGAACGAACACCACACACAACACCGCGGCCGACGCGGTCTGGTTGAAGAACGTCACACCCTGCGCAAAGAAGCCGCGCCCGATCAGCACCGCGATACAGAGCGAGAACAGCACCGCGATCCCGATGGCGACCGCGTCTCTGCCCAGCAGCGCGGCCACCAGCTCGCCGAGCAGGATCCCCAGCGAAACACCGACGATCATCTGGCCGGCCCGACGTGCGCGCACCAAGTTGGTCGCCGACAGACACACCACCGCCGTCATCGGCGCGAAGAACGGCTGAGGCTCGCCCAGCAGTCGATGGGCGATGTACCACGCCAGACCGGCGGCCACCGAGGTTTGCGTGATCGGCCACAGCACGGCGCGCAGCCGGCGTACCGAGGCGGCGCTGGTGTTCGATGCTCTGGTAAGCAGCGAAGTGGTCATCACGCTTGCTTACCGCAGCGCATCCCAGCGAGGCGGGCGAAACGCTAGACCCGCTCAACCTATTTGGGTTTGGCGTCTATTCCAGCTTCCTTGCGCTGCTGGGCGGTGATGGGCGCGGGCGCATCGGTCAACGGGTCGACGCCGCCGCCGGTCTTGGGGAAGGCGATCACGTCACGAATCGAGTCGGCGCCGGCCAGCAGCGCATTGGTGCGGTCCCAGCCGAATGCGATGCCGCCATGCGGCGGTGCACCAAACGTAAACGCTTCCAATAGAAATCCGAACTTCTCTTCCGCCTCGGCCTTGTCCAGACCCATCACCGCGAACACCCGTTCCTGGATGTCGCGGCGATGGATACGGATCGAGCCGCCGCCGATCTCATGGCCGTTGCACACGATGTCGTACGCGTCGGCCAGCACGGCGCCGGGATCGGATTCGATGCGGTCCTCCCACTCCGGCTTGGGCGCGGTGAAAGCGTGGTGCACCGCCGTCCACGCGCCGGAGCCGACCGCAACGTCGCCGGAGGCGGTCGCGTCGTCGGCCGGTTCGAACAGCGGCGGGTCGACCACCCAGACGAACGCCCACGCATCCGGATCGATCAGCCCCAGCCGGTCGGCGATTTCACCACGCGCCGCGCCCAGCAGGGCGCGCGACGACTTGACCGGACCGGCCGAGAAGAAGATGCAGTCCCCCGGCTTGGCGCCGACGTGTGCGGCCAAACCGTCGCGCTCGGTATCGGTCAGGTTCTTGGCCACCGGGCCACCCAACTCACCGTCCTCGCCGACCAGCACGTAGGCCAGCCCGCGGTGTCCGCGCTGTTTGGCCCACTCCTGCCAGCCGTCCAGGGTGCGACGCGGCTGCGACGCCCCGCCGGGCATCACGACCGCGCCGACGTACGGCGCCTGGAAGACGCGAAAGCTGGTGTCTTTGAAGAACTCTGTGCACTCGACGAGTTCCAGCCCGAACCGCAGGTCGGGTTTGTCGGAGCCATAGCGGCGCATCGCCTCGGCGTAGCTGATCCGCGGGATCGGCATCGGGATCTCGTAGCCGATCAGCGCCCACAGCGCGGTGAGGATCTCCTCGGACACGGTGATGATGTCCTCGGTGTCGACGAAGCTGAGCTCCATGTCGAGCTGGGTGAATTCGGGTTGCCGGTCGGCACGGAAATCCTCGTCGCGATAGCAGCGGGCGATCTGGTAGTACCGCTCCATCCCGGCCACCATCAGCAACTGTTTGAACAACTGTGGACTTTGCGGCAGCGCGTAGAACGAACCCGGGTGCAGCCGGGCCGGCACCAGGAAATCGCGTGCGCCTTCCGGCGTCGAGCGAGTGATCGTCGGCGTCTCGATCTCGACGAACTCATGGCGGGACAGTACCGCCCGGGCAGCGGCATTCACCCTGGACCGCAACCGAATTGCCGCTCCGGGGCCGTCGCGACGCAGGTCGAGATAGCGGTACTTGAGCCGCAATTCCTCCCCCGCCGGCTCGTCCAGCTGAAACGGCAGCGGCGCACACTCGCCCAAGACCGTCAGCGAGCCGGCGTTGACCTCGATGTCGCCGGTGGCGATCTCGGGGTTGGCGTTGCCCTCCGGGCGGACTTCGATGACGCCGGAGACCGCGATGCAGAACTCCGCACGCAGCCGGTGTGCCTGCGCCAGCACGTCGGCCTCGCGGAATACCACCTGTGACACGCCGGAGGCGTCGCGCAGGTCGATGAAGATGACGCCACCATGGTCGCGCCGGCGGGCCACCCAGCCGGCCAATGTCACCTGCTGCCCGGCGTCGCTTGCCCGTAGCGAACCCGCGGCGTGGCTGCGCAGCACAAATACTCCCCTTCACCCGGTTGGAATGACTGCTCAGTCTAGAGGGCCGGTTGCGTTGCCCCACTGACCCGGTACTTTTGGTTCATCTCAACGATTGCATTGGTCGGTCCGGGCGCCGTCGGTACCACGGTGGCCGCGCTGTTGCATGCCGCCGGGCATCCGGTGTTGCTGTGCGGCCACACGCCCCGGGACTGCATAGAGCTGCGGCCCGACGACGGCGGCCCGATCGTGGTGCCCGGACCGGTGCACACCGATCCGGCCGAGGTCAGCGGTCCGGTCGAGGTTGTCCTGCTCGCGGTCAAGGCCACCCAGAACGATGCGGCGGCCGGCTGGCTGGCCCGGTTGTGCGACGAGCGCACGACCGTCCTCGTCCTGCAGAACGGCGTCGAACAGGTCGAGCAGGTACAGCCGTTGTGCCCGCCGTCGACCGTCATCCCGGGCAGCGTGTGGTTCTCGGCCGAGATCCAGCCTGAAGGCTGGGTGCGGCTGCGCGGCGAGGCGGCGCTGGTGCTGCCCACCGGGGCCGCCGCCGAGCAACTCGCCGCGCTGCTGAGCGGGGCCGGCGCCCGGGTGGACTGCGACCCCGACTTCACCACCGTCACCTGGCGCAAATTGCTGATCAATGCGCTGGCCGGATTGATGGTCCTCTCCGGGCGACGGTCCGGGATGTTCCGCCGCGACGACATCGCCGAGCTGTCGCGGCGCTATGTCGCGGAATGCTTGAGGGTGGCGCGCGCCGAAGGTGCCCAACTCGATGACGACGTGGTCGAGGAGATGGTCGGTTCGTTTCGCGCGGTTCCCGAAGACGTGACCACCTCGATCCTCACCGACCGGGAGCATCACCGCCGGCTGGAATGGGACCTGCGCAATGGCGTGATCGTCCGCAAGGCCCGCCGACACGGCCTGGCCACCCCGATCAGCGACGTACTGGTGCCGCTGCTGGCAGCAGCCAGTGACGGTCCCGGATAGTTCGTCTGCCAGTCACGATAAGTGCTGGTTATCGGCCGCATAAAAAGTGCGATCGTGACTGCAGTCCCAGCGCTTGCCTGTCTTCGAGACCGCCTGCCACGATCGGAGCTCGCTCGATGCAGCGATCGCCGTTTCGGCAGATGTAAAAGACAGGGAGTCACATGTCAGACCGCAAAATCAGACTCAAACCAGTCGGCGCTGGAATCGCGATCGCCAGCATCGGCGTCGCGGCCGCTGCAGTCCTGAGTCAGGGTGAGGACAGCGATCACACGCAGCGGATGTCGCACGAAGTTCTGTTCCGAGAAGACGCCCACCCGATCCAGGCGGGGTGCTTCACGATTGTCGCAGGTCATATTCCCGACTAAGAACCGTCGAGGCAAGATCCACCGCCACTCGGTTCGCACCCCGCAGCGGCGCTAGGCTGGTTTTCGCCCGTCAGCGGTCACAGTGGGGAGCGTGCAATGACCTTCAACGAGGGTATGCAGATTGACACCAGCACCGCCTCGTCGTCCGGCGGCGGTGGTGGCGGGCGACTTGCCATCGGCGGTGGCATCGGCGGGTTGCTGGTGGTGGTCGTCGCGATGTTCCTCGGCGTCGACCCCGGCGGCATCCTGAGCCAGCAACCGGTCGATACCCACCAGGATGTGGCGCCCGGTTTCGATCTGAACCAGTGCAAGACCGGGGCCGACGCCAACAAGTTCGTGCAGTGCCGGGTGGTGGCCACCGGCAACTCGGTTGACGCGGTGTGGAAGCAACTGCTGCCCAACCGCTACACCCGCCCGCACCTGCGACTGTTCAGCGGACAGGTGAGCACCGGATGCGGACCGGCCAGCAGCGAAGTCGGGCCTTTCTACTGCCCGGTGGACAAGACGGCGTACTTCGACACCGACTTCTTCCAGGTGCTGGTCACCCAATTCGGTTCCAGCGGTGGGCCATTCGCCGAAGAGTATGTGGTGGCGCACGAATACGGCCACCACGTGCAGAACCTGCTGGGGGTGCTCGGCAAGTCCCAGCAGGGTGCGCAGGGGGCGGGCGGCAACGGCGTACGTACGGAACTGCAAGCCGACTGTTACGCCGGGATCTGGGCACACTACGCGTCGACGGTCAAACAGGAGAGCACCGGCGTGCCTTTTCTACAGCCGTTGAGCGACAAGGACATTCAAGACGCGCTGTCGGCCGCGGCGTCCGTCGGTGACGATCGCATCCAGCAGCAGGTGACCGGTCGCACCAACCCCGAGACGTGGACGCACGGTTCGGCCGCACAACGGCAGAAGTGGTTCACCGTCGGATATCAGACCGGCGACCCGAACAAGTGCAACACGTTCAACGCCACCGACTTGGGTTAAAGCGGATTGCCCGGTTAGGCGCTCAATAGCGCCCGCAACTGTGCGCGTCCCCGCTCCTCCAGCGGCAGCAGCGGCGGGCGCGGATCGCCGACCGGGAAGCCGAGCAGATCCAGACCGGCCTTGACCGTGGTCGCCAAGCCGCCCGCAACGATGAACTCCAGCAACGGCTTGAGGTCGTCGTAGAGAATCTGGGCCTTCTCGAGATCACCCGCGCGCACCGCCTCATACAGATCGATGCACGGCTGCGGCCGCAAATTCGGTGCGGCCGTGCACCATCCGGATGCGCCGGCCTTGAGCGCGTCGAGCACCAGCGGGTTGCTGCCGTTGTAGAACGGCAACCGGCCGCCACTGAGCTCGGTAATGCGCTGCATGCGGGACAGATCCCCGGTGGATTCCTTGACCATGGTGACGTTGTCGATGGTTTCGAACATGCAGACCAGCAACTCCGGGCTCATGTCCACGCCGCTGGTGGCCGGATTGTTGTAGGCCATGATCGGAATTGCGATCGCATCGCTGATGCTGCGGAAGTGCGCGACGATCTCGCGTTCGCTGAGCTTCCAGTAGGACACCGGCAGAATCATCACCGCGGTGGCGCCGGCCTGCTGTGCGTACCGGGCGCGACGAATTGTCTTGGCGGTGGTCACATCTGAGACACCGACCACCACCGGCAGCCGGCCGGCCACGGTGGCGATGGTGGTGTCCACCACGGTGTCGAACTCGGACTCTTCGAGGTAGGCCAGTTCTCCCGTGCTGCCCAGCGGGGCGATCGCATGCACGCCAGAGGAAACCAGCCTTTCGACGAGTGCGGCCAAACGCCCGGTGTCGATCCCGCTGTCCGCGAACGGGGTGATCGGGTAGGCGATGATGCCGTGAATGTCGGGCACAGCCGGGCTCCTCGGGTCGAGTTGGTCCACTTCGTTCAGTTGGTCAGCGCATCGGGGTGGCGCGCCAGGGCGCGACGGGCGTAGTAGGCGAAGTTCGCGCGGCTGCGGGCCGGAGTCAGAGTCCAGTCGTGGGCCTCACGCGCCAGCTCCTCCGGGAGCGCTTTGACGGTGCCGGCGGCCATGGCGGCCAGCTGCAGCTTGGCCGCCCGTTCGATGAGCACCGCCAGTGAGCACGCCTCCTCGACGCTGGCACCGGCCACCACCTGGCCGTGATGGGCCAGCAGGATCGCCTTCTTGTCGCCCAGTGCCGCGCTGATGATCTCGCCTTCTTCATTGCCGACGGGCACGCCGGGCCACCTGGCCAGGAACGCGCAGTCGTCGTAGAGCGGCGTGGTGTCCATGTGCGAAACGATCAACGGCACTTCCAGCATCGACAGCGCGGCCACGTGAAACGGGTGGGTGTGCACGATGCATTGGACATCGGGTCGCGCCCGATAGATCCAGCTGTGAAACCGGTTGGCGGGATTGGGCATTCCTTGCCCTGGCCCGTCACCGTCCACGACGTTGAGGTCCTCGTCGACCAGCAGCAGGTTGCCCTCGGTGATCTCGTCGAACCCGAGACCAAGCCGCTGGGTGTAGTAGGTACCGGGCTCTTCGGCGCGCGCGGTGATCTGTCCGGCCAGGCCAGAGTCGTGCCCGCCGTCGAACAGTGCGCGGCAGGTCAGGGCCAGCTTCTGGCGGGTGGTCAACTGCGATTCTGCGATGTCTGCGGATAGCCGCTCTTGGGCCCGGCGCATCAGTTCGGATTTCGGATCCGTGAAGGTGGTCCCCATATGACACAATATTAGCGGATAGGAAACTTTGTGTCATGAAATGATCGTAGAAGGGCTTCCGGGTTGACTGCACTACTGCGCGCGGTCCGCAGACAACGCGGCCTCACCCTGGAGCAACTGGCCGAACAGACCGGGCTGACCAAGAGCTACCTGTCCAAGGTCGAGCGCGGCCAGAGCACCCCATCCATCGCGGTGGCGCTCAAGGTAGCGCGCGCCCTCGAGGTCGACGTCGGCCGGCTGTTCTCCGACCAGGCGGCCGAGGAGACGATCGCCGTCGACCACGCCGAGCAGCGCAGCGGCGAACGTTACCGGGCGCTGGCCTCCAGTGTGTTGGGAAAGTCCATGTCGCCGTTCATCGTTCGGCCCACCGGCCACCCCTGCGACGACCCCCATCCCGAACACGCCGGTCAAGAGTTCGTCTTCGTGCACCAGGGCCGCATCGAGCTCGATTACGGCGACCGGACCGTCACGCTCGGCGCCGGCGACAGCGCGTACTTCGACGCGACGGTGAGCCACAAGCTGCGCTCGGTCGGCGCCGGTCCGGCCGAAGTCGTCGTCGTCGCCCACAGCGAGCCGGGACGCTGACCCTTTAATTCGCCGTGTGTCCCCTGTCTGGGGGACACAACCAGGTCCACTTGTGGGATACACACAGTGCGCATCTGGAACACACAATCGAGCGTCGATAGAAATCGTTTATCGGCCGACAAAGGAGATTGATCATGTCCCACGAGGCGTTGTTCGACACCGACGAGACGACCTGCTCGGTACTTGGCTTCATCGCCGGCGAGATCGCCGAATAAGCACCGCAACGCCACCCGGCTTGCGGCAGTGAGCATGCCGACAACCGATGACGGCAGCCAGGTCGGCAGTTATCGCCGGGCTTCGGGAAGCGCCGAGGCCGCTGTGATCCGCAGCCCGTCTCACGCCGCACAGCACGGTCCTGGACCTGGGAGCCGGTGCGGCACGGATTAGCCACCCGGCGAACGGCGGCAGGTCGGTCGACCGTGCTTTTACCCTGCGGTACGAGGGCCAGGAATCAACTGAGACATTTCACGCGGACCGGGTCAGCGGCGCTGACCTCAGAGGTTTGCTGGAAAGCGTTGGTATGCAATTAAATACCGACAATCCCGACACATCGGAATGGCTGGAAGCATCGCTTTCACCCCGTGATGAAAGGCGTTCACACATGGCACACGAGCTCTTGTTCCGCGAGGACCAGCACGCATACGGCGCTCCTGCCTTCATCGCTGTGGACATCGACGAATGAGGAAACCGCCGTCCAGCCGTCATCTCGCCGAACGTCATCCGCGCCGGCGGCGGCTTTACGGCCGCTACTACCAGGGACGCGTCGAGCAGGTCACCCCGGTGGTGGCGTTCTGCGTGACCACCACCTGACCGTCCACGGCAATCTCGCAGTGCAGTTCGGGCGTCGCTCCTGAACCGCAGTCCGGCCAGTGGCACCCACCGCTGGCTGCGACGAACGCCCACTGGTTCGGGTTGGCCAGGGTGGTGGTGTAAACCAGCGGCTGGTCGGCGGTGAACGCCGTCTGTACGGTGTTCAGGTACTGCGACGAGTTGGCGTTAAAGGCCGCCTGGCTCGGTGGGTCGCTGTTGATGTAGCGCACATTGCCGGTGAGGTTGCCGGTGCTGGTGATCGTGTAGGTAACTTGGTGGCCGGCCGGATCCGCATGCGCGGTGGCCGGTGCCATGAAGCTAACCGCAACGGCCAAGGCCGCGATCGCGCTTGCCACTGTTCGCACGTTCGTCATATCGAGAACGCTACCCGAATCGTTACCCCCGCATTCCCCGACGAAGTCCCTACGATGCATCTATGCCTACGGCCTTCGTCCTGTCCGGCGGCGCCAGCCTCGGGTCGATTCACGTGGGGATGTTGCGCGCCCTGGCCGACGAGGGGATAACCCCGGACCTGATCGTGGGCACCTCCGTCGGCGCGGTCAACGGCGGATGGATCGCCTCACGGGCCGATGCCGCCGGTATTCGCGGGCTCGCCGAGCTGTGGATCTCGTTGTCCCGCAAAGATATCTTCCCCACTCATCCGGTGGCCGGCGCGCTGGGCATGCTGGGGCGCCGAACGCACGTGGTACCCAACTCCGGTCTGCGCCGGGTGCTGGCCGACAACCTTCAGTTCGCCCGCCTGCAGGACGCGCCGATCCCGTTGCACGTGGTGGCCACCGACGTAATCTCGGGTACCGACGTATTGCTGTCGTCCGGCAACGCGGTCGACGCTATAGCGGCCAGCGCCGCGATACCCGGCGTATTTCCCCCGGTCAACATCGACGGCCGCGACTTGATGGACGGCGGTGTCGTCAACAACACCCCGGTTTCTCATGCCGTGGCGCTCGGTGCCGACCGGGTCTGGGTGTTGCCCACCGGCTACTCGTGCGATCTGCCCGCGACCCCGAAGACCGCGATGAGCATGGTGCTGCACGCCATGACCATCGCCGTCAACCATCGGCTGGCCGTCGACGTCGCACGCTTCGAGCAGAGCGCCGACCTGCGGGTCATCCCGCCACTGTGCCCAGTCGCCACCTCCGGCCTGGACTTCTCCCACGCCGCGACACTGATCGAGCGCTCGCACGCGGAAACCCGGTCCTGGTTGGCAGCCAATCCCCCGACCATCGGCCAGGCCGCCTTGCTGGAGCCGCATCGTCATTAAGGGGTTATTCGGGTGAGCGACGACAGCCGGGGCATCAGCCGGCGCAGACTGCTGACGACGGCCGCGACCTCGGCGGTGCTCGGCGGTGTCGGAGTGGGCGGGGCTTCGGTGCTGTGGTCGCGGCCATCGGGTTCCGGAGTCTGGTATCAGCCCGATCGAAGCGGGGCGCCGCCGGTGGGCGGCCTGCACCTGCAATTCGGCCGCAACGCGGCCACCGAGGTGGTGGTGTCCTGGCACACCACCGATGCCGTCGGCAATCCACGCGTCATGCTGGGTACACCGGCGTCGGGCTTCGGCACCACCGTGGCCGCCCAAACCCGAACCTACCGGGATGCCAAGTCCAACACCGAGGTTCGCGTCAACCACGCTCGCTTGACCAATCTGACGCCGGACACCGACTATGTCTACGCCGCCGTGCACGACGGCGCCAACCCGGAGCTGGGCACCATAAGAACCGCGCCAACCGGACGAAAACCGCTGCGCTTCACCAGCTTCGGCGATCAGGGCACCCCCACCCTGGGAAAGCTGGTCAACGGCAAGTACGTCAACGACAACAACGGAACGCCGGCAGCCGCCGATACCACCAGTGCGATCGAGCGGATGACCCCGCTGTTCAATCTCGTCAACGGCGACCTGTGCTACGCCAACCTCTCCCAGGACCGGATCCGCACCTGGTCGGACTGGTTCGATAACAACACCCGCTCGGCGCGCCACCGACCATGGATGCCCGCGGCCGGCAACCATGAAAACGAAATGGGCAACGGCCCAGTCGGTTTCGGCGCATACCAGACCTACTTCGCAGTGCCCGATTCCGGATCGAGCCCGGAACTGCGTGGCCTGTGGTACTCGTTCACCGCGGGTTCGGTCCGCGTTATCAGCCTCAACAACGACGACGTATGCTATCAGGACGGCGGGAGCTTTTACGTACACAATTACTCCGGCGGCGAGCAAAGGCGTTGGCTCGAAAGCGAACTCGCGGCCGCGCGCCGCGACCCGTGGATCGACTGGATCGTCGTGTGCATGCACCAGACGGCGATCTCCACTGGCGAGCGCGGCTATTCCAACGGCGCCGACCTCGGGATCCGGCAGCAATGGCTGCCATTGTTCGATCAGTACCGGGTCGATTTGGTGGTGTGCGGCCACGAACATCACTACGAGCGGTCGCATCCCGTGCGCGGCACGATGGACAGCGCCACTCGCACACCAATTCCCGTCGATACCCGGTCCGACCTCATCGACACGACGCGTGGAACGGTCCACCTCGTCATCGGTGGGGGTGGGACCGCCAGCCCTACCAACGGCGTGTTGTTCGCCGAGCCCCGGTGCCGCGTGATCACCGGCGTCGGCGACCTCGACCCAGCGGCCGGGCGCCGGCCACCGATCCGGGTGACCGAAGATGCGCCGTGGTCGGCCTTCCGAGATCGCGAAAACCCCTACGGCTTCGCCGTTTTCGATGTCGATCCGGGCCAGCCGGGCGGCAACACTTCCATCAAGGTGACGCACTACGCGGTGACGGGACTGTTCGGCGCGGTGATGTTGGTGGATCAATTCACCGTGACCAAGCCCCGGGGCGGCTAGGTCAAAACAGCGTCGGCTGTAGCGGTTCGGGCATCGCTTCGGGCGTGCGCGGGACAGGACGGTGGTCACCGTGAAGCCGATATTTCGCGATCAGTGGCGCCGCACGCTGTCGCAGGTTTTCGCGGTAGTGCGGTGGCAAATACGCTCCGCGCCGATACAACTCGCGGTATCGGCCGACCAGCTCGGGGTGGGCGCGGGCCAGCCACTCCATGAACCAGCCACGCGTCGAACCCCGCAGGTGCAGGCCGAAAACCGTGACACCGGTGGCGCCGGCGGCGGCAATCTGGCCAAGCAGCCGGTCGAGTTGCTCGACGGAGTCGGTGAGGTGTGGCAGCACCGGCGCAACCATCACATGACAGTCCAGGCCGGCGTTGTGGATCGCGTTGATCAGGCCCAGCCGCGCCTGCGGGGTGGGTGTACCCGGCTCGACCTCTCGGTGCAGCGCCGGGTCGCCGACCGCCAGGGACACCGCTACCGACACCGGTATGTGTTGGGACGCGTCGGCGATCAGCGGCAGGTCGCGGCGCAGCAGGGTGCCCTTGGTCAGGATCGACAGCGGCGTACCCGATGCGGCTAGCGCGCCGATGATGCCCGGCATCAGCGCGTAGCGGCCCTCGGCGCGCTGGTAGGGGTCGGTATTAGTGCCCAGCGCCACGGTCTCGCGTTGCCAGGACGGGCGGTGCAGCTCGCGGCGCAGGACTTCGGCGACGTTGGTCTTGACCACCACCTGGGTGTCGAAATCGTTGCCCGGATCGAAGTCCAGGTACTCGTGGGTGGGGCGGGCGAAACAGTAGCGGCAGGCGTGCGAGCAGCCGCGGTAGCCGTTGACGGTGTAGCGAAACGGCAGGACCGCCGCGTTGGGCACTTTGTTGAGAGCCGACTTGCACAGCACCTCGTGGAAGGTGATGCCGTCGAAATGCGGGACACGCACGGTACGGACAAAGCCGATCCGCTGCAGCCCCGGCAGGGCCCCGTCGTCGACTGCGATTCCGTCGACCGCGACCGCCTGACCAGCCCAGCGCATCCTTCTATTCGAACAATAGTTCGATACCCTGTCAACCCCGCCCTGATCCCTGCTGACATGTCATCTCGATACTGACGATTTCTTCAAAATCTCTTGACTGAGCATTGCTTCTTGAGTGAAGATATCTGCAACTACGGAGTTTCGGAGGCCTTCATGACGCACGACGTCGGGACACACGGCGACTTACACAGCGAGTGCGGCGCCCACCGCGGTGAGCATCCCGGGCGTTCCCGCGACCCGCTGATCAAAGTTCACGACATCGCATGGCTGGAGTTCGAGAAGCCGGACTTGGATCGCACTGAGACTTTCGCCAAGGCATTCGGGTTCGCCATCGCCGACCACACACCCGACAGCCTGCAGCTGCGGGGCACCGACGCAGGGTCGCCGTGCGTACTGGTCCGGCGTGGCCAGCGTTCGCGCTTCGCCGCAGTCGCCTTCCGCGCCCAGGACGAAAGCGACCTCCGGCGGCTGGCCGCCGCGACGGGGTGCCGGCCACACAATCTGCCCCCGCACCTAGGCGGTCTGGCAGTCGACCTGATTGACCCGAGCGGCGTCACAGTGCGCGTGGTTGCCGGCACACACGAGCTCGCGTCGCTGCCGGCCCAGACGCCGCACACCTTCAACTTCGGGCCCACGCTGCATCGCGTCAACACGCCGCAGCGCCCGCTGCGCAAGCCCGCGACGGTGCAACGGCTCGGACACCTGGTTTTGCAGACGTCTACCTACATGCAGACGCTGAACTGGTACCTCGACACCCTCGGGATGATCGTCAGCGACTTTCTGTATCTGCCCGGCCAGCGCGAGCGGGGACCCAACATGAGCTTCATCCGCTGCGACCGCGGAGAAACCCCGACCGATCACCACACGCTGGCCCTGTCGTTGGGCTTGTCCAACCGCTACGTCCATTCGGCCTACCAGGTATGCGATCTCGACAGTCTGGCGGCAGGCGGTGAATACCTCGCCGAATGCGGTTACCGCCGGTCATGGGGAGTCGGCCGCCACATCCAGGGCAGCCAGATCTTCGACTACTGGCGCGACCCGGACGGGTTCATGGTCGAACACTTCACCGACGGAGACATGTTCGACTGCTCACTGGAGCCGGGATGGGCCCCGTTCAGCGCATCAGGTCTGGCTCAATGGGGGCCTGCTCCCAGCAAAGACTTCCTGGGCACCAGTTCGAAATCCCTTCCGCGCGAACTTATTTCATTGTTCGGCGCGCTACGCACCAACGAGTTAGATTCCCGTCGCCTGATCGGCCTGATGAAAGCAGCCAACTCATGACCATCTCCATCCTGCACACCAGCGACGCCTGGTGGGTGCAAACAGCCAGTGGTGCAGTCAAAGTCGACACCAACGCGGTGAGCACCGGCGAGTTGCTCGCCGACCGTGCCGCTATCGACGCCGCGGCAGCAGGCGATCACGCGGTACCGGTCGAGAGCCTGCAACTCGTGTCACCGGTGACGGCGCCGTGCCGGGTAGTCGCCCAGATGACCAACTTCACCTCTCATGTCAAGGACTCGGGCATGAACCCCAAGACCATTCCGCTGACCTTCTTCCGTAAGGCCTCGGGGTCGATCAGCGGACCGTTCGACGACATCGTCAAACCAGAGCACGTCCGATTTCTCGACTATGAGGTCGAGATCGGTTTGGTCATCGGCCGCGAACTCAACGTCGGTGCCACCGTTACGCCGGCGAATCTGTCCGCTTACATTGCCGGTCTGGTCGTGACCAATGACGTGTCAGCCCGCGACGTCCAGCTTCCCAAAACGCAGTTCTACGAGGCGAAGTCGTATCCGACGTTCACTCCCGTCGGCCCGGCGCTGGTGCTGCTCAACGCCGACGAGCTCAACCGCTTCGGCGAGCTGCGGTTGCGCCTGCACGTCAACGGCGAAACCCGGCAAGACATGACCGTGGGTGCCGACATGATCTACTCGCCGCTGCAAGCGCTCCAGGCGCTGACCCGCTTTCAGCAACTTCAGCCGGGAGATCTGGTGCTCACCGGCACTCCGGCGGGCACCGCGCTCAGCGCTCCCCCGAAGCCCGTCGAAGTCATCAGTTCCCTGCTGCCGCCCGCCGTCAAGTGGAAAGCCTTCTTCAAGCGACAGGCGAACAACGCTCGCTACCTTCACGACGGCGACCTGGTCGAGGCGAGCGTGTCCACCGACGACGGCACCATCGACCTGGGGACGCAGCGAACCATGGTGGCGTACAAATGAATACGTCACCGGACTCGGTACCGGTCGTCATCGTCGGCGCCGGACCGACCGGCGTCACCGCGGCGACCCGGCTAGCACAGTACGGCATACCGTCGCTGGTGCTTGACCGCTGGGAAACCGTATATCCCCAACCCAGGGCCGTGCACCTCGACGACGAGATCAGGCGAATCATCGGCTGGCTTGGGGTGGGTGAGGAATTCACCGCGATCACGCGATCCGCGCTGGGCCTGCGGCTGGTAGACAGGGATCTGCGAACCCTGGCTCAGTTTGACCGCGATCCGGCACATAGCATGCACGGATACCCCCAAGCCAACATGTTCGATCAACCCGAACTCGAAGGCCTGCTGCGATCAAATCTCAAGCGGCACAGCATGGTTCAATTCCGCGGCAACTCCGAGGTCACCCAGATCCGTCAACCTGAGGCCGGACGGGCTCAAGTCACGTTCAACGATCGGATCAGCGGCGAGCAGCACGTCGTAGACACCAGCTTCGTGTTGGGCTGCGACGGCGCCAACAGCGTCGTTCGCGGCGCGATCGGCGCGGCGATGGGGAATATGCGCTTCTCCCAGCGTTGGCTGGTCGTCGACGTGGTAACCGACGCCACCCTCGAAGTGTGGGACGGCGTGTACCAAGTCTGCAATCCAGACCGCGCGGCCACATACATGCGTGTGGGCGACAACCGGTACCGCTGGGAATTTCGGCTGCACGACAGCGAGAGCGCCGACGATTTCACCACCATACAGGACCTGGAGCCACTGATTTCGCCTTGGCTGCAGCATGTTTCGGTGGAAGCACTGTCCCTGGTGCGTATCGCCGAATACACCTTTGGCGCCGGCGTCGCAAACTCATGGCGGCGCGGCAATGTTTTTCTGCTCGGCGACGCCGCTCATCTCACACCCCCGTTCATCGGCCAAGGTATGGGCGCCGGGATCCGCGACGCAACGAATCTGACCTGGAAGCTGGCCGGAGTGCTCACCAGGAACCTGCCTGCCGACGTGCTCGATAGCTACGAACAAGAACGCAAACCCCACGCCAAGGCCATGATCAGGCTGGCGCTGATCATGGGCTGGTCGATGACAGCCGGTGGACGGGTCGGAAACGCCGTGCGCAACGCAGTGGTACCGCGACTGCACCTCATCCCCGGCGCGCGGGGGCTTGTCACCAACAGCCGGACCCCGGCGCTGCACAAAAGCGCGTTGGTGCGCAGGACGTTTGACGGCCGAAGGCTGGCCGGGAAGCTCTGCCCGAATCCTGCGCTGCCGGTCGGGGCTCGGCTCGACACGCTGCTGGGCAACGGGTTTGCCCTCATCACCGCTGAGCCGCCCACCTGCACTCAGCGCGAGCTGCTTCGCCAGCGCGGGGCCGCCATTGTGCACGCGCCACCGGAAAGTCAACTGGCGCAATGGTTGGAGCGCGGTGATACCACTGCGGTAATCGTCCGGCCCGATCGCACCGTCATGCTTGCAAGCCGTCAACTTAGCGCCCTCTGTGCCGCAATGCCCCGATTTGTGTTCCCGCGCAATGACAACAGTGACAGCTAGACAGGAGATTGAAATGCGTAGTGATCCTCGCGGCGTCGTACTTGCCTGCTGCGCAGCGCTGGTAGTTGTCATGTCAGCGGTCGCCGGCGTCAACGTGGCGTTGCCCGACATCGCCCTGGACAAGGGGGCCAGCGCCACCGATCTCACCTGGATCGCCGATGCGTACACCGTCGCGCTCGCGGCGCTGGTGTTGCCGGCCGGCGCGATCGGTGACGACTTCGGCCGCCGGCGCACCCTGATCGGCGGCACGTTATTGTTCGGGCTGGCCAATGCGCTGGCCGCGGCCGCCGGCTCTGCGCACATGATCATCATCGCCCGGGTGATCATGGGCGTCGGCGCAGCGTTCATCATGCCGAGCACGTTGTCGACGATCACCGCCGTAGTCCACCCGGACCAAAAGGGCCGGGCGGTGGGCATCTGGGCCGGATTCGCCAGTGCGGGTTCCATTTTGGGTCTGCTGCTCAGTGGCCTGTTGCTGGAACACTATTCCTGGCGTTCGACGTTCATCGGGACTGCGGCTATGGCGGCCGTGTCGCTGGTGGTCACCGTGGTGTTGGTGCCCAACACCAAGAGCGCGGAGGAACCCGCACCGGATTTTCCGGGCGCGGGGTTGAGCGCCCTCGGAATCGGCGCGCTGGTGTACGGAATCATCGAAGGAGCCGAACAGGGCTGGACCCACTCCACCGTGATCGCCGCGTTCGCGGTCGCTGTTTCGGCAATGGCCTTGTTCGTAGTGCATGAGTTGCGGACGGCGCGGCCCATGCTGGACCCGAGGCTGTTCACCAACGGTGGATTCAGTTCCGGCACAGCGGCGTTGGTCATTCAATTCCTGGGCACCTTCGGCTTCTTCTTCGTGGCGCAGCAATACGTTCAGCTCATGCTCGGCTACGCGCCACTCAAGTCCGCATTCGCACTGCTGCCGATGGCCGCGGTGGTGCTCCCGGTGTCGGCGATCGCGCCGAAACTTGCTGAGCGCCTGAGCAACCGTATCGTGATCGGCGCCGGCCTGGCCTGCATGGTGGCCGGATTCATCCTCTTGGCCAGGCTTCAAACGACTTCCGGCTACACCGATCTGCTGATCGGCATGCTGGTCTTCAGTGGCGGCCTGGCGCTGTCGGCCACGCCGGCCACCAACACCATCGTCGACTCGCTGCCGGCCGACAAACAAGGCGTGGCTTCGGCGATGAACGACGTGACCCGTGAACTGGGCGCAGCCCTTGGCATCGCCCTACTCGGCTCGCTGTTCAGTGCCGGCTACCGCGACAAACTTCAGCTGCCCACCGCCGTACCGGCTCAGGCAGCGAGCACGATCCGCGAATCTCCCGCCGCGGGAATGCATGTCGCCGCTGATCCTCAGCTCGGTGCGCTCGGCCCCAGCGTGCATGACGCCGTTCGTGATGCCTTCATCGTCGGCCTTACCCACGCCTTCACCGCGGGTGCTGCCATCACCGGACTGACTTTGATCCTGCTGACGCTCTTTCCGATGCCACGACGCGGGCGGCATCGTAAGGTACGACGCCTGCCCGCACCGCCCAACCCATCGTGGTGGCTACCGCTGTGGCGCGGCCAGCTCCAGTCCACTCAGCGCGTTACCTCGTTCGCAGGAAAGGAATCTCGATGACAAGGTCTTCTGGTCAGCCGGCAACGTTCGCCTATACCGAACCTCCACAGCGAGTCCGCGAAAACCTGGACCAAGGGCTGGTCGAGGCCATTAACGCCGCCGCCGAGATGGTCGGCCAATTGAGCGAGGTTACTGCGCCGCGATCCAACCAAGACGGCGATATCGAACAACTGGGCGCGGTGACGGCTGTCCACCGGTTCGTCGACGCACCGGGCGACAGCGAGACCGTCAGATGGCATTTCGTGGAATCGAGCGCCCCGTCGGATTCCACCCTGGTTTTCCTGCATGGGCTGCCCGACTCGTGGTGGCAATGGCACTACGCCCTGGAAGCCCTGGGCCAGCGCTACCACTGCCTGGCCATCGACCTCAAAGGTTACGGCCAATCCGACAAACGCAGCGGCGACTACCGCCAGGTCGGTGTCGCCGAGCAGCTCGGGGCCCTCCTCGACGAGCTGCAGATCGGCGATTTCACTTTGATCACCCATGATCGCGGCACCCCGGTGGGCGATCACCTGGTGGCCGCGATGGGCGAGCGGGTCCGGGGATACGGCCGCGGCCAGCAACACTTTTGGCATTTGCATCCTCGGCTGCACCCGCAGCAAGAACTGATGCAATCGCCGGATGCACCGGCCATGCTCGGCGCAGCCCGTCAGTTCGTGGCGACCGTCTACAGCTGGCTCACCGAACGGCCGGTGGACCCGCAGGACTTACTGCGTACCTATGAAGAGTTCAGCCACCCCGGAATTGCCACCGCGGTGCCGCGTTACTTCCATTCGTCATCGTTTCGCCAAGAGTGGGTGGACCGCCGAACCCGGCTCATCCGGTCGTGGCAGGCTCCGGTGCTGCTGCTGCAAGGCGCCCACGATCCCCTGCAACCGCGCGAGTTCTACCAGGGCACAGAGCTTTTGGAGATGCTGCCGGCCGGCAGCGACGTACATCTCTTCGACACCGGCCACTTCTGGCCGTTTGAGGCGCCGCAGGCGACGGTCGATGTCCTCGCCGAATTCTGTGACCGGGTCGCGGCGGGGACTGCGACGGTGAGCAGCTGATTTGCCGGTCTACCGCGGCTGCCATCAAGCCGCGGTAGACCGGGTGGGTGCCGGCGGTCAGCCGTGGGCGCCGTCGGCGCCCGCCGCACCCATCTCACCGAAGCCGGCGCTGCCCGGCGCACCGACGCCGCCCACGCCACCCAGGCCGCCCTTGCCGCCCAGCCCGCCCGGGCCGGTGTTACCGGAGTTGGCTCCGGTTCCCGGGGCACCGCCGGCCCCGCCGTTACCGCCGCCGCCACCCGTCCCGCCGGTGCCGCCCATGCCGCCGGCACCATCGCTACCCGAGTGGCCGAAGAATCCGCCCGCGCCGCCCGCGCCGCCGTCGGCGCCTGCCCCGCCCATGCCGCCGGGCGCGCCCATACCGCCGTTTCCGCCAATGCCGCCGTCGCCGGCGCGCATCAACTGCGAGTCGCCTCCGGTTCCGCCGGCACCGCCCACGCCGCCGGCGGCGCCGATTCCTCCGGTGCCGCCGGCGCCGCCCAGACCGCCGCCGCCGCCGTTGCCGACGAGTAGGCCGCCGTGTCCGCCGGCACCGCCCACGCCACCGCTGCCACCGGAACCGGCGTTGTTGGCAGCGTCGCCGCCGTTACCGCCGGTTCCGCCGAACCCACCCTGGGCCGGATTGGTCGGGGTGTCGCCACCGTAGCCACCCCGGCCGCCGGCGCCGCCAGGCGCACCGGTGCCGCCGTTGCCACCGGTTCCGCCGCTGCCACCGGAGCTGGCGCCCCCGGCGGATTTGCTGCCGGCTTCCCCACCTTCACCGCCGGCGCCACCGGGTGCGCCGGCCCCGCCGCCGCCACCGTCGCCGCCACGTCCGCCCGTCGCAGGCGCCCCGATCGTGTCGCCGTTGACACCGAAGCCTCCCCTACCGCCGGCGCCGCCGGGCGCTCCTGCGCCGCCGTCACCGCCATGACCGCCCGGGGCTCCGTTGGCCGGGTTGAGGTTGCCGGTAAAGATGTTGCCGCCGTCGCCGCCCGTCCCGCCGGCTTGCCCGGTCACGGTGCCACTGCTGGCGTTACCGCCCGGCAGCCCTGGGTTGTTCGAGTTGTCGGTTCCGTTGGCGGCCGCGGTCACCGGTGATGCCAGGCCGGGGTTGACACCGTTGGTGCCAGTCCCACCCACGCCCCCGGCTCCGCCCTGGCCGCCGTCACCCCACAAGCCGACGGCGTTGCCGCCGCTGCCGCCGTGCCCGCCGGTGCCGGCGCCGCCGACGCCCGCTCCACCGGATCCGCCGTGGCCGCCGTTGCCGTACAACGTGCCGCCGGTGCCGCCGTTGCCGCCGTCGCTGCCGGCCCCGCCGACGCCACCGGGTCCGCCGTGGCCCCACAGTCCAGCGTTGCCGCCAGTTCCGCCGGCGCCACCAGTCCCCGCAGTGCCGGCGATCCCGCCGGCCCCACCGGCGCCACCCGACCCGTATAGCCACCCGCCTGACCCGCCGGCACCACCGGCTGCGCCCGTGCCACCGGTGCCACCGGCGCCGCCACTACCCCACAACCCCGCTGCCCCGCCCGCACCGCCGGCCTTGCCAATCGCGCCGGACCCGCCGTGGCCGCCGTTGCCGTACAACAACCCTCCCGGTCCGCCCGGCAGTCCGGAGCCGGCCGGAGCGTCGATGCCGTTACCGATCAGCGGTCGACCGATCAGCGCCACCGTGGGCGCGTTGACCACTGCCAACGCCTGCTGTTCTAGAAGCTGCAGTGGAGACGCTGCGGCGGCTTCCGCACTGCTGTATGACTGCGCGCCCGCTGCCAACGCGGCGACAAACCGGCTCTGGGCCGCCGCCACCTGCGCGCTCACCGACTGATAGTCCTGCGCATGCGAACTGAACAGCGCCGAGATCGCCGCCGACACCTCATCGGCGCCGGCCGCAAGCAGCCGCGTCGTAGAGTCCGCGGCCGCGGCGTTGGCGGTGCTGATCGCCGAGCCGATATTGGTCAATTCACCGGCCGCCGAGCCGACCATGTCCGGTGTTACCAGCAAATACGACATGACGTTTTCCTTTCGACACCACTGTCAAAGCCACGGTTCTTGACGCTCAGTCATCTGCTTCACAGATTTAACTGAAGAAATTGTCAGTCAAGAGGTAAGCTTCAGTCAAGCAGTTCCGAAGAAATATTCACATACGAGCGAAAGTTCTGGTTCTTATGTTGGGCAACGAGATTGTGGGCACCTGGCGGCTGATTTCCTATGCGGCGCAAGACGATCAAGGCGGCCCGGTCCTTTATCCGCTGGGCGCGGAGGCAGTGGGTCTGATCATTTACACGGCCGACGGCTACATGTCGGCTCAACTGATGCGGGCTGATCGATCGCAGGCGGCCGCCAACGACTACCTCGCTTATGCCGGCCCCTATCGGGTCGACGAGGCGACGGGTGCCGTCTATCACGACGTGACGGTCTCGCTGCTACCCACCTGGATCGGTACGACGCAACTGCGTCACAGCACGCTCGACGACGACCGACTGACCCTAATCGCCGAGGTGCCTGTCGGAGACGTGACGATACGAGCGACCTTGGCGTGGGAGCGCGCAACCGCGCACCAAGCCGTGGCGAGTGAGCATGGTGTTACGACGGCGACTCATGGGTCGTCTCCGTCGGGGTTGTCGTCGGGTGCCAGCAGCTTTTCGGGGTGATGGAAGCTGTTTGTCCTGGACTGGCCGTGGTCGAGGTGGGGCGGCGGGATCCATTCGGTGTCGCCGTGGGCGTTTTTCCTAGTGGCCCAGCCCTTTTCGGCCAGTGGGTGATGTCCGCCGCAGGCAAAGGTGAGCTGGTCGATGTCGGTGCTGCGGCACTGGGCATACGGGGTGCAGTGGTGCACTTCGCAGTAGTACCCCGGTGTATTGCAGCCCGGTGCCGAACAGCCGCGGTCCTTGGCGTACAAGACAATTCGCTGTGCCGGGGAGGCGAGTCTTTTCGTGTGATACAGCGCCAGGGGTGTGCCGTTGTCGAAGATGGCCAAGTAGTGGTTGGCCTGGCGGCCCAAACGGATGATGTCGGACATGGGCAGGATGGTGCCGCCGCCAGTGCGCCCGCGCCCGGCCGCGGCTTGTAGTTCCTGGAGCGTGGTGGTGACGATGATCGAGGCTGGTAAGCCGTTGTGCTGACCCAACTCTCCGGACATCAACAGCGCGCGCAGCCCGGCGAGCAACCCGTCGTGGAAACGCTGGGGTTTGGAACGCAGGTCGCGGCGCGCCGCTTCTGCGGAGGGCTGGTCATCGACCACCGGGGCTTCGTCGTCGCGGTTACACATCCCCGGAGCGGCCAGTTTGGCTTCGACGGCTTCCAGGGTGGCCCGCAGCTCGGGATCCACATAGCCGCTCAGGCGCGACATGCCGTCGTGTTCCTGCTTGCCCAAACTCAGGCCGCGTTTGCGGGCGCGGTCCTCGTCGGTGTAGTTGCCGTCGGGATGTAGCCAATCCATCAGCTGTTTGGCCAGTCC
>NZ_LQPW01000089.1 GCF_002116635.1 Mycobacterium szulgai | reverse complement strand
TCCGGTGTGGGTGGCACCAACGGCTCCGGCGGCGCCGGCGGGGTCGGCGGCAAGGGCGGCACCGGCGGCACCGGCGGCTCCGGCGCCGACAGCACCACCGGCGTCGGCGGCACCGGCGGCGAGGGTGGTGTCGGCGGCGCAGCGGGTGCCGGCGGTGGCGGCGGCGGCGTAGGCAGCGGCGGCACCGGCGGCAGCACCGGCACGACCGGCAACGCCGGGATCGGTGGCACCGGCGGCCAGGGCGGCGGCGGCGGAACTGGCGCCGACGGGATTAACGGCGCAGCGGGCAGCGGCGCCACCGGTGGCAGCGGGTTCGCCGGCGGGGCCGGCGGCCAGGGTGGCCAAGGCGGCGACTCCGGTGTGGGTGGCACCAACGGCTCCGGCGGCGCCGGCGGCGTGGGCGGCAAGGGCGGCACCGGCGGCACCGGCGGTAGCGGTGCCGACAGCACCACCGGGATCGGCGGCACCGGCGGCGACGGCGGCCAAGGCGGCAATGCGGGCGCCGGCGGTGGTGGCGGCGGCGTAGGCAGCGGCGGGACCGGCGGCAGCACCGGCGCGACCGGTAACGCGGGCATTGGTGGCACCGGCGGCCAGGGCGGCGACGGCGGCCAAGGCGCCGACGGGCTTAACGGCGCAGCGGGCAGCGGCGCCACCGGTGGTACCGGGTTCGCCGGCGGGGCCGGCGGACAAGGTGGCCAAGGCGGCGACTCCGGTGTGGGTGGCACCAACGGCTCCGGCGGCGCCGGCGGCGTCGGCGGTCAGGGCGGCACCGGCGGCACCGGCGGCAGTGGTGCCGACAGCACCACCGGCGTGGGCGGCACCGGCGGCGAGGGTGGTGTCGGCGGCGCAGCGGGTGCCGGCGGAGGTGGCGGCGGCGTAGGCAGCGGCGGCACCGGCGGCAGCATCGGCGCGACCGGCAACGCCGGGATCGGTGGCACCGGCGGCCAGGGCGGCACCGGCGGCCAAGGCGCCGACGGCACCAACGGCGCAGCGGGCAGCGGCGCCACCGGCGGTACCGCGTTCGCTGGCGGGGCCGGCGGACAAGGTGGCCAAGGCGGCGACTCCGGTGTGGGTGGCACCAACGGCTCCGGCGGCACCGGCGGCGTCGGCGGCAAGGGCGGCACCGGCGGCACCGGCGGCTCCGGCGCCGACAGCACCACCGGCGTGGGCGGCACCGGCGGCGAGGGTGGTGTCGGCGGCGCAGCGGGTGCCGGCGGTGGTGGCGGCGGCGTAGGCAGCGGCGGCACCGGCGGCATTGTGGGCACGACCGGCAACGCCGGGATCGGTGGCACCGGCGGCCAGGGCGGCACCGGCGGAACTGGCGCCGACGGGATTAACGGCGCAGCGGGCAGCGGCGCCACCGGTGGCAGCGGATTCGCCGGCGGCGCCGGCGGCCAGGGTGGCCAAGGCGGCGACTCCGGTGTGGGTGGCACCAACGGCTCCGGCGGCACCGGCGGCGTCGGCGGCAAGGGCGGCACCGGCGGCACCGGCGGCTCCGGCGCCGACAGCACCACCGGGATCGGCGGCACCGGCGGCGACGGCGGCCAAGGCGGCAACGCGGGCGCCGGCGGAGGCGGCGGCGGAACCGGTAGCGGCGGCACCGGCGGCAGCACCGGCGCCACCGGCAACGCCGGGATCGGTGGCACCGGCGGCCAGGGTGGCGGCGGCGGAACTGGCGCCGACGGGATTAACGGCGC
>NZ_LQPW01000088.1 GCF_002116635.1 Mycobacterium szulgai | reverse complement strand
AACATCCCGCCCATCCCGCTGACCCTGGGCGCCAGCGGCATCCTCAAACTCCCCATCACCGGCAACATCACCGGCCTCTCCGTCGACCGCTTCACCATCCACGGGACCGACGGTGGCGGAATTCCGCTGAACGTCACGTTCACCCTGCTCGGACATACCGGCGGTACCAGCGTCTTCGTGGGCATTCCCAGCACCGACCTCGGCTTCACCGTGAACGTGCCGCAACTGCCGGTATCCATCCTGGTGGACGTCAATGACTCGATAAGTTCAATCACCACCCCACGAATCAGGATCAACACCTTCGATTTCCATGATTTTGTGGTTGGTGGTGATACGACGTCGTTGGTGGCGAATGTGGGTGGCACGGTGGGTGGGGTTTCGGTTCCGGTTTTCCATTTCTCTGCGGCGCCGGGGTTTGGGAATACGACGGATGCTCCGTCGTCGGGTTTCTTTAATTCTGGGGATGGGAGTGCTTCGGGGTTCGGGAATGTCGGGAAGGCGGTTTCGGGGTTCTGGAACAACGCGTCGCTGGCTTCGGGGTATAAGAATGTCGGGGGGTTGTTGTCGGGGTTGACCAATATGGGTGAGTCGTTGTCGGGGGTGGGCAATACCAATGTGTTGGGGTTGGTGACGTCGGGGGTGGGCAATGCTGGGGACAACCTGTCGGGGTTGTTCTTCTCCGGTGCTGGGGTGAGTGTGTTCAATGCAGGGTTGGCGGATGTGGGTGATTATAATGTGGGGCCGGGGAATTTGGGTGCTTATAATGTGGGGTTTGGTAATGGGGGTGACTATAACTTCGGGTTGGGTAATACGGGGTTGGGGAATATTGGGTTGGCGAATACGGGGTCGGGCAATATTGGGGTCGGGTTGACCGGGAGTGGTCAGGTGGGGTTCGGGGGCTGGAATTCGGGGTCGGGGAATGTGGGGTTGTTCAACTCCGGTAGTAATAATGTGGGGTTCTTCAATTCGGGGACGGGGAATTTCGGGATCGCCAACTCGGGTGGGTTCAACACGGGGATCGCTAACAGCGGCATGGCCAACAGTGGGGTGTTCAACTCGGGTGTGTTGAATACGGGGTGGGCCAATGCGGGCAGTTACAACTCGGGCAACTTCAATGCCGGGACGTTGAACACCGGGTCGTTTAACCCCGGGCATACCAATACCGGCAGCTACAACACCGGGGATCTGAACACCGGGTTCGCTAACACCGGGGATCTGAACACCGGGGCGTTCAACTCCGGGGACGCCAATAACGGGTTCTTCTGGCGGGGCGATGGCCAGGGCCTGATGCAGGCCGATTACACCCTGAACATCCCGCCCATCCCGCTGACCCTGGGCGCCAGCGGCATCCTCAAACTCCCCATCACCGGCAACATCACCGGCCTATCCGTCGACCCCTTCACCGTGCACGGGAGCGACGGTGGCGGAATTCCGCTGAACCTCGATGTCACCATCAACGGGTTCGATACCGGTGCGCTGAGCGTGAACGTCCATATCCCTGTCGTCGACGTGAACGTCGCGGTTCCGATACCGCCGTTGCCGCTGGTGCTGGGTCTGACGATCGACAATCGCCTGAGCGTCATCACCACTCCGCGCATCACGTTCAATGTGATCGATTTCCATGATTTTGTGGTTGGTGGTGATACGACGTCGTTGGTGGCGAATGTGGGTGGCACGGTGGGTGGGGTTTCGGTTCCGGTTTTCCATTTCTCTGCGGCGCCGGGGTTTGGGAATACGACGGATGCTCCGTCGTCGGGTTTCTTTAATTCTGGGGATGGGAGTGCTTCGGGGTTCGGGAATGTCGGGAAGGCGGTTTCGGGGTTCTGGAACAACGCGTCGCTGGCTTCGGGGTATAAGAATGTCGGGGGGTTGTTGTCGGGGTTGACCAATATGGGTGAGTCGTTGTCGGGGGTGGGCAATACCAATGTGTTGGGGTTGGTGACGTCGGGGGTGGGCAATGCTGGGGACAACCTGTCGGGGTTGTTCTTCTCCGGTGCTGGGGTGAGTGTGTTCAATGCAGGGTTGGCGGATGTGGGTGATTATAATGTGGGGCCGGGGAATTTGGGTGCTTATAATGTGGGGTTTGGTAATGGGGGTGACTATAACTTCGGGTTGGGTAATACGGGGTTGGGGAATATTGGGTTGGCGAATACGGGGTCGGGCAATATTGGGGTCGGGTTGACCGGGAGTGGTCAGGTGGGGTTCGGGGGCTGGAATTCGGGGTCGGGGAATGTGGGGTTGTTCAACTCCGGTAGTAATAATGTGGGGTTCTTCAATTCGGGGACGGGGAATTTCGGGATCGCCAACTCGGGTGGGTTCAACACGGGGATCGCTAACAGCGGCATGGCCAACAGTGGGGTGTTCAACTCGGGTGTGTTGAATACCGGGTGGGCCAATGCGGGCAGTTACAACTCGGGCAACTTCAATGCCGGGACGTTGAACACCGGGTCGTTTAACCCCGGGCATACCAATACCGGCAGCTACAACACCGGGGATCTGAACACCGGGTTCGCTAACACCGGAGATCTGAACACCGGGGCGTTCAACTCCGGGGACGCCAATAACGGGTTCTTCTGGCGGGGCGATGGCCAGGGCCTGATGCAGGCCGATTACACCCTGAACATCCCGCCCATCCCGCTGACCCTGGGCGCCAGCGGCATCCTCAAACTCCCCATCACCGGCAACATCACCGGCCTCTCGGTCAACCCCTTCACCATCCACGGCGACACCACCGCCGCTATCCCGGTCAACCTCTCCCTCGTCGTCGACGGAGACTCCGGGGGCATCACCATCCCCATCCACGTGACCGACGAGATCCACTTCGACGTGCCCATATCCGGGCTGCCGATCACCATCACGGTCCCCCTCAACTCGTCACTCGACCCCATTCAGATCCCGCAGATCCTGATCTCCGACATCCCTCTCAACCTCACGCTGGGTAGCGACACGACGATGCTCAATGTGGGTATCGCCGGCAACATCGGCGGCATCACCGTCCCGGTATTCCACTTCCCGGCGGCGCCGGGTTTCGGGAACACCACCAACGCGCCGTCGTCGGGCTTCTTCAACTCCGGTGCCGGCAATGCGTCGGGCTTCGGCAATATGGGCGACACCATCTCCGGGTTCTGGAACATCGGAGCGCACGTATCGGGCTTCGAAAATTACGGCGGCGAGCTCCTCTCGGGTCTCACCAACCTGGGCAATGCCATGTCAGGCATCGCCAACACCAATGCTCTCGGTCTCTCGGTCGCCGGTGTCATCTCAGGCATTGCCAACACTGGCAGCCGGCTATCCGGTTTCTTCCTCACCGGCTCGGTGCCGTAGCCGCCGATCACGCGACTAACGTCGGCAAGTAGGGTTTGACCAGCGAGGGGGCTGTAATTGAGCACCGGGAAAGGACATAACCATGGGATTCCTGGACAAGGCAAAGGACCTGCTGGCGCAGAATGCCGACAAAGTCGAGACCGCGATCGACAAGGCCGGCGAATTTGTCGACGAGAAGACCCAGGGCAAGTACTCCGACACCATCCACAAGGTGCAGGAGGAGGCCAAGAAGGTCGCGAGTCCGGACGGTTCCGGCCAACAGAGCTGAACGCATGGCAAAGCTTTCTGGATCCATCGACGTACCGTTGCCGCCCGAGGACGCCTGGACGGCCGCCTCGGATCTGTCCCGTTTCAAGGAGTGGCTGACGATCCACAAGGTGTGGCGGTCCAAATTGCCCGAGGTTCTGGAGAAGGGCACGGTTGTCGAGTCATATGTCGAAGTCAAGGGCATGCCCAACCGCATCAAGTGGACGATCGTGCGCTACAAGCCGCCCGAAGGCATGACGCTCAACGGCGACGGCGCCGGCGGAGTCAAGGTCAAGTTGATCGCCAAGGTGACGCCGCGAGACGACGGCTCCATCGTCAGCTTCGACGTCCACCTCGGGGGGCCGGCCCTATTCGGACCCATCGGCATGGTCGTCGCCGCCGCACTGAGAACCGATATCCGCGAGTCGCTGCAGAAGTTCGTCACGGTGTTCGCATCGGCGTGATCGCGACCCAGGCCGCGGCCCGTGACCGCGGCGCGACCGCGGCCTAGTCCGCAGCCCAGCCCGTCGCAACCCGCGCCAAAGCCGATGAGTTTGCGCCATCGCGGAAGTCGATACCTGTGAAACCCCAATGGGGGCCGACAACACAAGGAGGTCATCGTGCCCACCCGTAACTGCGCACCACTGGGCGCTCCGTGCTGGATCGACTTGACGACATCGGACGTTGGCCGTGCCCAAGACTTCTACGGCACGGTATTCGGTTGGACATTCGAGTCCGCCGGGCCCGATTACGGCGGATACATCAACGCTGCCAAGGACGGCCACCCCGTCGCCGGAATGATGGCCAACAACCCCGAGTGGCAGACCCCGGACAACTGGGCCACCTACTTTCACACCGCCGATATCAACGCAACGGTGTCCGCGGTGACGGCGGCCGGCGGGTCGGGATGCCTGGAACCTATGGAGGTACCCGCCAAGGGCTTCATGGCCCTGGCGACCGACCCGTCGAACGCGTTCTTCGGGATGTGGCAGCCGCTGGAGCACCGCGGGTTCGAAGTGATCGGTGAGGCCGGCGCACCCGTCTGGCACCAACTCACCACGCACGACTATCGCGCCGCCGTCGACTTCTACCGAGAGGTATTCGGATGGCAGACCGAGCAGGTCGGTGATACCGACGAATTCCGCTACACCACGGCCTCTTTCGACGGTCAACAATTGCTTGGCGTGATGGACGGCGCCGCATTCCTGCCCGAGAATGTGCCGTCGCAGTGGAGTATTTTCTTCGGCGCCGAGGATGTCGACAAGACGCTTCAGGTGATCGCCGACAACGGCGGCAGCGTGCTGCGGGCGGCCGAAGACACCCCCTACGGGCGTCTTGCCGCGGCCAGCGACCCGACGGGTGTCGTCTTCAACCTGTCGTCGCTGCAGAGCTGACGCGCCGCCGAGCGCCACACGCCACTGTGACGCCCCCGCCGAGCGTCACGCCACCGTGACGCTCGCTGTCCAGCGCCACGCCACCGTGACGCTCGGTCACCCAGGAACGCGTCGGCTAATCTCGCAACCATGAATCGCCGGCTGCGCCCAGGGTGGCTGGTGGCGCTTTTCGCCGTCCTCGTGTCGGTCAGCACGTGGATGCCTTGGCTGGCCACGAAGGTCAACGGCGGCGGCTGGGCCAACGCGATCGGCGGCACCCACGGCAATCTGGAACTGCCCCGGGGGTTCGGGCCGGGCCAGCTCATCGTGTTGTTGTCCTCGACGTTGCTGGTGGCTGGGGCGATGGCGGCCCGTGGCCTGTCCGTGCGGTTCGCTTCCCTTGCCGCACTGCTTATTTCGCTGCTCATAGTGGCGCTCACGGTGTGGTACTACAAGCTCAACGTCAATCCGCCGGTGGCGGCCGAATACGGGTTTTACCTCGGCGCCGTCGGTGCGACGGGTGCGTTGGCCTGCTCCCTGTGGGCGGTTGCCACGGCCGCGTTCGGTGGCCGGTCAGCACGCTGAAGTCAGGCCGACGGGAACTCGTGCTTGCCCGAGGCGGAGCTGTCGGCGGGCTCGTTGACCCCGTATACGAACGGGGCGAACACGACTTCGCGGCCATCGGGGTCGCGGTAGGTCACCGCTCCGGTGGCCTCCCAGTACGGGTGTTGCTGAACCGGCTCGACGCCGGCCTCACGCAGCCGCGCGCAGGCCGCCTGCTGCGCCTGCTCATCGGGAAAGTAGAGGCAGAGCTGATCGTGGTGATCCAATGCAACGGGCTCGACCGCCTCGACGATCTCCATCGTCAGGTTCCAGCTGGGCAGGCCGAAGATCGCCCCGTTGCTGCCGTAGCTTTCCCCGAACGTCTCATAAAGCGGCAACCCCACCAAATCCCGGTAGAACCGCACCGTTTCGGCGAAGTTGGACGAGCGACGGGCGAATCGGATCGAGCCGATCGACGCCAAATGCGCGGGCCAGTGGGACGGACGGCGCCCTGCTGGGTACACCGTTACAGCCCCACCGCGCCGGCCGCCGACTCCGCGGTATCCCAGCGTCGCAACTCCGAGCCGGCCACCCACGTCGAATGCGTACCGCTGGAAATGCGTTCTGGCAGAGCAAGTTTGCACACCGGCCCGTCACCGACCCGCGAAGCGTCAAAGACCAGACAATACGAGGCGTCGTCGTTCATGTCGGTGACAAGCGTGACCAGATAGCCGTCGTCCTCACCCGAGCTGCCCACGCGCGGAGCCATCGCGGTTTCGCTGCCGTACACGCCGTCGCCAAACGAAACAGCCTCAACGCCCCCGGTGCGCAGATCGTGCTTGACCAATCCGTCGAACAAGAACCAGCCCGGCTTGCCCGTGGCGGCGTAGACGTAGCGGTAGCGAGAGGCCGCGTAGTCGGCGTTGATCGTGCCGAACTCGGTGATGGACTCCGAGAGCTGCTCCTCGGTGACCGCGCCGGTGGCCAGGTTAAGCCGCCACCGGTGCAGCCGGGTCTCCAGCCGATCCAGCGCCAGGAAGCGAAATAGCTTCTCCCACTTGCTGCTGGCGCCGGCTTCCAACGGCTGCGGCGCGCCCTCGAAGAACCCGTCGAGCACGATCTCGTCGCCGTCCTCGTAGGCGTTGGTGAAGTGCAGCACGAATGTCGGGTCCGCCTCGAACCAGCGAATGTCGGCCGGAGACCCGCGGCGCGGGATCACCGCGAAGCGCGACGGCATCTCGGGGTAGAAGCGCGGCAGGTGCACGTTGTGTTCGAGCAGCCTCGGGTCCCAGAACAGCGGGAAATCGTTGAGAATCGCGTAGTTTTCGGTGAACGCCATGTCGTGCGGCAGCCGCGGTCCGGGTAGCGGGATGTCGACGTAGTGAGCCAGTTCGTTGCCTTCGTCGACCACGCCGTAGCGCATGTACGGGTCTTGCTTGCTGTAGTTGAAGAACAGCAGTTCGCCGGTCTTGTTGTCCACCTTGGGATGTGCTGACACCCCCCACTCGAACGGAAATCCGCCGTTCCAGGTCTCCTTGCCCAAAGTGTCGGCCGAATACGGGTCCAACCGGTACAGATCACCGCACTGGTAGAAGCTGGTCAGCGCGATACCCCGGTGCACGATGACGTCGGTGCTCGACGCATCCTTCATTAAAGTTCGTGCACCCCAACCCTTTTCGCACTTGGCAAATTGCACCGGCTCGGCCAGCCCCGGCCACAGCGGCCCGCCGGCCTCGTTTTCGGCAAGAAAGCCCTCGGTGCGGACAAAGCGGTTGCGGTAGAACGCTTTTCCGTCGCGGAAGCCGACGACATGTAGCATGCCGTCGCCGTCGAACGGGTGGTAGGTCTTGAACGCCGGGTGCAGCGGGTTTTCGGTGTTGCGCAGATAGATGCCGTCCAGGTCGGCCGGGACTTCGCCGGACAATACGGTCAGGTCGTCAGCGTCCCACTCGGTGGTCTGCGGCCGCCACGGCCCGGTCCGGTACGGGTGGTCGTCGTCCTCGGGCAACGTGGACAAGAATTTTCCAACAATCTCAACGTCCATGTCAGGAACCCTCCGCAATGCCGATTACGAAACTGACCGTGGTGGCGGTGCTGCCGCCGAAGTTCAGCGTGGCGAAACGCGCGGCGCCCTCAACCTGATAGTCGCCAGCCGACCCGCTGACCTGTTTGGCCGCATCCAACAGCATCCGCACCCCCGATGCGCCCACCGGGTGACCCCCGCCGATCAGGCCCCCGCTCGGGTTGATCGGCAGCCGCCCGCCGATCTCGATCTCACCGTTTTCGATGGCCTTCCACGATTCGCCCGGGCCGGTCAGCCCGATGTGGTCGATGGCCAGGTATTCGCTGGGCGTGAAACAGTCGTGCACCTCGAAACCGTCCACATCGTCCAAACTCACCTGCGCGCGCCGCAGCGCATCCAGCACCGCGGCCCGCACGTGTGGCAGCACATACGGATCGTCGGCCGCGCGGTCCAGTTTCTGTCGCAAACCCAGCCCGACGGTGCGATGTCCCCAGCCGTCGATGCGGCCGATCGGCCGCGCGGACGGGTGTTCGCGTAGGTACGCATCGTTGACCAGGACGACCCCAGCGCCGCCGTCGGTCATCTGGCTGCAGTCGAAACGCCGCAGCCGTCCCTCGGTGACCGGGTTGGTCGCATCGTCGTCGGTAATCGGGTTCGGCACCGTCCAGGTGCGGGTCTGGGCGTTGGGGTTGCGCCGCGCATTGGCGAGGTTGAGCTGGGCGATCGCGCGTAGGTGAGCCTCGTCCAAGCCGTACCGGCGGTCGTATTCGTCGGCGACCTGCGCAAACATCGACGGCCAAAGATAACGCGCGTCGGCGCCCTCATGGCCGGTCCAGGCGGCCGCGCCCAGGTGTTGGGCCGCGACGTCGCCCGGCACCGTCTTTTCCAGCTCGAGGCCGACCACCAGCGCGGTGTCGTAGGCGCCCGAGCGCAGGTCGGCCATCGCGGCCAGTGTCGCGACGCTGCCAGACGCACAGGCGGCTTCGTGTCGCGAAGCCGGCGCGTCCCACAGGCCGTCGCATACGGTGGCCGGCATGGCCCCCAGGTGCCCCTGCCTGGCGAACATCTCACCGAACGCATTTGCCACGTGGACCACCCCGATCTCGGCGGCGTCCAGCTGCGCCGCCGCCAGGGTGGCCTCGACCACCTCCGCGGTCAACGCGGCGAAGTCGCGGCCCTCCCTGGTGAGGTTGCGCGCGAAGTCGCTTTGGTAACCGCCCAGAATCCACACACCGGTACTGCCGTCCATACGCGGCACGGTACTACGTGACTGTGACGAGACCCACAAAATGATGCCCACAAAAGGCGGTCCCGTCGGCTCTCGGGCTGAACCGACGGGACCTGGGTGGACGCGCAGGCCGGCCAACGCGCTCACCTCTTTGGGTGCATTACCACCGACCGCCCATGACAAACATCGACAAGCATGTTGTTGCCGACGATCACTCCGAAGACCCCGGCGCGCCCGCGATCAACACGCTCAATGAGCGAGCCGCAAGCTTTACCGTGGCGCCGCTATCCAACGCGTGTGTGGTTTCCGGCGACCCCGTTGCGGCACCGGTATCGGCGACGAGGGTCCACGCCGGGCTGAATTGCTCTGGTGGAAGGGTGAATTCGAGTGCTTCGTGGTGAGCATTGAACAGCAACAAGAACGAGTCATCGATCACCGGCTGGCCACGCTGATCGCGATCGGGGATGCCGTGGCCATTGAGATAAACACCAATCGCCTTTCCGAATCCCGCATCCCAATCCTCTTCGCTCATCTCCGAGCCGTCGGGCCGAAACCAGGAGATGTCCGGCAGCCCCTCTGCGCCGCGGCGGCGCACGGGGCGGCCGTCGAAGAACCGCCGCCGGCGAAATATCGGATGTTCGGCTCGAAGGCCGGAAACCAGCCGGCTGAATTCGATTAGGTCGGTGTCGGCGTGCTCCCAATTAATCCAAGTGATTTCGCTGTCCTGGCAGAAGCCGTTGTTGTTGCCTGCCTGGGTGCGTCCGAGTTCGTCGCCGTGACACAGCATCGGTACGCCCTGGGAAAGCAGGAGTGTGGCAAGGAAGTTGCGTTGCTGACGACCACGGAGTTCGTTGACGGCCGGGTCGTCGGTGGGCCCTTCGACCCCGCAGTTCCAGGACCGGTTGTGACTTTCGCCGTCGTTGTTGTCCTCGCCGTTGGCCTCGTTGTGTTTTTCGTTATAGGACACCAGGTCGCGCAGGGTGAAGCCGTCGTGGGCGGTGACGAAATTGATCGAGGCCACCGGACGGCGGGCCGTATGTTCGTAAAGGTCAGCCGAACCGGTGAAGCGAGAGGCGAATTCACCCAGGCTGGAATCCTCGCCCCGCCAGAAGTCGCGCACGGTATCGCGGTATTTGCCGTTCCATTCCGTCCACTGCGGCGGGAAGTTGCCCACCTGGTAGCCGCCGGGCCCGACGTCCCAGGGCTCGGCGATCAGCTTCACCTGACTGACGATCGGATCCTGTTGCACCAGCTCGAAAAAGGCAGCCAGCCGGTCCACCTCGTAGAACTCGCGCGCCAGGGTAGCGGCCAGATCGAAACGGAACCCGTCGACATGCATCTCGGTCACCCAGTACCGCAACGAGTCCATGATCAGCTGCAGGGTATGCGGGTGGCCGACATTGAGGCTGTTGCCGGTGCCGGTGTAGTCCATGTAGTAGCGCTTGTCGTCGTCGACCAGCCGGTAGTAAGCGGCGTTGTCGATTCCGCGCATGCACAGCGTCGGGCCCAGGTGGTTGCCCTCGGCGGTGTGGTTGTAGACGACGTCGAGGATCACCTCGATGCCCGCTTCGTGCAGGGTGCGGACCATGGTCTTGAATTCCTGCACCTGCCCGCCCGGGGTGGTCGCCGAGGAGTACTTGGTGTCGGGGGCGAAGAAGCCGATTGTGTTGTAGCCCCAGTAATTTGACAGCCCTTTGTCGATCAGCGTGGAGTCGTTGGCGAAGTGGTGGACCGGCATGAGCTCGATCGCGGTGATGCCCAAGTTGTGCAGATGGTCGATGATGACCGGCTCGGCGATCCCGGCGTAGGTGCCGCGAAGGCGCTCGGGAATCTCCGGATGCTGGTGGGTGAGTCCCTTGACGTGCGCTTCGTAGATCACGCTGTCGGCGTAGTCGTGGCTGGGCGGCCGGTCGATTCCCCAGTCGAAGTACGGGTTGATCACCACCGAGGCGGGCATGCTGGCCGCGGAGTCGTCGTCGTTGCGGCTGTCCGGATCGCCGAAGTTGTAGCCGAACAGCGACTGGTTCCACTCGAAGAAGCCGTCGATGGCCTTCGAGTAGGGATCCAGCAGCAGCTTGTTCGGGTTGCATCGATGACCGGCGGCAGGATCGTAGGGCCCGTGCACCCGGTAGCCATAGCGTTGGCCGGGTTCGACGCCGGGCAGGAAGCCATGCCACACGAACCCGTCGACTTCGGGCAGCGCGACGCGGCTCTCGGCGCCGTCTGGGTCGAAGAGGCACAATTCGACCCGCTCGGCGACTTCGCTGAAGAGAGCGAAATTGGTGCCCGAGCCGTCGTACGTCGCGCCCAACGGGTAGGCCTTCCCACGCCACACCTCAGCTGTGACCGTCATTTGGGCGCGTTCGGGCTCAACCATGCACTGCCTATTCCCCGCACACGGTGACATGAAACTGTGACCGCAGCCTCAGCTTCGGACGGTGCTGAAAGATGAACTGCCGCTGGCATTTTCGCTAACGCGCCGGTTCACTGGGTGGCGGCGGCTTCTGTATCACGACGACCGTGGGCTTGCGCTTGGTCTGATCCTGGTCGTCCGTACCAGTGCCGGTGCCCGTGTCGCTGCGGTTGCCGGTGCCGGCTGTGTTGCGCCCGGCCAGGCTCGCCAGCGCCATGCCGCTCAACAGGCCCGCCGGAGCTCCGCCGCCCATGTCGATCGGCGCGGCGCTGACGCTGCTGCCGGGCAGCGACTCGACAGCCAGCTTGATCTCCGGTGCGGCCATGGTCCAACTGTGTGGCACCGACAACGCGCCGACCAAGGTCGCCTCGCCCACACCGGCCGACGCGGCAGCGCCGCCGGCGCCGGCGCCCGGCGCCGGTTCAATGGACGCGATGCCTTCCCCCTGAGTGGGTTCCAATCCGCCCGACGGGACGGGCGTGGCGCTGTGATTGCCGCCATAGGCATAGATCCAGGGCCTGGTCGTGTTCACCGCGGACAGCGCCAGGCTGGCGGTCGCGGTTACCGCGATGTAGGCGGCGACGATGTCCAAATCGCCTATGGGAGTGGGGATTGAGATGCTGGCCGCCGGCTGGACCGCGGCCGCCGACGGCAGCGCGGCGGAGGATCCGGGCGAGGCCAGCCCCTGCAGCGCTTGGGGGGCGATGGACGACAGCTGACCCAGCACCGCCTGCGTGTTCGTAATCGAGTCGGCAGCGCCGGCTGCCGCGGCCGCCGGGTCGGCGGCCTGGGATGGCTGGCTGAATGGCGACAACGTCGATGCGGCCTCGGATGCGCCCGCATAGCCGTACATGGCGGCGGCATCCTGCGCCCACATCTCGGCGTAATCCGCCTGCAAAGCCTCGATCAACGGGCTGTTGTGGCCCAGAATGTTGGTCGCGATCAGCGACAGCACCTGGCTGCGGTTGGCCGCGATCAGCGGGGGCGGCACCGTCATCGCAAACGCTGCCTCAAAGGCCGCGGCGGCCGTGCGGGCCTGCGCCGCAGTCTGCTCGGCCTGCGTTGCGGCGATACTCAGCCACGCCGCATAGGGCGCCGCCGCCGCCGCCATCGACGCGGACGCCGGTCCCATCCACGATTCAGCGGCCAGTCCGGCAACCACGGACGCATAGGAAACCGCCGCGGAGTTGAGCACCGCGGCCAAACCATCCCAGGCGTTGGCGGCCGCCAGCATCGATCCCGCTCCCGGACCGGCATACATCCGGCCCGAATTGACCTCTGGCGGCAACTGCCCGAAGTCCATTTAGCCGGCCGCGATCGCGTTGGCGGTCTCGGTGTCCGCATAGGAATCGGCGCTGGCCGCCAGCGTGGTCACGAATATGTCGTGAATCGCGGTGGCCTGTGCACTCATCGCCTGATATAGCTGCGCATGAGCGACGAAACGCGCCGCGGTCCGAGCGGAAACCTCGTCGGCAGCAGCGGGAGTCACCCCGGTCGTCGGGGCATATGCGGCCGCACTCTCAGCCGAGACGGCAGAACCGATCCCCTGCAAGTTCCCAGCCGCTGCTGCCAAGATCTCTGGCTGGGTGACCACAAAAGACATCCCTGTCTCCTAACTGACGAGCATCTCCCATTCGGCCGTACCTTCCGCACATACGCCGAAGTGCCTGCCACAGAACGGAATTGGCTATTCAGATGTCGTCAGGATCCGCAGCGGAAGGCACTCTCTAGTGCAGGGTACTTCGTCGCTTGGTCAACGCACCCCGGTTTCGCTGCGATTTGCCCTTGCCGGGTCTGGGCGGTTTGGCCGGCCGGCCGGCAAGGTGAGCGGCGTCAGTGGAAACTGGCCTCGCGATCGGTGGCCGCCGTGACCTCGGCCAGCAAATTGAGCCGGATGGCGAGCCACAGGGTGAATTGGTTCTCCGGTTCGCGGATGTCCAGGCCGATCGTCTCAGAGATCCGGTCCATTTTTGCCAGCATCGTGTTGCGGTGGACGTTGAGGGCACGGGCGGCGAGGGTGGCGTTGCCGCCGAGGGACAGGTAGCTGGTCAGCGTCTCGAGCAGGTTGTGGCCTCCGCGCAGCGGCTCGACGATCTCCTGGACCAGTTGCCGGCTGTTTGGCGTGTCGGCGATCTCGGCCAACATGGTGAAGCTGCGCAGTTCCTGGTAGGAGATGGCGCTGGTGCGCCCCAGTCGGCGGGCGATGCCCAGCGCGATGCGGGCCTCGCGGTAGCTGTCGGACACCCGGTGAGCGCCGGGTGAAGGCCGTCCGTAGGCGACGGCGACCGAAGCGCGGCAGCGCTGCTCGAGTTCGTGGTGCATCGAGTTCGCGAAGTCGGCCATCTGCTGCACCAGCGCCGCGTCGTTGCCGTCGCGCAGGGTGCGCACCACCACCAGGACATCGCCGATGACGGTCGCGTCGGTGCGCACGGAGGAATCGGCGCAGATGTTGGCGGCGTAGCGCGCCAGCCGGATCATGCCGGCGGCCGGATTGTCCACGGGGTGGGGGAGCACACCGTAGGCGACGAAAACCCCGAAGGGGGAATCGATGTCGATTTCGTGGTGGTCGGCGCGGGCGCGCAGTTCGTGTTCGCTGGAGAAGCTGCCGTGCACCAGGGCTTGGATGAAGTCGCCGCGGGCGCGCTCTTCGGCTTCATCGACACTGCGCTGGCGCAGCATCTCCGAGCCGATCACCGCTGTTGCCTGTTCGGTGACGATACGGTGGCGCACCAGGTCCTGGGTGGGGACACAGTCACTGGGGACCAGGACCACCACCCAACCCTGGGGTGCCTTGCCGAACTGGATCGTGCTGGCGATGCACGTCCATACGCTGTCGCGAGGGCCGGCGACCCTGGCCACGCGGATGTTGTGTTGGGTGGAGCGTTGTGCGGCGGGAACGCCGGTCGACAGCATGCGCCGCACTGAGCCGGACAGCGTCTCGACGGCTTCGTCGGCCAGTCCGTTCTGGGCTACGACCTGGCCGCGGGCGTTGAGTGCCAGTGCGGGATTGCGGGCCAGATTGGATACCTCGCGCAGCAGCATCTGCATGCCTGCGCCGCGGTGGAACAGCCCCGACAGGGACGCATACACGTGCGTGGAGTAGCGCATCGACTGCAGTTCCCGGCTGAGCGTCAGCTCGGCCAACAGCCGATTGAGGGAGGCAAATCCCACCGGGAACGCCATCTCGATGACCACCAGAGTGCCGGGCAGTCCAGCGCGCGGGAAGTCGGTTGGGATCGGCCCGTCGACCACCAGCATCGTGGCGCCCCGGGCCGCTATCGCGGTCAGCATGGTGCCGTTGGTCAGCAACGCCTCGGGGCGGGCATAGAGCGCGACATCATCAAGTGAGTCCGGCCGAGGAGGAACCTCAGTCAGCGGCAGCAGCCACGTCAACTCGCGGTTGAGTTGCTCGTGGCCGGCCACCACGCGGGCGCTGGACATCAGCGGCTCGTCAAGCAGCCTGCGGATGGTCAACTTCTCCGTGTCCACCGCCGGCGCCGGGTGGTGGGTGATCGGTGCTGCCATGGCCTGTCCTCCTGGGCGGCGGGAATGCGGCGTCGTGCGACGGGGGCTTGGTTCTGCCGGGTGTTCATCCAGCACCGTCACAGCGTCGCGCCGGCGGGCGCGCCTCGAATCAGTGAAGTCACCAGTCCTGCGCATCGCCCCAGACGGCGGATCAGCGGCCGATCGCCGGATTAACGCCGAATACCAGGGTGCTGGCCGCGGTCTGGTCGACGTCGGTGTAGGTCTGCGCGATCTGGGTGAACGCCGTACCCGTGCGCACCAGTTCTTGTTGGGCGGCCTGGTTGGCGGCTAGCGCGGCGGCGGCCTCGGAGTGAAAGGCCGTGACCGCCTGGGCGGAGACCTCGTCGGCGCCGGCGGGAGCCAGTCCGGTCACCGACGCCGCGGCCTTCCCGGCCGCATCGAGGGCGGCTTTCCCCAGTTCGACGACCTGTCCGCCGATATCGCCGGTCGCCGGACCAAATGACATGGGTTGCATGGGCCCAAGCTATGGCGCGGAGATAGCGGCGTCGCGCTTGTGCACGAAAGTCGGAGTTACCAGCGATTACCTGGTTTTGCGCATTGTGCTCACCGACCTGCTGAGGTCGGGCCGGTCGAGCCATTTTGGTGACTGGGTCACCCCTGCGCCCGGTTTAGAATTGACCCAACGTCTTGCGCATCGGGCCTGTTGACCGCCGGTTTTGCCCGGCGGTCGTCGTTACCGCCGATGCCTCGATAGACAGGAGCAGCAGGTAAATGGATTCCATGTCCCACGACCCGGCCGCTGGCGATATCGGCTCGCAGTTGGTCGACATCGGCAGCCAGGGCGTCAGTGCCGGAAGTACGGCGGCGACGTCGGTGTTGAGCGGGCTGATTCCGGCGGGCGCCGAAGAGGTTTCTGCGCAGGCTGTACTGGCGTTTGCCCAGGAAGCAGCCTCCATGCTGGCGTCGAACACCGCGGCGCAAGAAGAACTTATGCGCACGGGCACGGCGCTCACCGACATCGCCCGCATGTACAACGATTCCGACGTCAACGCCGCTGGCGTGCTGACGACCAGCGCCGCGACCATGTCTCGTCCGGCAGCGGCCGGTGGTTCGACAGTGGGCGGCGGGCTTTTAGGAGCGGCCAAGGCGCCGGCCGAAGCGCTGGCGCGGACCCCGCTGGTGTCTCAGGTGGTGGAGGCGTCGTCGTCGCCGATGGTTTCGACCGCCGCCAACGCCGGTTCGTCGGCGATGAGCGGTGCCGCTCCGCTGGGCAGCGGGATGGGTTCGGGTGCCTCGGCGGGTGCTTCCAAGCCGGGCCTGGTCTCAGCCACCGAGCCCGCCGACGAGGACGATCGCGAAGCCGCTGAGCAGCTGGAACCGGGCGAGCGCCTGGCTTAACCTCAATCGTGCGTCAGGGCCACCATGTCGGTGGCCAGTACGTCACTGAGTGCGGACCAGGGCACGGTGATCACCGGTAGGCCGTGGCCGAACTGGTAGTCGGTGAAATGGAGCTGCATTCCAGCCGACGTCGGAATCCAGTTGGCGAAGTTCTCCGGGATCGGCTTGTTTCCTTGCTCGTCGGGCATCGGCGCGGGGCCGCCGTATACCTGCGGGAAGATCAGCTTGGTTTGCTCCGAAAGCCGGTTCAGGCCGGCTTGTTCATTGCTGAACAGTCCGGCCAAGGTGACGGGCTTGGCCGAGCGGCTGTCGATGACGACGGTGCTCACAGAGTCGGTTCCATGAGCGGCCCTTTTGGCGTAGTAAACGCCCTTGATGACTTCGGCAATTGCGGCCGCGCGGAATGTCACGGTCGATTTGGATTCGAAGGACCATTCCACGTCGGGGCTCATAGCGGCGAGTATTTGATCGATCTGACCACGCGCTGACGCGGCGCTGGCTTGGTTGAACGCGTCTCGCACGCCCGTGTCGCCGTCGGAGAGCTGGCCCACTTGGGCGCTCCAATGGCCGCGATTATCCGGCGTGGACCCGGTTATCGAGGTCGTTGTCACACCATAGGTTTGGCCGTTGGAAACGCCCGAGTCGGCGCGCGCGGTCGTCGCCGTCGACATCGCCAGCACGGCAACTGCGACCGTGGCGCCAAACACCTTCAAACGGCTCACCATCGAATGATTTACCGCAAAAACCGCCGCGGTGCACGCGATCCCCCTTCCAGATCGCGTGCACCCTTGGGCTGCCGGGGATTACGGCAGCGGCGGCGCCGGCGGCGCGGACGGGGCCGGCGGCGCGGAGAGCGTCGATGGTGGCGGAAGTGTGGTGAGCGGGGTGGGGGTCGTCGTCGGAACTGAGGTCGACGGCGACGTCGTGTCGGTGCTCTGCGTGGCGCTTGCGGTGTCAGCCGGGTTGTAGGCCAGCCAACCCGCGGCGGCCAGGGCGCCCAAGGCCAGCAGCGCGTATCTGGTTGTGCTGCGAAGAGTCATATCGGTTTGCTCCTGATTCGAGAATTAGTCGATAACCGTATAGCGGTTCAAATAGAACCGTAATACGGATCACATTGCAGATCGTAACGGCGGGGGAGCCGTGATGCAACACCGTGCTAGCCGGTTTGGCCGCGGGCATATCCGGGGATCCTGGCTGGTAGCTCATTTGTCAGCGGCCAGAGGAGATTCGCGTGGCTGAACAATCAGCGTCGACGCCCAGGGACGCTACGAAGGCGACCGAGGAGCAGCGTCGCGAGCAGGTTCAGCTTGACCACCAGGGCGAGGACCCGGACGCGCCCGCACTGCACCAATCCCGCCATCAACTTCCGGACGAGACCAAGCGATAGCGCCGCGTACTAGCGTCTATGCATGACTCTCACGGCTGACGCCGTCATCATCGGTGCCGGAATCGTCGGCTGTTCCACGGCTCTGCAGTTGTCGCGGCGCGGAGTGGATGTGCTCGTGCTCGACAAGGCCGGTGCCGCCGGTATGGGATCGACCAGCGCGTCGAGCGCGCTCATCCGGTTCAGCTACTCCACCTGGGAAGGCGTTGCTGCCGCCTGGGAGTCGAAGTTCTGTTGGGAGGACTGGGAAGAACACCTCGGCTACCGAGATCCCAACGGAATGGCGCGGTTTCATCGATGCGGCAAAATTCTTCTCGACGTCCCGGTGATTCCACGACAGCGGTTGGTCGAGCTGTTCGAGCGGGCCGGTATCCCGTATGAGGTGTGGGATGCCAAGACACTGGCCAAACGGGTCAACGGCATCGACACCGGTGCGTACTACCCGCCCAAGCCGATAGATTCCGACGAATTCTTCGATGATGCGCTCGGCAACCTCGGAGCGTTGTACAACCCCGATGGGGGATATATCGACGACCCACGCCTGGCCGCCGCCAACCTGGCCGCGGCCGCCGCACACCGGGGCGCGCGTTTCGCATTCCGCCGTCACGTCGTATCAATCGACCGTGTCGGTGGGCTGTGGCGTGTGATGGTCGACGGACACGAACCGATCGAGGCGCCCGTCCTGGTGAACGCGGCCGGCCCTTGGTCCAGCCGTCTCAACCAGATGGTGGGCGCCACCTGTGATTTCACCATCAAAGTCGCCCCCATGCGCCAGGAGGTGCATCACGTACCTGCGCCGGCGTCCCTGCGCGACCGGTTGCCCGCGATCTGTGATCTGGACCTCGGCGTCTATCTGCGACCCGATTCGGCGGGCAACATGCTGGTCGGCGGCACCGAGCCCGAGTGTGACCCGCTCGATTGGATCGACGACCCCGATGCGGCCAACCTGAACCCGACCGTCGAGCGGTACGAGGCTCAGATCACCCGCGCCGCTCGCCGCTTTCCCGAGATGACCGTTCCGAACCGGCCCAAGGGCATTGCCGGTGTCTACGACGTGGCCGAGGATTGGACGCCGATATACGACAAGACGGCGCTGCCTGGCTTCTACGTCGGAATCGGTACCAGCGGAAACCAATTCAAGAACGCCCCGATCATCGGCTCGATCCTGGACCGCATCATCGACGCAGTTGAGACTGGCCACGATCACGACGCCGAACCCGTCCACTACACATGTCCGCATACCGGCCACGACCTCAACCTCGGGGCGTTCTCGCGTAAGCGTGAGCGCAATGCGGATTCCTCCGGCACGGTGATGGGCTAAGCCTTGGCACGTTTGGCTTCGAGTGTGAGCTCTTGGCGGCGGCTTCTTCTGTGAGCTGGCGGCTGCGGGTGTGCGCTCTTGGCGCTCGTAGCGCGGATTCCCCGCTCTGGCTACACACTCGATGCCGCAGCTGCACAATCGATCTCGATAGCCACGGCTGTCGGGACCGCCCGCCGCGGGCCGCCCCGAGGGCCGTGGCTTCTTCTGTGAGCTGGCGGCTTCGGGTGTGCGCTCTTGGCGCTCGTAGCGGGGATTCCCCGCTCTGGCTACACACTCGATGCCGCAGCTGCACAATCGATCTCGATAGCCACGACTGTCGGGACCGCC
>NZ_LQPW01000087.1 GCF_002116635.1 Mycobacterium szulgai | reverse complement strand
TCGTCGAGGGCGGCGGCGAATCCGCGGTGGTGGTTGTAGAGGTCGGCGGCCATACCCGGGTATTGAGCGCCTTGACCGGGCAACACGAACACCGTCTTAGCGCCCGGCTGGGTCCGCAGGTGGTGGATGGCCAGCCCGGGATGGGGCTGGTCATGACCCAGCGCGTGCAGGGCCTCCAACAAGCTTTCGCGTGCCCCGCCGCTGGTGCTGCTGGTGCTGATCGCGGCCCGGTGGGGGTGATGGCTGCGGGTGGTGGCCAGGCTGTAGGCCAGATCCCGCAGCGATACCTCGGGCTGCTCAAGCAGGTGTTGGCGCAATCGAGCGCCCTGAGCGCGTAACGCGGCACTGCTGCGCGCCGATAACGGCCACACCAACACCGTGGGCTGGGCCGACTCGCCCGACTCCCCCGGTGGTGTGGTGGTGGTGTCGGTGTCAGAGACCGCCGGCTCATCGGGGGCCTGCTGCACAATCACATGCGCGTTGGTGCCGCTGATCCCGAACGAGGACACCGCCGCGGTGCGCACGTGCTCGCTCACCGGCCAGGGCTGGGCCTGGCTCAGCAGTTGCACGGTGCCGTGTGACCAGTCGATATGGGGGCTGGGTTGGTCGATATGCAAGGTGGCCGGCAGCACCTGATGATGCAGGGCCTGGATCATTTTGATCAGCCCGGCCGCCCCCGCGGCGGCCTGAGTGTGGCCGATGTTGGATTTGACCGAGCCCAGCCACAACGGCTGGTCGGGGTCGCGGTGAGCGCCGTAGGTGGCGATCAGGGCCCCGGCTTCGACCGGGTCACCCAACGTGGTGCCCGTGCCGTGGGCCTCGACCACATCAACCTGGTCCAACCCGACTCCAGCGTTAGCCGCGGCCTGAGTGATCACGCGTTGTTGGGCGGGCCCGTTAGGAGCGGTCAACCCGTTAGAGGCACCGTCTTGATTGACCGCTGAACCCGCGATCACCGCCCACACCCGATGCCCGTGACGGCGGGCATCACTTAAACGTTCCAACACCAGCACCGC